>JANQOA010000125.1 GCA_028279305.1 Pseudomonadales bacterium
CGCCGCTGCTTCGGAAATACGCGGCACGATGTGATCCTTGATGGTTCTGGGCCCCACCCACGCCAGGGTGGTACCGTCTGCCAGGCGGCCGGTGACCGCCAGTGCCTGCGGACCCAGCGCGGCGACAACCACGCTGGGCGGGTTCTGCGGGGTCTGGAAAAATTCCGCTTGCGCGAAAAGCGTTTCACCCGCGGTGTCCACCTTCCCGCTGTGGATCAGCGGCATGAGCACCTCCAGGTATTCGCGCAGATGGCGTATGGGTTTGTCGAAACCGATACCTAGTTGCGCCATCATCGGCGCGTGAGAGAGGCCGATACCCAGGGTTAAAGGGCCGCTCAGGGTCGCGGCCACGGTAACTGCCTGGCCGGCCAGGGTCAGCGGGTGGCGCGGATGTGTCGGGATGATGGCGGTACCCAGCTCCAGCTCCGGCACCGCCTGCCCTACCAGTGCCAGCACCGTCAGGGCATCAAATCCGCCGGTGGGGTGCTCGGCCAGCCAGTAACTGCTGAAACCGTCTGCTGCCGCTGCGGCGGCGTTTTCCGTTACCGCGGCAACGGAGGCTTTCTGCACCAGGCCGGTGCCGTTAATTCCAATTTTCATGACTGCATGATAACCAAACCAGCGTGCGGTTGCCGGTTTGTTGAAAGTGCTATTTACTTGGCCGCCATGAGCTTTGCTTTAACACCCAAGACACCGGCTGGTGAGCGCCTCTACGAAAACGCCATGGCGCTGATTCCGGCTTTCCGCGAGCGGGCGGCGGCGGCTGATGCCGGCAACACCATGCCGGCTGACAACTATAGCGACATGCAGGCCAACGGCGTGGCGGCAGCCTTTGTGCCCGAGGCGCTGGGCGGCTTCGGCCTGCAATCGGTGCAGGACTGGATTACCTGCATTGTTACGCTGGCGCGGGGTGATGCATCCACCGCCATCGCCATCAACATGCACCTTGGCGTCAGCCGCGGCATGGCGTTGGCTTATCACAACGCTCAGGCTAAAGGGTCCGCTGCAGACAGGCTGGCGGTGCCGTTGCGGGCCATTGCTGACGGCCGGATGTTGATTTGCGCCACCGCCACGGAGCCCGGCACGGATAATCTTCACCCGCTCACTGAAGCCACACCGGCGGATGACGGCTGGTGCATCAACGGCCGCAAAATTTTTGTCACCCTGTCGCCGCTGGCGACTCACCTGGGTATGAATCTGCGCATGCGTGATGATGACGGCGACCATCTGGTGACCACGCTGTTGCCCATGGATACACCGGGTTTGCAGCCCCAGGATGATTGGGATGCGCTGGGCATGCGTGGTTCCGGCAGCCAGTCCGTGGTCTTTGACAACGTCCGGGTGGGTGCCGGCGGAATTCGTAAACTGGGCCCGTGGGGGCGCTGGAGCGTCGGCATGTTAATGAACCGGGCGCTGGCTAATCTGCCGTTGGTGGGTGCGTTTCTGGGAACGGCGGAAGCGGCTTACGAGCTGGTGGCGGATAAACTGCCGGGGCAGCAACGCATGGGCCGCCCGCTGGCGGGCTTTGCCGGTGTGCAGCACCTGGTGGGTGAAATGGATATTGAGCTGGCGAAGTGCAGGGCAATTCTCAGCGCCGCCGGTGCGGCCACCGACCGCTTTCTGGCCCAACATGAAACTCAACCGCCCACCCTGGAGGCGGCTCACCGGTTGATGAAAGATTATCAGACGGCAAAGTGGGTGGTGAACCGCGGCGCCATAGATATTGTCAGCAAAGCCATGGACTTGATGGGCGGCAGTGGGTATACCAACAGCCACGCGCTGGCGCGCCTGTACCGGGATGTGCGCGCAGGACCTTTCATGCAGCCGTTTGCACCAACGGAAGCAAGGCAGTATGTGGGGCAGGTAGTTTTGGGCCGGGCACCGGAGGAATAAGGGGATATGGCAGCAGAGAGTGTGATCAACGGGGTGGACTATGGGCCGCTGGCGGGTTTGCTGGGCCGTTGGTACGGTGATGACGGCATGGATGTGTCACCGGAGCCGGACGATACCGAGCATAATCCATACTACGAAACGATTGTCTATGAGCCCGCGGATGATGTGGACAACGCGGAGACCCAAGAGCTGGCGGTGGTCCGCTACCACCAGCTGGTGTCCAGGAAACGGAATAACAAAGTATTTCACAATGAAAGCGGTTACTGGATGTGGGACGCGGAGCAGGATCTGCTGATGCTGGCGTTCAGCATTCCCCGCGGCGTGTCGCTGGTGGCCGGCGGCCGGGCCGCGCGGGAGGACGGTGCCGTCACTCTGCAGGTACGGGCGGCGGCGGATGACCCGGACTGGCCCATTGCCCAGTCCCCGTTTATGCGGGACAACGCGGCGACCCTGGCATTTGAACGCAGCGTGCGCATTACCGGCGGGCAACTGGCGTATACCCAGACCACCCTGCTGGACATTTACGGCCGCCGTTTTGACCATACGGATGAAAATACGCTGCAACCCCAGTCCGGCTGAAAAAGTCCGGCTGAAAAAGTCCGGGTGAAAAATCCGGCTGAAAAGAGACGCTTATGAAACTGCTGCAGACCGCCAACGGCATAGCCGCTTATGAAAACGGCCAGGTGTGTTTTTTTGACGCCCCTTTCGACACGCTGCAAGCCTGCTTGCAGGAAAACGGCATGCAGCGGCTGGTACAAGCGCGCCGCGACAACGGTGTTACCCGGTTGATGCCTTTTGCTGAGGCGGTAACGCAACTGGTACCGCTGTGCCAGCCCCAACATTTTGTGATTGCCGGCCTGAATTATCGCGCTCACTGTGAAGAGATCGGCCGGCCGGTGCCTGAAAAACTGGTATTTGGCCCCGCGCCGGGTACCGCGGTACACGTGCATGATGCCCCGGTACGCATTCCCGGTGATGTCACGGAAACAGACTATGAAGGTGAGATTGGGGTGGTGATCGGCGCGCCGGCGCATGAGATCGCGGCGGCGGATGCCTGGTCGGTGGTGGCGGGGCTGGTACCGCTGAACGATGTGTCCGCGCGGGACGTGCAGGCCCAGGGCACGCTGGAAGCGGTGGGCAAGGCCAAGGGGTTCCCGACCTTTAAACCCATGGGGCCCTGCCTGTCCACCGCGGATGAGTTTGCAGACGTTTTAGACATCAGCATCAGAACCTGGGTTAACGGTGAGCTGCGGCAGCAGGGCCGCAGCGGTGACATGGTATTTAACATCCCCGAGATTGTGGCGCGGGTGACAGCCCGCCTGGCCCTGCAGCCGGGAGACGTAATCTGCACCGGCACGCCGGGCGGGGTTGCGCACGGCGGCGCTTTCCCCTATCTGCAACCCGGTGATTTGGTGGAAGTTGAACTGCAGGGGCAGCCGCGGCTGCGCAATACTTTTACCGCGGCCTGACCGCTCTGTTTTTTCCGCGGCCCGACCGCTCTGGTTTTGCCGCGGCCCGACCGCTCTACCAGGTGTACCAGCTGCCGTCTTCGTTGGGGCGCATGACAAGATAACTCCACCACAGGTAAGCGCCCGCCTGTTGCGGGTGCGGAGCTGTGCAATTGAACTTGGTCCGCCCGACCTTGAGCGGGGCCGTCGGCTGAATGGTGACCTGCAGGCCTTTTGGGCGCATCTGCATCAGTCCCTGGCCGCTTGCGTAACAGCGCAGACCTGCCGTCGCGGTGGTTAATGTCAACTTTACGGTGGGTTGATCCTGCCGTGTGACCAGGCCGTTGGCGGGTTCAGCGGTAACCTGCAGCGGTTCGGTACGCAGGCGTTCCGCCAGGCGCTCCAGGCTGTCGTAGGGTGAGGCCATGGGAAACCTGGGCAGCGCCAGAAAATCGGATGCAGCCCCCATGGGCCCGGAGTGCTGCCCGAAAGCGGCGCTGAATCCCATGCCTGCAACCAACTGTTGTACGGCGGGTGAAAACTCCCCATAAGGGTAGGCAAACAGTGCGGCACTGACCCCCAGTTCCGTTTTTATGCGCTGCTGCGCGCGGTCCAGGTCAGCGCTGATCCGTTCCGCCCATTGGCCGCGAGTGGTGCCCGCGGGCCGGTGCAGCAGATGTTCATGTTCGTGTGAATGGTTGCCGATCTCAACCCCCGCGGCATGCAGGGTTCTCAACTGCTGCCAGTTCATGTAGGGGGCGGCGCCGCGGTCGATGGCGGCGGTATTAACAAAAACGGTAAACGGCCAGCCGCGGCTCTGCAGCAGCGGGAACGCTGTGGTGTATACGGATTGATAGGCATCGTCGAAGGTAATGGCCGCCGTATTGGCCGGTACATCCCGTTCCTCGCGGATGTGTCTGACCAGTCTGCTCAGCGGCCATACGCTGAAGTTATGGCTTTGCAGATAGTCCAGATGGCGGCGGAACTGCCGTGGACTGATGCTGGTGCTGGCCGGGGTATCTTCAGCCACGTGATGATAGACCAGCACCACCCCGTGTCCGGCTGCGGCGAGGTCCGGCACGGCCAGCGCCAGCACAAACGCGCACACGCAGGCGGTATGGAGGGTTTGTCTATTCCAGATCATTCTGTCTGATCATGGCTTTGACTTCGTCCACGTACGCCTGGCCGCGTTCCGAATAGGCCAGCAGACCGTCCGCCAGGGCCCTGCCTGTGAGCGGCTGGCCGGCTGCGTCCAGACTTGCGCGAATGCGGCGCAGTTCGCCGTAACGCGGATGGGTATTCAGATTGTTCAGATAGGCCACCACCGCGGCATCAGCGGTTTTAAAACTGGCCACCTCATGGCGGCGGCCGGCGCTGCGCGCCGCGGGTACAAAACCGCAGCCGGCGGTAAAACATTGTTGGCCGAACAGGTTGTTGCCGCGGCGGGCGAATTTGGACGTGCCCCAGCCGGATTCCTTGGCAGCCTGAATCAGTACCAGCGGGGTGGGCACGATGTTGGCGCGGGACAGGGCCCGCTCCAGCAGCGACGCGTCCGAGGTCGCGCCGTCGGGTTTGATGTGATAGCGTGCGGCAATGTTGTTCAGCTGTACTCTGGCAAACCAGGGCAGCGGGGAGGAGTTGCTGAGTGTTTGCCGCAGCTTAAGCAGCGCGCGACGGTCACGCAGGATTCGGGCGTTTGCCGTTTCGATCTTCGGCACCAGATAGCTGAAGAAAGCCTGCTTCTTATCCCCGGTATTCTGATAAGCCGCGAAGTCCGGCAGAGTGGTGGGTTGCTGGTATGCCACCCACAAGGCAGTGCCCAACAGCACGGTCAGGCTGGCTGTTAACGCCAGCGAAGGGGATAACCGCCGGGGAGCGGTTGCTGATAGTGCGGGGCTTTGTTTCATGCCGGTCATGTTACCGCGCCGGAGGCGCGGCGTGGAGTTGCACAACAGGCTTTCGGTTTTGGGGAGTCCGTCGAATATGAGCACGGT
This sequence comes from Pseudomonadales bacterium, assembly GCA_028279305.1. GTDB lineage: Bacteria > Pseudomonadota > Gammaproteobacteria > Pseudomonadales > Azotimanducaceae > UBA4421. Next base: position 5,336 of record JANQOA010000125.1, read on the forward strand.
TGAGAACGCCGCCCATCAGCAGCTGGAACGGAAAATGGCCGGCAACGGCTTCAGCCGCGGCTACCGCTATTACGCGCTGGGCTTGCTGACGGTAGTCTATATCTTCAATTTCATCGACCGCCAGATTGTGGTGATTCTGCAGGAATCCATCAAACAGGACCTGGGCTTGATGGATTGGCAGCTTGGCTTGTTAAGCGGCTTTGCGTTTGCCGTCTTCTACGTCACCATGGGTGTGCCCATCGCGCGCATCGCAGACATGAAATCCCGCCGTAATGTCATTTCCATATCCCTGGCGTTGTGGAGCGGCATGACTGCCTTGTGCGGCACCGTCAGCCATTTCTGGCAGTTGCTGCTGGCGCGTATCGGCGTGGGGGTGGGGGAGGCGGGCTGCAGTCCGCCGGCACACTCCATGATTTCGGATATGTTTCCCCCGGCGCAACGCGCCACGGCGTTGTCCATTTACAACATGGGGATCAATTTTGGTGTATTTATCGGTTTTCTCGCCGGCGGTTGGATCAACCAGTATCTGGGCTGGCGCTATGCCTTCATAGCGGTTGGCCTGCCGGGTCTGGCGTTTGCCGTGTTTGTGCGCATGACCCTGCGCGAACCGCCGCGCGGGCTGTCTGAAATTAAACCCACCAAGGCGGACACCCCGCCGCTGATGGAAGTGTTCAAACTGCTGTGGGACCGGGTGTCGTTCCGTCACATGGCCATTGCCGCCGGGCTGCACGCCTTTGTCTCGTATGGTGTGGGCGGCTGGATGGCGCCGTTCCTGCAGCGGGTGCACGGCCTTGAGAGCGGTGAAACGGCAAACTGGCTGGCGCCGGTGGCGGCGCTGCCCGCGGCGGTGGGCGCGTTTCTGGGCGGCTACCTGTGCGACAAGTACGGCGCGGAAGATGCGCGCATGTACATCTGGATCCCAGGCGCCGCCATTGTCCTGGCCATCCCCTTTCAACTGGCCGCCTACTTTCTGCCGCAGCACCAGACCGCCATGCTGGTCTACTCCATTCCCGTGCTTTTGAACGCTTGTTACCTCGGCCCCATGCTGGCCATGACCCATGGGCTGGTGTCGCTACGCATGCGCGCGGTTGCGTCCAGTGTGCTGTTTCTGGTACTGAACTTTATCGGCCTGGGGCTGGGACCGCTGGCCACCGGCGCGTTGAGCGATTATTTTGGTGCTGATATGGGCAGCGGCGAAGGGTTGCGCTGGGCGCTGGTGGTGGTCACCCTGGCCAATGTGTGGGCGGCTGCCCACTACTTCCGCGCCGCCAAGTATCTGCGCGGGGACCTGGCAAGGGCGCCGGTGTGATGGCGCAGTCTCCGCAGCAAGCCAAAAAAGAACCGGGCCGCTGGTACGCTCATTATGTGCTGGCGGTGCTGGTGCTGGTTTACATCTTCAACTTTATTGACCGCAACATCCTGTCGATCCTGGCGGAGGACATTAAGGCTGATCTGGGTATCAGCGATGCGCAGATGGGTTTTCTGTACGGCACCGTGTTTGCCGTGTTTTATGCGGTTTTCGGCATCCCGCTGGCGCGCTTTGCCGACGTCTGGACCCGCCGCAGCCTGATCTCCATCGGCCTTGGTTTCTGGAGCCTGATGACAGCGCTTTCCGGCCTGGCGCGTTCTTTTGCCGCGCTGGCCACCTACCGCATTGGTGTGGGCATAGGCGAAGCAAGCGCCTCACCCGCTGCGTACTCCATGTTGTCGGACTACTATCCGCCCCATCTGCGCGCCACCGTGATCGCCATTTACGCGGCCGGTGTCTACATCGGTGCCGGCATCGGAATTTTTCTCGGCGGTTATATTGTTGAAACCTGGAATGCCGCTTACACCGCGGGAGGTGCGCCTTTCGGCCTGAAAGGCTGGCAGGTTGCGTTTATGGTTGTAGGGGTGCCCGGTCTGTTCATGGCGCTGTGGGTGCGTACCCTGCGGGAGCCGCAGCGGGGTATCAGCGAAGGTCTGGTCACCGAACAGCATCCGGCGCCGTTTAAGGTGCTGGGACGTGAACTGGCGGCGATCGTGCCGCCCCTTAACGTGTTGTCGCTGATGGGGCACCCGCGGGTGCTGCGCACCAATATGCTTGCGGCGGTTTTGATCATCCTCGCGGCGGCTTTGCTGATCTGGCTGACCGGCAGCGTGGCGCAGTGGGTGACGTCAGCCTTTGGCGTATACGTGACCGTGTCCTGGGCGCAGTCTCTGAAGCTGCGCGACCCGGCTACCTACCATATGATGTTTGGCAGCAAGGCATTTGTATACGCCATGCTGGCGTTTCCCACCACGGCGTTCATGGGTTACGGCTCGGGTTTCTGGATTCCGCCGCTGCTGCTGCGCATACATGACGTGGGAGCAGCGGAAGTGGGCCTGTATCTGGGGTTGGGGGCAGCCTTCGGCGGGTTTATCGGCATTACCGCCGGCGGTATTTTGGCGGACTACTTGAAAAGAAAATTCCCCTCCGGCCGTCTGGTTTTAAGCTACATCGGCATCGGCGGGTTCACGCCGTTGCTGCTGATGCTGTTAACCACCGAAAGCCTGACCGCGGCCTATGTGATCAACTTTTTTCTGACCATTTTTGCCGCCTGCACCGGCGGCGTGCCGCCCAGCACCGCAGCCGACCTGGTTATGCCGCGCATGCGGGCTACCGCGGGCGCCTACTATATCCTCATGAATACCTTTATCGGCCTGGCTCTGGGGCCGTACTTTATGGGTCTGTTTTCGGACATGTTTGTGGCCGGAGGCATGAACGATGCGGACGCCCTGCGCTGGGCTGTTGGAGTGTCGATGCTGACCTTCATACCGGCGCTGCTGTTCACCTACCTGGCGCAGAAACACCTGCCGCGGGAGGAAGCCAGCCGCCTGCAGCGCGCCCGGGCGCTGGGTGAGCAGATTGATGATTAGCAACAGGGCACATGCTGATAATGGACAAACTAGCGATTAAACACGCCCTGGCCAGCGATCAAGTGGTTGATATCACCACCACCGGTAAACGCTCCGGCCGGCCTCGCCGCATCGAGATCTGGTACCACCGTGTGGACGGCCGCTATTTTATCTGCGGTCTTCCGGGTGAAGCCCACAACCCGGGTGTGCGGCGGCCCCGGGACTGGCTGGCTAATCTCATTGCGCACCCGGAGTTTGAGTTTCATTTGAAAACATCCGCCACCGCCACACTTCCGGCACGCGCGCGCCGGGTGACCGATCCGGCGGAACGTAAGATGGTGATGACCGCACCGCAAACCGCGTGGTACCGGGGTCAGGGCCATGAACTTGAAGACCTCATCGACAACGCACCCCTGGTAGAGATCACCTTCGCCGGCTGCTAATGCGCGCCCGGAACGAGTTTACGGTGCCGCGCTAGCGGGGGCGTGCCCCGCCTCCCACGCGAATGATCTCACCGCTCACCCAACTCGCCGCCTCGGAGGCCAGGTAAAGACACGCCGCGCCGATGTCCCGGGGCGTGCCGAGGCGTCCCAACGGGATGTTCCATTCTTCCAGCAACTCATCCAGTTGCGTTTCGTCCTTACCCACCGCCTTCAGCATGACCTCGGTGGGAATTGCGCCCGGGGCCACAGCGTTGACGCGTATGTCCGGCGCAAACTCCGCCGCCAGCGTCCAGGTCAGCGAGTTCACGCCGGCTTTGGCGGCGCCGTAGTGGGCGCTGCCCGGCACCGGACCGGTGCCGGCCCCGGAAGTGATATTGATGATGGACCCGCGCGCGCCGCTTGCGCGCATGGCCCGGGCCGCGATCACCGAACCGCGGTAGACGGCGGTGAGGTTGAGGGCGATGGTCCGGTCCCATTCTTCCGGCGGCAGTTGGTCGATAGGCATGCGCATGGGGGAGCCGCCCGCATTGTTCACCCATACATGCACGGCGCCGAAGTGTTCGCGCGCGGTGTCCGCCAGATGCTGCACCGCATCCGCGTCGGTGACGTCGGTGGGTACCGCCAGGGTTTCACCCCCCAGCTCAGTCAACTCCGACGCCACCCGTTCGATCTCATCCGCCCGGCGGGCCGCCAACACCACTCTGGCGCCCGCCTCGACAAAGGAACGCGCGATGCCCGCGCCGATGCCCCGGCCGCCGCCGGTGATCACGGCCACGTGGCCCTGCAGATTAAATAATGCCGGTGTGTTGCTCATGGTCACCTTCCGCTCAAAACCCCAATCTACTCCTTCCCGGGGAGCAGGCAAATGTGCGCGCGCAGCCGCCGCCGACCTGGTTACTCAGGAACGCCGCCGTATATGGAGCTTATCCAATGCAGCACGAAAGCTCTCCACCAGCGGCACGTAATAAGCCCGGGCCAGGGTGTTGTGCGGGTTGCCTTCCGGCAGGCCGATGGCAAAACGCTCGCGGCCTTCGGGGATGTACAGAGTGCCGAACATGGCATCCCAGATGGCAAATATTTCGCCGTAGTTTTTGTCCATGCGCTTGGGGTCGTGGTGGATCTGATGCATCGCCGGGCTGATAAACAAATAGCTCAACGGCTTGCCCCAACTCAGCCAGATGTGTGAGTGCCGCAGGTTTGAAGCAAAAAAGTTGTACACCACGTAGATTGTGCTGATACCCAGCAGCACCGTGTAATCCGGGGTGCCGTAAAACACAAAGATGAACACACCCTGAAACAGGCCGGTGAGCAGGGCGGTGGCCAGATTTGCGGTGAAATTCCAGACCGGATGTTTGCGGAACAGGGTCACCGGGGTCATGACTTCCGCGGAGTGATGCAGGGCATGGATCGGCCACAGTACGTCCAACTGGTGGTGCAGCCGGTGTACCAGATAGACGGTAAAGTCGGCGATCAGGGTAAAGCCGAGGATAAACGCCAGGTTGACCGTGTAGTTCCATTCACCGACCACCAGCGGCTGGCCGCCGTTGAAGTTGATTAAGGTGTTCGCCACCGCCAGCGAGGTTGCGGTATTCAGGGCCACGCCGAACAAGGCTGTGACCGGGCTGATAAACAGGTTGATTAGGTAGATCAGATAGTCGGTGACCGCGGACCGGTGCAGGTAGATTTCACGCGGAAAAAGAAACTTAAAGAAAGGCCGCCGGCTGTTGTGATTAACACGGAAACCCACGTACCCGAAGGCGATAAATGTTGAAACGTACAGCAGATAGAAGCGCTCGGTGTAGTTAAACGGAGTCTCCGCCAGCACCTCCAGAAAATTCCACAGCATGTTTTGCAGGGTATCTAACATGTTGCCGCGACCGGGTTGGTGCCGGATATTATGCCAGTTTTGCAGGTACAGCCGATTTAGGGATGTGTGAGCGGGTGATGTACCATCAGCGAAGGCCATACAGAGGGCACAGAGAAGGGAGAGATACAATGAAGCAGCGCTTGATGCTTGCAATGATACTGGCTTGGGGTGCAGCCGGGCTGACCGGCTGCGGCGCGCCCGAACAGGACGCTGAGCCCGCCGTGGACGCAGCTCCCGCCGCGGCTGCCGCAGGTGCGCAGCCGCCGGCAGCGGAGCGGCAGGCTTATTTCGGAGACCTGCACGTCCATACTTTCTATTCTTTTGATGCGTTCATATTTGCCACCCGTGCGACGCCGGACGACGCATACCGCTATGCAAAAGGTGAACCGCTGGCCCACCCCAGCGGTTTTGACATGCAGTTGGACCGGCCGTTGGACTTCTACGCTGTGACGGACCACGCCATGTTCCTGGGCATGCTGCCGGCCATGGCAGACCCCAGCACGGAAGTATCCAAACTGCCGTTTGCCAAGCCTTTTCAAACGGCGCAGACCGCGGCGGAGCGGCGCGAGGCATTTCTGGGCATCCGGCCTTTTCTGGCCCCGGGCAAAGCTGACGATGTGTTGGACGTAAATGTCGTGAAATCAGCCTGGCAGGATATTCAAGGGGCAGCCGCGCGCCATAATGACCCGGGGAAATTCACAACGTTTGTTGCTTACGAATACACCAGCGGTCCGGATAACCAGAACCTGCACCGCAACGTCATCTTTCAAGGGGACAAAGCACCGGACATTCCTTTTGCGCGGCTGGACTCGCAAAATCCGGAAGATTTATGGCAATGGATGGACGGGCTGCGCGACCAGGGCATAGAAGCGCTGGCCATTCCGCACAATTCCAACGGCAGTAACGGTCAGATGTTCAAGCTGACGGACTGGGCGGGTGATCCGCTGGACGAAGCCTACGCGGAGCAGCGCATGCGCAATGAACCGCTGGTGGAAGTGACCCAGGTGAAAGGTGATAGTGAAACCCATCCGCTGTTGTCACCGAACGACGAGTGGGCGGACTTTGAGACCATGCCTTACCGCATTGCGACCTGGATGGACAGCGACATCAACGGCAGTTACGTGCGCCAGGCGCTGGGCAACGGGATTACCCTGCAAGCCACCCAGGGGTTTAACCCCTACAAGTTCGGCATGGCAGGCGCCAGCGACACGCACACGGGCGCAGCTTCACTGGATGAAGCAAACTTTTTTTCCAAGGTGGGCCTGCTCGACGGCACCGCCCAACTGCGGGGTTCCGTGCCGCTGGATGAGCCGGACGCTGAAGGCAACATCTATGAAAAGACCTACTACACCAATTGGAGCGCCGCGGGGTTGACCGGGGTTTGGGCGGAACAGAACAGCCGGGCCGCCATATACGATGCATTCCGCCGCAAGGAGACGTTTGCCACCAGCGGCCCGCGCATGCGGGTGCGGATGTTTGCCGCCATGGGCCTTGACCCTGCGATCCTGCAGGCTGAGGACCTGACCGGCGCCGGTTATGCCAACGGGGTACCCATGGGCGGCGACCTGCTGCCCGGTGACGGTGCGCCGGCGTTTATCCTGCAAGCGCTGCGGGATCCCCTCAGCGCCCCCTTGCAGCGGATACAAATTGTTAAAGGCTGGGTAGCGGACGGCAACCCGCAGGAGCAGGTGTTTGACGTAGTCTGTGCTGACGGTCTGCAGGTTGACAAGACAACAAACCGGTGCCCGGACAACGGCGCCACGGTAAACCTGTCAACTTGTGAAATTTCCGCAGGCAAGGGCGCCGGGGAACTGAAGGGATACTGGCAGGATCCTGCGTTCGACCCGGGGCAACCGGCGTTTTACTACGTGCGTGTACTGGAAAACCCGACTTGCCGCTGGTCTACCTGGGACGCCGTCAGGCACGGGGTGGCGCCGCGGGAGGATTTTCCCGCCACCATCCAGGAGCGTGCATACAGTTCACCGGTCTGGTATACACCGGCCGGATAGGCGCATTTTGACCGCAGTAGTGGAGCAGGGAAATGTCCAAATGGTCACGGTTTAGAACGGATTGGCAGCGCTGGGGATTCTGGTCCGCGTTGTATATGCGGCCGATGGCGCGGCTGCGCCCGTGGCTGGTGATCTGGCGGGTACATGTCCGCTCCCTGGCGGACACGCCCGGCCCGGCTGAACCCACGGATCTGCCGGTGCGCATTGCCAGCGAAGAAGATCTGCGGCAGGCCGCCGCTGACCCCGAAAGCGGCATTTCCGAGAAATTTCTAAGCCACGCCATTCCGAATGGAGATATCTGCGCGGGCGTGTTCGACAACGGCCGCATGGTGTCTTACGTCTGGCGCACGTTTACCGAGGCGCCGTTTCACCGCGACCGGCATTGTAATCTGTGGATCAGGGTACAGGCACCGTACCGCTACGGGTACAAGGCGCTGACCCTGCCCCAGTACCGGGGCCGCAAACTGCAGGACCATGTCATCACCCTGAGCGATAACTTGTGCATGCAGCGGGGCCGCACCCTGGGGGTGGGAGCGGTGGAAACCCACAACATGGCGTCCCTGCGGTCCGACCTGCGGCGGGGTAACAACCTGGTGGGTTATATCGGTTTGCTACACATCGGCGCCAGGACATTTACGTTCAGCTCCAAGGGTGCCAAGGGGGTGGGGATTGACCTATATCCCGGACCGGAGTGAGTGTGTTCTTTTGGGTATTCAGTTCTGGCCGGGCTGCTTGGTGAACAGCAGACGAGTTTCAGGATCGCCGTGAATACGTCCCTGTAGGCTCCGGCGCCGACTTCCTGTCGGCGACGGTCCTGAAACTCTGCTATTCACACGCAGCCCTACATTGCTGCAGCCCAAAATAAACGCTCCCAGCCTTGGAGTTTTGCTACACACCAGCGTTGTCCGAAAACGCTTGGATACCACCTTGCAACGAAGTACCGCTACAACCTGGCTGCAACGCATGTGGCCTGCCTCTCAGCGCGGTGGTCGAAATAGGAAACTGCAATTGCCCAAATGTGACGAACCCCCCCACAGAGTATCTACACAACAGGCCGGTGGACGGGTAACTAAGTTGTTTCGGGGTGTCGGCGACAGGCGTCACGACACAGTGCAAAGGGACGTATTTACGGCGACCCGAGACAACTTAGTGATTAGGGAACGGGCCCGGATGAGCAGTACCCCTTACCAGATATCCGTGTAGAGTGTGGCGAACCTTCCCTGCAGCACGGTTAAGACGAGACAAAAGGTTCAACGCCGGGGTGTGGCCTAACTCCAAGGCTGGGAGCGTTTATTTTGGGCCGCAGCAATGTAGGGCTGCGTGTGAATAGCAGAGTTTCAGGACCGTCGCCGACAGGAAGTCGGCGCCGGAGCCTACAGGGATGTATTCACGGCGATCCTGAAACTCGTCTGCTATTTACAAAGCAGCCCGGGCAGAACTGAATACCCAAAAGAACACACTCCAAAAGTCCTCGAGCCTACAGGGATGTATTTACGGCGTTCCTGAAACTCCCCTGCTATTCACCAAGCAGCCCGG
>JANQOA010000189.1 GCA_028279305.1 Pseudomonadales bacterium
CGTGATCAGCGTTGTCCAGGCGCAGGTAATCCGGGTCGCGGAACACCAGGCTCTGATCTTTGACCCGCATGTGGGCGTACAGCTGGTCGGCACGCTCACCCAGCAGCAGTTGAAAATCACCATCGCCGTCGGCGCGGCCGGATTTGAAGGTCAGGTAGTCGTCGAGCAGATTTTCGTCCCACTCATCGACCAAGCCGTCAAGGCGGATGCTGTCCTGCAGGGGGTGTGCAAACAAAGGTTCAAAATCGTCCAGATTAACCGGCAGGTCGTTGAACAGGTCCTCGCGGCCGTTAAACAGGGTCGAGATACTCTTTGCGGTTAACAGCTGCGCCTGGGACTGGCTCTGTACCAGGATGCGTTCCATGTCCACCAGCTGCTGGTAACTGAACCAGGGCACTACCAGCAGCGCCAGGCCAAACAGAAACAGTTTGGTGCCCAGCCGCGGACCTTTCACGCGCTGATTGATTTTCATTGTTCCGACCAGCGGTACCCGTAGCCGTATTCACTTTTGATGGATGAAAAATCAGCATCCACTTTTTCGAACTTTTTGCGGATGTTCCGCATGTGCGTGTTAATTGTGTTGTTAGACACGATACTCTGCATGGTGGCGTTCATCAGCGTTTCGTAACTGACGGCGTGGCCCGGCATGCGCACCAGCTTTTCCAGCATGCGGAACTCGGTGCCGGACAGGTCGATGCGCTGGCCCTGCCACGATGCCAGCAGGGCGTCGGTGTCCAGCGCCAGGTCGCCAATCTGCCGGGCGGCGGAGTTTTCCGTTTCCTGACCCTGGTCGCGGGCTTCGTTTATGCGCAGCAAAGAAGAGATCCGCTCCGCCAGATAGTCCAGCGAAATGGGTTTGGGCAGGTAGTCCCAGGCGCCCAGGCGCAGGCCGGAAATCTTGTCGATTTCATCGATGCGTTCGGTCAGGAATATCACCGGAAGATTGGGTGAACGGGTGAGCAGGTCGCGGCACAACTGGAAACCCGCGTCTACCTCTTCACCGAGAATGATATCCAGGATGGCCAGGTCCGGCAGGGCGTCGTTGAAGCCTTCCAGGGCTTCGTCACGGCTGGCATAGGCCCGTACTTCGTAACCTTTTTTGCTGATGGCGTCGGTATAGTTGGAGCGCTGATCCGGATCGTCTTCAACTATGGCAATAATCTTGGCCAAATTTTACTCCTTCACCGGCCGTCAAATGGGGTGAATAGGCTTATCCCAAGCCAATTTTAGCGCCTTTTGCGGTTGGATTTGCAGAATTGTTTAGCCTTTGGCGGCAAAGCTGAAACGGCTGCAGCGGGCATCAGCGGGTTGGCTCAAAGCCCGGACGGGGATCTAGCGCCGGGATATTGACGCTGCTGGGCAAAGTGTGCGCTGGCGCACATCAATAATCACTAATTTCTCCATGATTCATCCCGTGCGCCTCACTTTTTGCACAGCAGTTTTTGCGAATCTGGCGCTTAAATAAGGTTATGACAACACTAATGCTGCGCGCTGCAGATAGAATGCACAGGACGTGTAAATGAGCGAAAAAGTTTTTATACCTTTCAGCGAAGCGCTGTTTAACGAGCATGAAGCCGCGCCGGGGGAACTGGTACCTTATCAGGCTGCATACCGCTGTGTACGTCTGCTGGACGGCACCTATGATTTCCAGACCCCCGTGGATGTGGACAATGCGGTGAAAGTGGAATTGACGCAACCCGGGGACTTGATTTCCCGTCCGCACATCGGGCACGCTGCCTGATCCCAATTCCGCGGACAACCATGTTTGGCCTACATCGCTGAGAATTGGCTGGAACTCCTCGGTCTGGCTAGCGGGCTGCTGTGTGTCTGGCTGCTGATTCGTGAAAATGTCCTGACCTTTCCCCTGGGCCTGATCTACGCGGTTATCACCGTGGTGGTGGTGGCGCGGGCGGGCTTGTTTGCGGATGTGCTGCTGAACGTCTACTACGTCGGCATGAATGGCTACGGATGGTATTTCTGGATGCGCGGCGGACAGCAGCGGCGGGATGCGGATACCACGCTGTTGGTTGCCGCGGTGCCGCGCCGTCAATGGCTGCCGCTGGCAGCGGTAATTGTCCTGGGTACGCTGTTCATGGGCTGGTATTTTGCAACCGCCACCCAGGCGGATCTGCCGTTTCCCGACAGTTTTACTACGGTGGCCAGTTTTGTCGCCATGTGGATGTCAGCCCGCAAATACATCGAAAGCTGGCTGTTGTGGTTTGTCATCGATGTGGTGCAGGTGGTCTTGTACCTGGTTAAGAGTATCCCCGAGTATGCGCTGTTGTACCTGGTGTATCTGGGCATGGCGGTGGCCGGCTGGCTGGCCTGGCGCAAACACATGGTCAGCGCCTGAGCATGTCTGTATATGTCCTCACCGGTCCGGAATCGTCCGGTAAAAGTACCCTGGCGGCGCAGCTTAGCGGTCACCTCGGCGCCGGGCTGGTGTCCGAAGCGGCACGCGCATATCTGGCGGCATTGCCGGATCCCTACCAGCCCGGTGATCTGCTGCGCGTCGCCGCCCGGCAGATACAACTGGAAATGCAGGCATGGCAGGCGCATCCGGCCCCGCACACCTTGATCTGCGATACCGACCTGCAGGTGTTGTACATCTGGTGGCAGGTAAAATACGGACCCGCGCCCGTGTCCCTGGTAGAGAACTACCGCGCCCAGGGGCCGCGCCATTATCTGTTATGCGCACCCGACCTGCCGTGGACGCCGGACCCGCAGCGCGAACATCCGCACAGCCGCGATATGCTGTTTGCCCTGTATGAGGCTGACCTGAAGCGGCGGGGGTTGCCTTATGACGTGATTCGCGGGCTCGGGCCGGCCAGGCTAGATGCCGCCATCCAGGCGGTTGCCGCTGTCCAGGGCACTGCGGGCGTCCAGTAACTGTTGTTGAATTTCATCACGGTTATTGCCGCGCGCCAGTTGATACTCAGCCCAGCATAACTCGCGTTGCCAGAAGGCCTGGTAAGCCCACTGCAGCCGTTGCTGCAGGGCCGCCGGCCGTGGCCGGCCGCGTTGCGCAAAGTACAGGTCCGCAAGCTCCGGCAGCGCGCGGTTTTCCAGCGCCAGCCCCTGGTGCAGGTTAACCAGATCGAACAGCGGATCGTTGCTGCCGGCAAATTCCCAGTCCAAGGTTATCCAGCCGCGTTCGCCGATCACTATGTTCCAGGGATTCAGGTCGTTGTGGCACGCTTCCCGGGGGCTGTCAGCCGGTGCCGGCGGCGGTGCCCCGGCGGTTGCGGATAACGCCCGGCAGATGCCCGGGACCTCATATCGCCGCTGCGGGTCCGGTAGCCGCGCGTGCAGATCAGCCAGATAGGCCGCCAGATCGTCCAGGCCCAGGGTGTGCCATGCGTCCACCAGCAGCGGGCCTTCGACCCAGGGTGAGATCATGATTCCGCTTGCCACGTCCAGGGCCACCGGCTGCACGCCCAGACGCCCCGGCAGGTGTTGGTACCAGTTGAATTCATGGCGGCGGTCGACAAACGGCTGTCTGTTCACCGGCAGCCGGATTACATAACGCTGCTGCTGCCGCCGGAAGGCAAAATTCAGGTTGCTGTAACCCCCTTCCAGGTACTGCGCGTCGGCAATCTCCGCACTCTGCCAGGCGGGCATCACCGTGGTGATCAACTCCGGCAGCCTGGCCATCTGCGCGGCGCGGCCGGCACGGGCTAAATTCATCAGTTCATTGTCCAGCATATGGGTCGGGTATAGGGCGGCGTGAGCGGTGGACTTAAAAGCCAAGATAGCCCAACGTTGGTGTGCAGTTAAAGGTAAATCCATGGATGACACTCTGACTCAGTTTACCCATGCGTTGCGTAATGCGCGGGTTGAGGTATCCCCGGCGGAAACCCTGCTGGCGGCTGAGATATGGCAGCAGCTTGGCATCAGCGACCGCAATTTGCTGCGCCATGGCTTGTCCATGGCGCTGGCCAAAAACCCGCGGGACAAACAACGCTTCGACCGGTGTTTTGAACAATTCTTCTCCGTGCGCGCGTTTGCCGAGCCGCCGAAAAACATGATGCTGCCGGCGGATGACGCGGCGCTGCGGCAACTGGTGGCTGAAGGCTTGCCGCCGCGGCTGGGCGGGCTGGTGGCGCAGGTGCTGAACCGGCGCATGCCGGAGTTGGGTTTGTGGCTGCAGCAGGCGGGCCTGGATGCCGGCGTGACGCGTATGCAGCACCTGCGCGACAAACCGCGCGCGGTGCGGCAGATTACCGCAGCCATGGGGGTTGACCAGTTGCTGCCGCTGGTCCGTCAGGCGCAAGGGCCGGACGCCGCCAGCCTGGCCTACGTGCGCCGCTACCTGCTGGAACAGATTCAGCGCTACGTGGACCTGCAATTTTCCCTGCTGGCGGAAACCGGCGCCCGGCAGGCGGTTCAAGCGGCTGCGCTGCAGGGTAATCTGGCGTCCATATCACCGGAATATCAGCAACAGGTTGAGGCGGCGGTGCGCGAAGTCGCGGACCGGTTGCGCCGCCGGCACCGCAGGCACAGCCGCCACGGCCCGGCCCGGGGATTGGACATCGGCGTGCTGCTGCGCCGCAACATGGCCCACGACGGCCATCTGTTCAAGTTGTATTGGCGCCGCCGCAAGCGCCGCGCCAACAAGATATTTATTCTCTGCGACGTCAGCGGCTCGATGGCGCGCCTGTCGCGCTTCCTGTTATTGCTGGTGAGTCTGCTCAGCGATCTGCTGCCCGCAGTGCGTGCCTTTGTTTTCTCCAGTCAGATGTCTGAAGTCACGGCGCGCCTGGCCGGCACGTCCGGCCGCGCCGCCACCGCCCAGGTGATTGAATCCATTATCTTGGATTGGGGCAACGGCAGCACCGATTACGGCCATGCCTTCCGGCGCTTCCGGGAAGCAGCGGGAACCCAGCTCGACAGCCGTTCAACGGTGTTGATCCTCGGCGACGGGCGCAATAACTTTTTCCCGCCCCAGGCGGAGGTGCTGTATGCCATCAGCCGCCGCGCCCGGCAGGTGGTGTGGTTGAATCCGGAAACGGCGCAGCAATGGCGCGAAGGAGACAGTGAAATGCTGCGTTACCGTGGCGCCTGCCGGCAGGTTCTGAAGCTGGCTAATCTACGCGACCTGCAGCGCGTGGCGGAGTTGCTGATAGCGCAGCGCTGAGCCTAGTTAAGACCCACCACCAGCGACATGGTGGCGCCGATCTGCTCGCGGACAACAATGTCCGCGACCGCATCCAGCGGCGTTTCCTCGCGGTTGACAATGGCCAGGGTGGCCCCCAGGCGATGGGCAAATTCGGGGAACCCGGCAGCGGGATAAACCGTCAGTGAAGAGCCCAGCACTATCATCAGGTCGCATCGTTCCACCGCCGCCTGGGCGCGCATCATCTCCTGTTCCGGCATGGCCTGGCCGAAGGAGATGGTGGCGGTTTTGATGATTCCGCCGCAGCGCCCGCACGCTTCCACGTGGGACAGTTGTTTGAACTGCTGCTCGAGTTCCGCCAGTTCGTAGCGGGTGTGGCATGACAGACAGGTGGCGTAACTGGCGTTGCCGTGCAGCTCAATGACTTTTTCGTCGGGTACACCCGAATCCTGGTGCAGATTGTCAACGTTCTGGGTGATGATGGCATTGCACTTGCCGGTTTCCACCAGCCGCGCCAACGCCAGATGGCCCTTGTTGGGCACGGCATCTTCCATGGTGCGGTCGCCGGAAAACTTGCGTGCCCAGGATTCCTGGCGGGCTTGTTCCGAAGCCATAAAATCCTGGAATTGAATGGGTTTTATTTTGGTCCACAGGCCGGTACCCGGGCTGCGGAAATCCGGGATGCCGGACTCCGTGCTGATGCCGGCGCCGGTAAAGCAGACGATGCTGTTGGCGGCGTCAATGGCCCGGCCCAGAGCCTGTACTGCTTCTTCACTCATCAGTTTGAGCCGTGTAACGATGTGGACATGCCGTTCTCCGCCGGAGGTGTACTGTGGGCGCGGGTTGTCATGTTAACATTTTCTATTGTTGTTCAATTGTTTTTCACAAAACCTGCTTATGTCGCGTATCGAGTTCTTTTTCGACTGCTCCAGCCCCTGGACCTACCTGGCTTTTGAAAGTGTGCAGGAGGTGGCGGCGCACCCGCAAGTGGACCTGCAATGGCGCCCGATACTGGTGGGCGGCATCTTTAACAAGGTGAACCCCAGTGTTTACGAAAACCGCGCCAATCCGGTGCCGGCCAAACAGCGTTATTACCAGAAAGACCTGCAGGACTGGGCTGAGTATGCGGGCGTGCAAATCGGCGCGCCGCCGGTGTTCCCGGTGAACAGCGTGAAGGTCATGCGCGGCGCCTTTGTGGCGCTGGAAGAAGGTTTGCTGGTGCCCTACGCGCGCCTGGCGTTCCAACGTTACTGGAGCGAGCTGCGGGACATCTCCCAGACGGATGAAGTCACCGCCATAGCGGCGGATGCCGGTCTTGATGTGGACGCTTTCTGGGCCAAGATTGAGTCCCAGCCCTATAAGGACAAGCTGCGCGACAATACCGAAGAGTTGATGTCGCGCGGCGGATTCGGTTCACCCACCTACTTTATCGACGGGGAAGACATGTTGTTCGGCAACGACCGCATTATGTTGCTGAAACATAAGTTGTTCAGCGCATGAGGCGCGTGCTGCGCTGGCTGGCCTGGATTGTGCTGCTGGCCTGTCTGCCGCCGCTGCTGGTGCTGGGCTACTACGCCTTGCACCCGGAATACAATCTGCGCAGTGCCCTGTACCATCTGCTGCAGCCGCATCCGCCGCCGGTGCAGGCCCACCCGCAGTTGCCGGTGGTGCGCGCTGAAGTCTCCTGGCAGAGTGACCTGGGTGACTGGGAGTTGCGTGAGGCCAGTGCGCTGGCTGCCAGTATCCAGCATGATGGGGTGTTGTGGTCGCTGAACGACAGCGGCAGCGAGCCGCGCTTATATGCAGTGGGCCTGGACGGCAATACCCGCGGGGTGTTTGATGTGCAGACGCCGTATCACTCGGATTGGGAGTCCATGGACGCGTTTGAGTCCGAGGGCGTGGCTTATCTGATTATCGGCGACACCGGCGACAATCTGCGCTGGCGTAACAAAAACACTTTTGTGGTGGTGGCGGAGCCGCCGCAGTTGGGCGGGGGCGTATTGCAGCCTGCCTGGCACATTCACTTCTCATATGCGGACGGGCCCCGGGACAGCGAAGCCATGGCGGTGGACGGCATCGCGCAAAAGGTATTGTGGACCAGCAAACGCCGTTATCCCGCGGAGCTGTTTGAATTGCCGTTGCGGCCTGACGATGACGCCATCGCCGTCAAGGTCTACGAGTTTGTGGACATTCCACGGCCGACGCTGGAAGAGCTCGAATACGACCCCTTCGCCCGCTACCGGCATATGCCTTCAGGCATGGACATTGCCGGTAGCCGGCTGCTGATCACCACTTACAAACACGCCTTTTTGTACGACCTGCAGAATCTGGCCGCCGGTCCCCGACTGGTACCGCTGCCGACCCTGGGCCAGCGTGAAGCGCTGACCTTTGCCCATGACAGTTCCACCACGGCGTTTGTGACAAGGGAGCGGTACCGCAGCGTGAGGGGCGCGCTGGGGATTGCGGATCTGTTCAGGATTCAGTTGCCCGGCACATTGCCGGAAATGCCCGGGGCGGCTGCTGCAGACGCGCCTTGATGCGCAGGGCGGCCTGCCGGGGCGATAATGCTGAAGTGTCTACTTCCAGATCGTAGGGGCTGCCGTGGCTGTGCACCTGCTCAAGATGGGCGGTGGCGGTGCCGGGAAACCGGCCCAGCCGTTGCTGCTCGCGGCTGGCGACCACATCCGCCGCGCAGCGCAGGCCGATAAACCAGGTTTGTTGGGGGTCCAGCACGTCAGCGTAGTCGCGCAGATACTCTGCCTTGAATAACAAATCGTCGACAATCACGTTAACGCCGGTATCGGCAACAGCTCTGACGGCGCGGCGCATGGCTTGCAGAACTTTTTCCCCGTAGCTGCCGAAAACCACGTCAGTGACAAGCTCACCGTTGTGATCCCTGGGTACTATGTTCAGGCCCTGGTGTCCGGGGCTGCCCGGCGGTGAGTTCAAACCCCGGTAGCGCACCGGCATGCCGTCGCGGAACTGATCCAGACTGATGTGCTGAAAGGGTTCTGTTAGAATCTGCTGCAGTTTCAGCGCCAGGGTGGTTTTCCCCGAGCTGGACGAGCCGTTCAGAATGATCACCTGACTCATTTTGTAGTTCAGTTTCTGTTTGTAGTTCTGTTGTAATTCTGCTTGTACTTCAGATTGTAGTTCAGCCGGCGTCAGCAGCGGCGCACACCGGGAATATTGGATGATGGAGTGTATACAAAGATCAGCCGGATTGCGTGACCGCTGATGCGCACCCAGTTTCTGGCGCCTGATCTGCAGGGTTTTGCCGACTCACTGCCCGCGCTTGCGGGTTGTGCGCTGGCGGCCGCGCCGGTGCAGGACTTTTGCGCCAGGCTGTTTGCGGAAGAGCAGCAGGCCATGGCCACCATGGTGACTCAGCGCCGCCATGCCTTCAGCAGCGGGCGGCATTGCGCGCATCTGGCGCAGCAGCTGCTGGGGCTGCCTGCGGCACCGGTGGGGCGCCGCCAGCGCATGCCGGTATGGCCGCCGCCGAGCGTCGGCAGCATTACCCATTCGCGCGTCCTGGCAGCGGCGCTGGCGTCACAAAACCACCGCGGGGTGGGTATTGATCTGGAAACCAACGGGCGGGTCGGCGGCCGGCTGCTGAGCAGAATTCTTACCGCTGACGAAATCAGCAGTCTGGACAGCCTGCCGGAGACCGCCGCCAGCGTGCTGTTTTCAGCCAAGGAAGCGGGGTACAAGGCCATTTATCCCATTGGCCGCGAGTACATCGGTTTCATGCAGGCGGAGGTGGAACTGTCGTCCGGTGACGGCGCAAACCGCGGCAGCTTCCGCATTCGCTATCTGGGTGACCATGCGCCTAACAAGGCGTTAAACTCGGGCAGCGGCTACTGGACCATTCAAGGACAGCACGTCATGACGATATTTGTGATCCCCTGATATGCAGGCGTTGCTGGGACTGGCTGTAATTCTTGCGGTTGCCTATGCATGCAGCGAAGACCGCGGCGCGGTACGCTGGCGTATGGTGGCGGTCGGCCTGGCTGTGCAGTTTGTGTTGGCCATTCTGTTTCTGAAAGTCAGCTGGGTGACCCAGGCGCTGATGTCCTTGAACGTAGTGGTGCGCGCCATCGAAAGCGCAACTCTGGCCGGCTCTTCCTTCCTGTTCGGCTTTCTCGGCGGCGGTGACGTTCCGTTCGACGTCAACAACCCCGCTGCCATGTATTTGTTTGCCTTCCGCGTGCTGCCGCAGGTGGTGGTGTTCAGCGCCATAATTGCGGTGTTGTGGCATTGGCGGGTGCTGCCGGCCATCATCCGCGGGTTCGGCTGGGTTTTGCAGAAATCCCTGGGGGTGGGCGGGGCGGTGGGTACGTCCGGCGCGGCTTCGCTGTTTCTCGGCATGGTGGAAACACCGATGGTCATACGCGGCTATCTGATGTCGTTGTCCCGGGCGGAGTTCTTTACCGTTATGACCTTCGGAATGTCCACCCTGGCCGGCTCGGTTATGGTGCTGTATGCCAGCATGTTAAGAGACGTGATCCCCGGCGTGGTAGGCCATATCCTCAGCGCCTCCATCCTCAATGTCTTCGGCGCGGTGTATATAGCCAGGCTGATGGTGCCGGAAACTCCCCGGGCAGGCGCTACCGGCGGAGCCAACAGCCTGCGTTACCAGTCATTGATGGATGCCGTGACCCGGGGCACCGCTGACGGACTGACCCTGGCCATGAATGTGGGTGCGATGCTGCTGGTGTTTATCAGCCTGGTGGCGTTAACCAACGGCATGCTGGGTGTCTTCGAGGCCGGCTCGGCGCCGCTGTCGCTGCAGCGGATGCTGGGCTGGATATTTGCGCCGGTAGCCTGGCTGATCGGCGTGCCCTGGGCGGAAGCGCAACTGGCCGGCGGTTTGCTGGGCACCAAGCTGGTATTGAATGAACTGGTGGCATTTCTGCAACTGGCGGAGCTTGGCGGCCGGCTTTCCGCCTCTTCACAGCTGATCATGCTTTATGCGCTATGCGGTTTTGCTAATTTCGGCAGCTTGGGAATCCTGCTGGGCGGGCTCGGCACCCTGGTCCCGGAGCGGCGCCGGGAATATCTGGCGATCGCGCCGAAGTCGTTGATCAGCGGCACCTTGGTGACGCTGATCTCAGGCGCGGTGGTGGCGCTGGTGGGGTCAGCCTGGGCCTGAAGCCGCCAGCGACACGTTGTATACCCCGGCCTGGCGCGCGGAGTCCATGACGTGGATCATGGCTTCGGTGGTGGAATCCTTGTGCGGTTGGATAACCACCGGGGCTTCCGGGTTTTCCGCATGCAGGCGCTCTATGTTGGCGCGTACTGAACGCCAGTCCACATCCCGCTGGGCAATGACAATGCGATCCCGGTTCGTGATACGCACCACAATGCTCTTTTTGTCCGGATCCACCGTTTTGGGCTTGTCATCATCGGGCTGGTTAACGTCCAAACCCACTTCCTTGACAAACGTTGCTGTGACAATAAAAAAGATCAACATGATGAACACCACATCCAGCATGGGTGTCAGGTTGATCGCGGTTTGTCCGTCGTCTTCGCGGCCGCGGCCGAACGGTCTGCGCATGTACTTCCCCCGATTCCTAGTCTTCCGGCACTAATAGTAAGTGAGCAGCGGCGGAAAACCAACCGGTGCCTGCGGCGCCCCGGCGCCGGATTTGCACCGCTGCCGGATGGTATTGCAGCTCAGGACGCGGCTGTGAAGGGTAGCGCCAGACCGGCCCGGAACCAGGGCATACTGACCAGCCGGCCGGTGGCTGAAAGGGTGATATAAGCGGTGCGCAGGCCGGCGCCGCCAAAACAGATATTGGTGGTGAGCCGGTCCGGCATGGGCACAAATTCCGGCGGCCGGTCATCCGGATGCAGGGTCGTGATGCCGCCGTCGATCAGGGTAGCCACCGCCACGCCGCCTTCCGCATCCACCGCCAGCGAATCAAACATATGGTAACCGGGCCTGTCGGCCAGCAGGCGGCGGGCTGCCTGGGCGGTACCGTCGAGTTGCCCCGGCGCTTTCAGGGCAAAAGCCCACAGCCGTCCGGGCACCGTTTCCGCCACGTAAAGTT
>JANQOA010000135.1 GCA_028279305.1 Pseudomonadales bacterium
GCGGGCTGCACCAGCAGCTGGCCGCGCACCGAATACCGGTCGTATTCGTTCAACTCACGGCCAGTGGTCTGGTTTTCCACATAGCCGTCACGCTCCTTCCACGCGCCGGAAAGCCGCAGCGCCGCTGTGTTTTCAGCTACAGGGACGTTAACTGCCCCCTTCACATTCATATACCCCTCACTGCCGGCGTTAGCTTCGACAAAACCACTCAGCTCATCCATATGCGGGGGCTCGGTTAGAAACTGCAGCGCGCCGGATGCGGTATTCTTGCCGAACAAAGTGCCCTGCGGACCTTTCAGTACTTCCACACGCTGTAAATCCACCAGGTCGCCAATGGCCGACGACTGCCGGGCACGATAAACGCCGTCGACATATATGCCGACGGAAGATTCCAGCGACACGCTGTTACCGGCTGTGCCGACACCACGAATATTGAAGTTCGTCTGTGCCGCGGATTGATTGCTGTAAACGGTCAAACCGGGCACAAATAGCTGCAGCTCAAAAATGTCGTCGACGCCCGCGTTCTCCAGGAAACGCTGGTCGAACGCAGACACCGCAATCGGCACATCTTGAATGCTCTGTTCGCGCTTTTGCGCGGTGACGACAATTTCTTCAATTACATTACCCGACTCAGCCCAAGCCGCGGGTACCAACAGGCTGAGTATCAGCACCTGTGCCCCGGACCGTAAGCCTGGTTTGTGATTCATCCTCATGTTCCGACCCTCCAAGATCAAAGGTTGCCATGAGCTAGAAAATTCGCATTCATGCTCATATTTATACTTTATATTATTTTTGCATTATAGTGCAATAATAATGCACTGTGCACACCACGACCCAAGCCGCAGGCAACGGCCCCGCCCCTGAGGTCAGCGGGCTGCTAAATAGAAGTCTGGGAAGATTCGGACGAGGATTGTGTGCCGCGAACCGGCATCCGGCTGCCGGTCCGCCAGCGTTGAATCAGGTTCCGGCGCCAGGCGCTGAGACCGACGGATGATCGTGCAGACTGGGGTCCAGCCCGGCGCCCATCAGGTCGATAAAGTTATCCCGGTAAAAGCGCTGCTGGTCCGCCACAGAGGTGTTCTGCAGCGTGTCGCCAAATCGCTTTAACGGATTCCTGCCGCCTTCCACATGGGGAAAGTCCGAGGAAAACAGGCACACTTCCGGCCCGGTATTTTCGATGATCCAGCCGGTGGGCTCATGGGGGTAGGGTGTGACGCGGAACTGGCGCCTTACAATTTCGCTGGGCGTGGCGGACAACTTCTTGAGGCGCTCTTCCCCTTTCCTGAACGCTGCCGCGCCGGAATCCATGAACCGCATCCAGCTCGGCACCCAGCCGGCGCCGAGTTCTATGGCGCCGAATTTCAACTTCTGATGGCGGTCCAGCACCCCATCGATAATCAGTACCGACATGGTCTGCCACAACGATAGCGGGATCGCCATGTAACTGGTGGAGGTGAAGTTTTCCGCGCCGCCGTGAAAATCCAGCACCTGCGGCCCACCGTTGTTGTGATAATCCGCGCTCATCTTGGTTTCTCCGCCGACGTGGAAGAGAATCGGCACCCCAGCTTCTTCCGCCAGCGACCACAGGGGTTCAAAGGCCATGTGGCTGGGGCTGTGGCCCGGCGGGCAGCGGGACGGAATAATCAGGCCTTTGCAGCCCAACTCCAGGGCCTCGCGGGCGATCCGCGGCGCTTCCTCAAAATCCACCAGCGGCACGTAGCCGGTTGCCAGCAAGCGTTTGTCGACACTACAGAAATCCACCATCATGCGGTTGTGAGCGCGCGCCGCTTCACAGGCCAATGTATTGGTGCGGCCGGTTTCCAGCCCGTAGTTGTCCAGGGCATCGGTGGTAAACACCAGTTGGCTGGCAAAGCCCAGGTAATCCAGGGTTTTTGGCCGGTCTTCCCTGCGGAACGCACCCAAGGCGTGATGGCCGCGGCGTAACATGATCTCCTGTTCCGCCCCGCCCAGGTACTCCGCATCATCATGCAGGGCTGTGATTTCCCTGATCCAGTCCGGATCACGCTCGCGCACATAGGGTTGGAAGTCGTCGCGGAACCGGGCGGATACGTACTCGCAGATTTTCTCCGGAAACTCCATCACATGTGAGTCCGCATCATGGATCGTGCGGTTTTCCACATAGGCCATATCTTCCTCCCGTTGGTCCGTTTACCTGTTACGGACCGTATTGTGCTCTCTGGTTGCCAATTGCGTACTACCCATCCCCGCAGCGCGCCCCTGAGGATAATCCGTTCTGCAAGATGGGTTCAATGCCTCAGCCGGCGCATCTGTTAGAGTATCCGTCCACAAATTCCGTTCACAACAAACAGGGGAACCAGACGACATGCAACAGCTTGCGCCCATGGAAGTCGGCTTACCGGTAGCGGACATCAACACCATGCAGGCCTTCTACGAAGGTGTGCTGGGATGCACGGAGGTGCGCCGCGCGGATATTCCCGCCGAGTTGAGCCGCGCCATCCGTGTCGGCGCTGACGGTTACCTGAATGTGTGGCTGCAGACACCCAACCAGGAAGTGATCAAGCTTGTACAACCGCCGGCGCCGCCGGAAATTCTACCGCCGCCTGAACATTCCAGCCAACGGACCGGCTTCGCCTACCTGACCTTTTATTGCAGCAACCTGGATGCGGTGCTGAAGGCTGCGCGCGCCGCCGGCGCCGTGGTGCGCTCAGATCCCTCAACCCTGTCCGGAGACCTGGGCCTGCGCCTGGTATTTTTTGAAGATCCGGAAGGCAATGTGATTGAGCTGGTTGAACCCGGCGCCGCTACTGTCTAGCACTCATATTTCGTGCCAGAATTGGGGTTTTGGACTTCAGCGAGGCCTCCGGCAATGACCCAGCAACAATCCGAAGCGCAAGCCCAATACGACCTGTTGATTACCGGCGGCACCCTGGTGGACGGCAGCGGCGCTGATCCGCGGCCGTGTAACGTGGCGGTTAAGGACGGCCGCATCGTCAGCCTCAACCCGGATCCTGAAGCCGCCGCAAGCCAGGTGGTAGATGCCACCGGCCGGCTGGTGACCCCCGGTTTTGTCGACGTCCACACTCACTACGACGGCCAGGCCACCTGGGACAGCCACATGGCGCCTTCCTCCAACCTGGGCACCACCACCGTGGTCATGGGCAACTGCGGCGTGGGATTTGCCCCCTGCCGCCAGCAGGACCATGACGTGCTGATCGAATTGATGGAGGGGGTGGAAGAAATTCCCGGCACCGCCATGGCTGAAGGGCTGCCCTGGAACTGGGAAACGTTTCCCGAATATCTGGACGCCCTTGACCAGCGGCAGCGGGACATCGACATCGCCGCCCTGGTACCCCACGGCCCGGTGCGGGTGTTTGTCATGGGCGAACGCGGCGTCAACCGCGAAGCCGCCAGTGAAGCGGACATCAGCCGCATGCGCGAGATCATTGCCGAGGCGTTGGCTGCCGGGGCGGTGGGCTTTTCCACCTCCCGCACCCTGGTACACCGCAGCGCCAGCGGCGCCCTTATTCCCACCTATGCGGCCGCCACCGATGAGCTGAAACAGCTTGGCACCGCCCTGTCCGGTGACGCCGGCCACGTTTTTCAGCTGATCTCTGACTGGGAAGATCCGGAATCGGAATTTGATATCCTGCGCCAGACCAGCAAAGACACCGGCGCCAAAGGCACCTTCACCTTGCTTGACCTGAAGAGCAACGCGCCCAACGGCGAGCCTCTGTGGCAGCATCATCTGCAGAACATTGAAGCCGCCCAGGCCCAGGGTCTGGACATCCGCGGCCAGGTGCTGTCGCGGCCGGTGGGCATGCTGATGGGGCATCCCGCTTCGATGAGTTCATTTTCCCGCCGCCCCACCTTTGCCGCGCTGGCGGACCTGCCCCAGGCAGAGAAAATCGCCGAACTCAGCAAACCTGAAGTCCGCGCCCGCATCCTGCAGGAGGAAAACGTTAATCCGCATGTTTTTGTGCGCATTTTCGAAAAAAGTTTCGCCGCCATGTATCCGCTGGAGGAGCCCATCAACTACCTGCCGGCCAAAGAAGATTCAGTTGCGGCGCAGGCTGCGGCTGCCGGGGTTGACCCCGAAGAATGGCTGTACGACTACTTCCTGGGCAACGGCGGTAACAATCTGGTGTACATTCCCGCCGCCAACTTCACAGAAAATATCGCCGCTTTGCTGAGGCACCAGTATACGGTGTCCGCGCTGGGTGACGGCGGCGCCCACGTCGGCTCCATCTGTGATACCAGCGCCAACGTCTATGTGCTGACCAAGTGGGTTAAGGAAAAGGGAGAAATCAGCCTGGCCGAGGCGGTGCGCATGCTGACCCGTGAGCCGGCGGAACTCTACTCCCTGCTGGACCGGGGCCTGGTGGCGGAAGGCATGGTGGCGGATCTCAATATCATCGATTTTGACAAGCTGGCGCTGCGCACGCCGCACATTGTCGCAGATCTGCCCGCCGGCGGCCGGCGCTTCCTGCAGCACGCTGACGGTCTGGAGACCACCATCAAGTCCGGCCAGGTGATCTATCAGCACGGCCGCCATACCGGTGCCCTGCCCGGCGCGCTGTTGCGCGGGCAACAGCCGGACCCGAGACCCGCCGCCGGCTGACCTGCTGAGCAAACCTCAGTGAGCAAGCTAAGGCTGGCCGACTACGCAAACATCGCGCAGGTGATCAGCGCTGCGGCGGTGTTTGTGTCCTTGTTGTATCTGGGCTACCAGATCAGCCTGACCAACAAAGCCATAGAAGCCAGCACGGTGCAAAGCGTGCTGGCGCAAACCTCCAGCACCTACTTCGAGAACGCCACCAATGAAGGGTTGGCGCCGGCATTGGCCAGAGCCGCGGACGGCCGTACCCTGTCCACGGAAGACAAGCTGCGCATCCAGTACATGTGGATGGGTGTATTTTCCAATTATGAAAACCAGTTCTACCAGTACCGGGCCGGGAACCTACCCGAAGCCATACACCGTGCGTACGGCGCCCGAATTCATAAGCAGGTGACCACCATTGCCGCGGATTTCTGGGACGCTAACGGCAACCTCTTCAGTCAGCCGTTTCGGACTTACGTCAACACCCTGGGGCAGCAACAGGGCGCCTCAGCACCAGCCTCCTCACCATCATCCCCACCATAATGGTATGCCCGGTTTACGCGGCTATAGCCCGCTGGTACCGCAACTCGCCTGCCACATAAGTACGTGACACCGCACCCTCGGGGTTCAGAAACAACAACTTGAACAGGCGATCCGTAAGGCTCGATGGGGTGGCTGCCCGCCGCTCCGCCGCGCTCCCCGGGCCGGCATCCAGCACAGTCAGGTCAGCTTCAAACCCGGGCGCCAGCGTACCAATCTTGTGCTCCAGGTTAAGTGCCGCCGCGCCGCCGCGGGTGATGGCATACATTGCGGCTAAGGGGTGCCAGTTTTCACCGTTAAGCTGTGCAACTTTGTAACCCTCCGCCGCGGTGGACAGCATGGACATTCTGGTGCCGCCGCCCACATCGGAACCTACCCCCATGGTGACGCCGTAAGCTTCAAGCCGCTGCAGGCTCAACAGCCCGCTGCCCAGGAAAAGATTGGAAGACGGGCAAAAAGCAATTCCGGCGCCGCCTTCATGCAGCCGCATCAATTCTTCGTCGCGCAGATGGATGCCGTGGGCAAACAGGGAATGGTCCGTGACCAGCCCGTGCCGCGCGTACACATCCACATAATGTTCAGCATGCGGAAACAACTTCAGGGTTGCCGCCACTTCATCCGGGTGTTCTGATATATGAGAGTGCAGGTAAACGCCCGGATGACGCTGTAACAACCGCCCGGCTGCCGCCAACTGCCCCTCGTCCGAGGTGATGGCAAAGCGCGGGCTGATGGCATAGGCCAGGCGCCCTTGCCCATGCCAGCGTTCCAGCAGCAGGCGGTTTTCCCGGTTGCCGTCGGTTTTGTCCAGCAGGTCAGCGGGGGCATTACGGTTCATCAGCACCTTGCCGGCAATCATCCTGGAATTGACCGCGGCGGCGGCGGTGAACAAGGCGTCGGTGGCATGAGGATGCACGGTGGTAAAGGTCATTGCGGTGGTGGTGCCGGCCTGGAACAGACGTTGCATAAACAATTCAGCCTGCTGCACCGCATGCGCCCGGTCGGCAAACCTCTGTTCCGCGGGATAGGCATGGCGGTCCAGCCAGTCGAGCAGACGCGCCCCGTAACTGGCCACAATGTCCATCTGCGGATAGTGGATGTGGGTATCAACAAAACCGGGTACCAGCAGACCCGGACGCAAATCTTCCGCCGCTTGCAGCTTGCCGCCGTGCTTTTGGAACTGCGCAACGCTCTGCACGCCGTGAATCAGGCCGTCAGCAAGGGTGACTACGCCGTCTTCCAGATAGTGCACCGCCGGATGGTTCTCGCTGTCGGGTTTGGCGGTAAAGCTCAAAACTGCCCCGCGCAGGTGTGTCCGTTCACTCACTGTGAGCCCATAAACTCATACTGGAGCCAACAAACTATAAATCTCCCGCACAAAGCTATAATAGTTTTTATCTATGTTATCGAACCATACAATCAATTGGATCAATTAATCTTCCGGCGCTAAATTGGCCCCGAATCAACCGCAAGAACCGGAGAAGTCCCGATGACCAGTGAAAGCACAGACGACAGGACCAACGAAAGTGCAAACGCCAGCAAGTGTCCTGTGTTGGGTGGCGCGCACCGCCACAGCGGCGCGGGCAACACCTCCAATCAGCACTGGTGGCCCAATCAGCTTAATCTGAACATCCTGCACCAGAACTCACCCCAGTCCAGCCCGATGGATGAAGATTTTAACTATGCGGAAGCGTTTAACAGTCTTGACCTGGACGCCCTGAAAGCGGACATCTTAGCTTTGATGACGGATTCCCAGCCCTGGTGGCCGGCCGACTACGGACATTACGGTCCGCTGTTTATCCGCATGGCCTGGCACAGCGCCGGCACTTACCGGGTGGGTGACGGCCGCGGCGGTGCATCCGCCGGCACCCTGCGTTTTGCCCCGCTGAACAGTTGGCCGGACAACGCCAACCTGGATAAAGCGCGCCGCCTGTTGTGGCCGGTGAAACAGAAGTACGGCCGTAAGATCTCCTGGGCCGACCTGATGATCTTCACCGGTAACTGCGCGCTGGAGTCCATGGGTTTCAAAACCTACGGATTTGCCGGCGGCCGTGAAGATGTCTGGGAACCTGAGCAGGATATCTACTGGGGCCCGGAAAATACCTGGCTGGGAGACGAGCGCTACAGCGGCGACCGGGAATTGGAACGCCCTCTGGGGGCGGTGCAGATGGGCCTGATCTACGTTAATCCGGAAGGCCCCAACGGCAACCCGGATCCGCTGGCCGCGGCAGCGGATATCCGCGAAACGTTTGCCCGCATGGCCATGAATGACGAAGAGACCGTGGCCCTGATAGCCGGTGGACACACCTTTGGTAAAGCCCACGGCGCGGCTGACCCGGAACCCCACGTAGGCGCCGAGCCTGAAGGGGCGGCGGTGCACGAACAGGGTCTGGGCTGGCGTAACAGCTTTGGCGGCGGCAACGGAGTGCATACCATTACCAGCGGTCTTGAGGGTGCATGGACAACCCAACCCGCCCGCTGGGATAACAACTTTTTCGACAATCTGTTCGGCTATGAGTGGCAGCAGGTCACCAGCCCGGGCGGCGCCACCCAGTGGACTCCGGTGCAGCCGCAAGCCCGCAACACCGTGCCCGATGCCCATGACGGGCAGCAGACACACGCGCCGATGATGCTGACGACCGACCTGGCGTTAAAGGAGGACCCGGTTTACCGCCCCATTGCCCAACGTTTCCACCAGCGCCCTGACGAGTTTGCGGACGCATTTGCGCGGGCCTGGTACAAGTTGACCCACCGGGACATGGGGCCCCGTGCCCGCTGCCTGGGGCCGCTGGTGCCGGCGGAACCGCAACTGTGGCAGGATCCGGTTCCCGCGGTTGATCATCCGTTGATCAGCAGCGCGGACGCGGCGGCGCTGAAAGAGGACATTCTGGCTTCCGGGTTGTCTGTTGCACAACTGGTGAACACCGCCTGGGCGTCCGCCTCAACCTACCGCGATACCGACAAGCGTGGCGGCGCCAACGGTGCACGTTTGCGGCTGGCGCCGCAAAAAGACTGGGCGGTTAACCAGCCGGCGGAGCTGGCGCCGGTACTGCAGACCCTGCAGCAGGTTGTTGACAAATTCAACAACGCGCAGAGCGGCGGCAAACGCGTATCCCTGGCGGATGTCATTGTGCTCGGCGGCGGCGCCGCTGTGGAGCAGGCGGCGCGTAATGCCGGGCACAGCATTGAAGTGCCTTTCTTTCCCGGCCGCACCGATGCCGCCCAGACGGACACCGATATTGACTCTTTTGCCGTGCTGGAACCCGCCGCTGACGGGTTCCGCAACTACCTGCGGGCGGACCAGGCGCGCGCCGCGGAGGAATTGTTGCTCGACCGCGCCCACATGCTGACCTTGAGCGCCCCTGAAATGACGGTGCTGGTCGGCGGCCTGAGGGTACTCAACGCAAATACCGGCGCATCCCCGCACGGCGTGCTGACGGATCAGCCGGAGCGCTTGAGCCGCGACTTCTTCATCAATCTGCTGGATATGAGCACCGAGTGGCAGCCTGCTGACACCCAACAGGGTGTGTATGAGGGACGCGACCGCGCTACCGGCAAGCTCAAGTGGACCGCCACCGCGGTGGATCTGATCTTCGGCTCCAACTCCCAGTTGCGGGCTGTGGCAGAAGTTTACGCCAGCGACGACGCGGAGCAGTTCTTCGTGCGGGACTTTGTGCAAGCCTGGACCAGGGTGATGAACCTGGACCGCTTCGACCTGACATAATTATGCCCTGCCTGTCTGCGGCCGCAGTTAAGCATCCACGCTTGCTGCGGCCGCGGACAACCCCCTCCCCGCCGCGTCAACGTTGCCTAGGTTTGTTCCGGCTTTTCCAGATAGTGGTCCCACGGCAGCAGATTGTGCGTATCGACCCGGCCCGCTATAAAGTCGTCTATCGTCTTGTGAAAGTGCCGTAGACGGGCCTCCTGATCGCTGAGAATCATGCCGCGGAACGAGTCTGAAGCCACTCCCTGCTGCATGGTGGTCATATTCGAGCCGTCCTGCGCCAACACATTGGCCAACACCGGATCAAATGTACCCTTAAACGCTTCTGCGTAATCAACCTGCTGTTCGTGGCTGTGCACCCGATGCGGCGGCCGCTCCGCTCTGGCTGCACCCGGCGGCGGGCGGCTGACGATAAAAAAGTCGTAGTAACACCTGCCCGGGTCCGTCGCATGAGGCCGGTACCGGAATACGGCGCCTCCCTCCGGCGTCTGCGTAAACGTGGTATTCGGGAAAAACGTATAGTGATATTGATGCACCAGTTGTTCATCATTCATGTGCTTAAACGGCAGATAGGTCTCGTTTTCAATTGAGCGGCGCCTCTGTATCTCCTGCAGATGAACATCTTTAGCGCTGCCCGTGACCTCTCCGCTCTGCTGCCGCTGCCGCCCGCCCATCATATGCGCCCGCAACGGGGTCATCGTTTCGCGGTCGTCAATCACTTCACTGACCGTACGGTTGAAGTTCAACATGCGGGAATGAATACCCCACAGTTCAATCGGAATATCGTGGCCTTCACCGAACTCAATCATGTCCGGGTGCAACGCGGCGAAGTGATAGCTTTCATTAAAAGCATCCACCGCGTGCTTCCAGTTGCCGGCCCACTCAAAAGTCTGCCAGTCCACCAGGTGCCACTCTTCAAATTCGTAAGTTTCAAGATGAGTGCCGATCCGGCCCAGGTATTCATGCAGGGGACAGGCATTCAAATCCATATTGAACCAAAGCCAGCCGCCCCAGGCATCCACCTTTACCGGCGGCAAAGCAAGTTCGTCAGCGGGCACGCCGCCGTTGAACTGGCGGAAGAATTCCGGTGCGGCCACCTGTTTCAGGGACCCGTCGTTGTGCCATTGCCAGCCGTGAAACGGGCATGTAAAACTGTCCAGAATACCCTCGGGTGCCTGGCACAGACGGTTGCCCCGATGCTGGCAGACGTTGTAAAACCCGCGGATCCGCCCATCCTCGCCGCGCACAAATATAAATGACTCTTTGCCCAATTCGTACACCACAAAAGAACCCGCCTCCGCGAAGTCATCCAGCCGCGCCGCCAGTTGCCAGGTTTTGGTCCAGATGTGCTGCCACTCAAGCTGCATAAACTCGGCGGACAGGTAACGCTCGCCCTCGAGCCGCTCGAGGCCCAGGCCTTTTGTTTTAGCTCTCGGCAAAAAGGGAGGCGCCTTAAAAGTGCCCAGCCGGGGATTTTGCCGCCGTATGAATTCCTGCTCTACAACACCCATTGTTCCTCCCGCAGCCCCTGTCAGTTCAGCTCGCCAATGCCCCAACGTATGCTGCGCCGCAGCAGCTCATAGTAAGTAGCCGTCTCCCAGGCTCCCCTGTGCGGCGGCACCACATCAACCAGCGGACGCATATCGTACTTTCCGCAGCAGTGTCCCAAGGTGATGTAAAGCACTTCACCCTGCCCCACCGGATGCAGGTACATCTGCGGCTGGCTGTCACGCCGGGTGCCGAAGTCCGATTGCACGTAACCCGTGGAGGGCTGATGATACGTTGCCTCCAGCAGTACATGATTATCCGGGTCGAAGTCCAGGTAGTAGGGTTCGTCTTCAACCTCAAAATCGTCCAGACCTGCAACCAGCGGGTGCTGAGGGTCGCTTACCCGGACGAGAAATTTAGCGATGGCAGGATGGGCGATAAAGCGGCTGCCTAACAAAGACATGAACTGAGGCGCCAGATCCGGCGTGTCGGCCTTGCCGTCAACAAAGTCAATCAGCGCGTTCGTGGCGCGCAGCGCCAGCCAGCGGCCGCCGTTTTCCAGAAAAGTCTGCAAGCCCTGCTGCTGCTCAGGGGTCGGGCACAGATCACACGTATAGGTAATCAGCAGACGGCAGGATTGAATGGTGTCGAGATCCGAAAAGTCTGCCGCGACATGAGTCCACACGTCCTCGTGCTCAGCAAGCAGTTTCAGAATCTCCAGACGGGAGAAATTTGTATCGTGGTATCTGGCATTCACCACCAGATACACGTCGATCTTACTATCCGGTTCACTCACGGTCTGCGTCCTCCTCCCACTCACGCAAAACCATACCCGGATGCTTTTTAATGTGTCAATTACAGCCGGTGCTGCTCAGCGCAGGCAATCGAGCACCGCCGCCTGATACGCTTTGCCGCGTTCATTAACAAAATCCAGCACGTTCAGCGAGGTCGGCACGTAGCCGAAGCCGATTTTCTTTTCGGGATGCCATTGAAAAATGGAGCCGCCCAGACCCATCCAGCCGTAGTAACCCTCCCTGCCGCTGTTGAAGGAACGATCAATGGGGGTGTCCAGAGCCCCGGCCGGAGGAAAGGTTGCCAGGCCCCCCTGGGTAAACGTGGTACCCAAGGTCAACATGGCGCGGGCCACCGGTTTGTCATGTGCCGCTGCATAGCCCTGCCCGCCGAGATAGGTGCGGCCCTCAAAACTGCCGCCATTTGCCATCACCGCAGCCAGCCTGGCCAGCCCCCGCGCGGAGCATTTGGCACCGGCGGAGGGAATCTCCGCCTTTGACACTTCAGCGGAATTCACCACCGAGATTTTTTCCATCCCGGCAATGGGTACCGGCGCATCCGCTGTGGTGCGGTTCTTGAAGCCGGCGCGCAGACGCCAGAGTTTGGCCGCGGTCTGCATCATGTTCTGTTCCATCCGGCGGCCCATGGCTTTGGGAACCAGGCTCTGGCGGAGCTGGTAACCCCAGGGCAGCATCACCACATCATTGATCCGCGGCAATTCCTCATCCTGCAAACCGATGTAAACGTCCACCCCCAGCGGCCCGCTTATTTCTTCGCGCAGGTACTGACCCATGGTGCGGCCTTCCGGTTCCACCCGCCGGAACAGTTCATTGGCGATCCAACCCCTAGTTACCGCATGATATTCCCGCTGACTGTCCGGACCCTGGCGGAACCTCTGTGTCTGCCGCTCGATCACTTCACCCACGGCGTTTTCCCGCAGCCTGCCGGGATGCAGATCGCCGGGCTGCAGGGTGGTGTCAAAGGCCGCCAGGCCCGCCTCATGCCGCATCAGATCCGCCACTGTAACAGCGGTTTTGTTATTGGCACTGAATTCCGGCCAGTAATCCACTATGGCGGCGTCGTAGTCCAACAGGCCGCGGTCAACCAGCACCGCCAGAAGTATGGCCTCCAGGCTTTTACCGCTGCTGAAAACGTTGATCAGCGAATCGGGCGAAAAGTCACTGTCTTCAACCGCGCTGGCCCACAAATCGACAACACACTGGTCGCCAACATATACACAAAGCTGCGTGTTACGCTCCGCGAGCGAGCGCATTTTGTGTTCATACAATTGTTTGACGCTTTCGAACCCCGGCGCCACCTTACCCTGGACAATCACTCGTTAACCCGCAGTCTGCAAACCCATGACTATAATCTGCCCCAGGCCAAGAAGCCATGCCTGTTGCTACAAGCCGGGTCCAGGCCGCATGCGGCTGCCGTCACTGAACCGGGACAAGCGGAAACGGGAGAGGTCATAAGCCGCGGGTTTACCCGACACCATGTCCGCCATCACCCTTCCCGCGCCGGGCCCGATGCCAAAACCGTGCCCGCTGAAGCCGGTCGCCAGGTAGAGGCCCGGATAGGCCGCCACTTCATCCATAACCGGCACGACATCCGGGGTGACGTCGATCATGCCCGCCCAGGCTTCGGCAAAAGGCAAATCAGCCAGCGCGGGTAGTCTTTTCTGCAGCCCCAGATGCATTTCGCGCAACGCTTGCTGCGACGGTTCCGGATTGAGCACCCGGGTTTGCTCAAACGGGCTGACCTGATCAGGCTGCCAGCGGCGCACCGGAAACAGCCGCTGCATCAGATCACCGCTGAAGCGCAGCCGGATAAAGCGCACACTGCCGGCAAGCGCCGGCATGAACTTGAAAAAGTGCCGGAAACTGTCCGCCCCCACAAAATGTTCGTTGGTGCCGCTGGACGCTACGGTATAACCACCGTCCTGACGGCGGCGGATAGCCACCTCCCCCAAAGCGGCGTCACCCTGGTAGATATCCGGCGCCGCAGTAGTACGGGCCACCGTTGCGCGCACCGTAAGCTGCGGCAGGTTGACGCCAAGATTGTGCATGAACAAAGAAGACCACGCGCCGCCGGCACAAACCAACGCCTGAGTTTTGACCCGGCCGGTTTCGGTAATCACCGCGGCGACCCGGCCGGCTTCAGTCTCCACGCTGCGTACAGCACACTGTTCGCGGATCAACCCGCCCTGTCTGCGCACTGCGCGGGCCAGCGCCGGGACCGCCTTAAACGGTTCGGCACGGCCGTCACTCGGCGTATACATGCCGCCGCGCCACTGTCCCGGTTTATCCTTGACCAGTTCGTCCACCTCGCCGGCGGACAGCATGCGCGTATCCAACTGGTGCTGGGCGGCTACATCCAGCCAGCGCTCGTATTGCTGCATCTGCTCCTCATCCCGCGCCGCGTACAGCACACCCTGCCGGGTGAAGCCAATGTCTTCATCCAGTTCAGCAGCCAGCACGGACCATTGGTTGATGCTATCGATGACGATGGGCAGTTCCGCCGGATCCCTGGCCTGCTGGCGTATCCACCCCCAGTTGCGGCTGGATTGTTCGCCGGCAACCCTGCCCTTATCGCAAACCAGTACCGAAACACCCTGCCTGGACAGAAACCACGCAGTCGAGATGCCAATCACACCGCCGCCGATCACAACCACGTCCACTGCCTGGGGCAGCTTGTCCTGGAATGTCACCGGGCTTTGATCGCTGAAGATCACTGAAAACACATCCTCAATCGCCGGACCGGCATAGTGCACCATATCGCCGAAGCCGTCGATGGCAGCCGCGCGGACCCGCGGACAGCGCATGTACGGGATAAGCGGACACGCCGATTCAGCCCCCTGAGTGGTGCATTTTTGGGATGTACAGGCTCAATATTTCTGTGATCATGCGCCTGGGCAGGCAAACGTCCGGGGAGCACCCACATGAGCCATGGGGTATTTATACTGGAAGACCATCCGGCCACTTCAAAACAGCTGGTCAAGGCCGTGGAAGATGATCCGAGATTACATGCGGCGGGGATGGCGCAGGATCTGGAGGCGGCGTTCGCCTGGATAGCTGCGCATCCGCCTCCTGTTGCCGCCCTGGTGGATCTGGCTCTGCCGGATGGTGACGGCGCCGCGTTCATCGAATACCTGCATACCCACCACCCGCAGACGGAACCCATCGTCATGACCGTGTTCGGCGACGAGTCTCATGTGGTGCGCGCCATAGAGGCAGGTGCAACCGGTTATCTGCTCAAGGATCAGCCCGGCACCAAGCTTACCGACATCATTGTCGATATCATCAATGGCGGTTCATTCATCTCGCCGAGCATTGCGCGCCTGGTGTTACGGCGAATGACCAGGGAATCCCCCAACGGCCCGCAAACGGAACCGGAAGTACATCTAACCAACCGTGAGTCCGAAATTCTGCGCATGGCGGTCAAAGGCTTCAGTTACGGCGAAATAGCGGACACCCTGGGTGTTTCTTACAACACGGTAACTTCCCACGTGCAGCACATTTACCGCAAGCTGTCGGTGAGCTCCCGCGGTGAAGCCGTGTTTGAAGCCGTGCAACTGGGCCTGGTGTCATTCAACCCAGACTCCAGATGACCCCGCCATGAGTCCCGGGCAACCGGCGGCGGGCCGCTCCAGGCTGCTCATTCTGTCCGCGGCCGCCCTGGGTATCGCTTACGCGGCGCTGGTTATCGCGTTACATCAATTACGCCCCGACGGCGGCATTATCCGCTTGTCCGAAGCGGCATTTACGCCGCTGCTGGATGCTGAAGGACAACCCGCGGAAGGCGGGCCGCGGCGTACCACGCTGCCCGACGACTGGCGCAATCTGCAGCACCCCCCCTCCCGCGGCCGCTATCAACTCGATTTGCATCTGAACGTAGCCAGCGACCGTTTGTGGGCGGTTTATGTCCCGGCACTGGAAATGACTCCCGCCATCTACGTGAACGATGTGCTTGTCACCAGCGAGGTATTCAGCCAGCCCCTGGACCGTTACTGGAACCGACCGGTGATGGCAACCATGCCTAACGGTTTACTCAAGCCAGGCACAAACCGCATCGCCGTGGAGTTGGCCGCCAACGGCCCGTGGGGAAGGCTGACCGAGCTCTATCTGGGCCCGGCAGAAACCATACAACAAGCATATGAACGGCGTTTCTTCTGGCGCGTTACGCTTGTTAACTTTACCGTGGCTGTGGCCTTCTCCATCAGCCTGTTCATGCTGGTGGTTTTTGCCATCCGGCGCGAATTCGTTTACGGCTGGTTCGGCGCGTTCGCCGGAATGTTAGCCACCCACAACCTGTTTGCAATCACCGTCGAGCTTCCGGTCAGCAACGCGATGTGGGATTTTCTGACCTATGTACTGTTCGGCACCCTGTTGCTGACAGGTACCAAATTCACTTTCCGCTTTTTGAACGTGGCGCGCCCGCGCGGTGAACGGGTTTTGGTTCTGATTTATCTGGCCGGCCTTGGCGTGCTGGCACCGTGGATATGGATCGACCCCAGTACCCTGAACCGGCTGGGCAGCGATATCTGGCTGGCATTTGTACTGCTGGCGGCCCTGTACCCCATCGGCGCGCTGGTGCAAAGAATCATCAGCAACCCGGATACCGACGTCTAGGCATTGGTTGCGGTTTACAGCTCGATTATTGCGCTGGGCGCCCAGGACTGGCTGATGACCACGGGTTTCGGCCACCGGCACGATGGCTGGCTGCTGCAGTTTGCCACCGTGCCTACGCTGGCGACCTTTGGCGTTATCCTGCTGCGCCGGTTTGCCGGTGCCATGCGCCAGACGGATGAACTGAACCGGGAACTGGAAGCCCGGGTGGCCGCCAAGTCACGGGAGATTGCCGTCAGCTACGCCACCAGTGAAGCCCTGCGTTCCGAGCAGCTGCTGGCGCAAGAACGGGAGCGGATCATGCGCGAAGT
>JANQOA010000138.1 GCA_028279305.1 Pseudomonadales bacterium
GCGCGCCTTAAAATGTTTGTCTTCAAAAGCCTCTTCCGGGCTGTTGATGACCCCTACCGCCAGGCCGGCTTCCTGGCAGCCGATAAAAAAGTCATACGCTGACACCTTGCCGGCAATCAGTTTTAAGCCCTCGCGGCCGGCGCTGAAGATGGCCGTGATGGTGTCGTCGCTGCCGATCTTGGACAGATCAAAAGGGCCTTCCCAGTTGGCCCCCATTTCCAGAAACACCGCTTCGGGAAATTCTCCGGTCAGGTCCAGCTTTTCCAGCCACGCCAGCAGACGCCCGAACTCCTGGGGAAAACGGGGCGGCACGCCGGTGTTGACGTATCTGCCGTCCGCACACTGCATCTGGGTTTCACCGGTGGGCTGGGTGGCGGCATGGCGGCCGGTCTGCCGCTGCACGGTGCCGCCGTTGACCAGCCAGCTATAGCTTGCCGCTTCGGTGGTGACGTTCAGGGCGGCGGTAATGGACACATCGATGAACTGGCCGAGGCCGCTGTTGTGGCGGTACAGCAGCGCGGTTAACACGGACATAAACGCAAAATGGCTGCCGGTGTGATAAGCCTGATTACCCAGCCCGCGCACCGGCGGCAGGCTGTGGTCGTCGTAGCCGCAACTCCAGGGCGGGCCGCCGGCAGCCATGAGGGTCAGGTCGGTGGTGGGCAAGTCGCTCTCCGCCGCCTGCCGGCCGTAGGGGGTGACCGCCGCGTGAATCAGGCGCGGATTGTCCGCCTGCAGTTGCGGGTAGTCCATCTGCCAGCCGGCCAGGCGGCTGACGGGTTCCGATTCGAGCAGCACGTCGGCGCTGCAGATCAGTTGTTTCAGCCTGCTTCGTTCGGCGACCTGCTGCAGGTCCAGTACCACACTGCGTTTGTTGGTGTTGTAGTGCCAGAAATACAGGCTCTGGTGCGGGTCCGGCTGACCGCCGGCAAACGGCGGATAGTGCCGGCTGGGGTCACCTTGCGGCGGTTCCACCAGGATCACTTCCGCACCCATGTCCGCCATCAGTTTGCCGGCCAGCGAAATACGCTCGTGGGCCAGCTCGATAACGCGGATGCCGCTCAAAGCGGTCATATCACCCCTTCTTCCGCCAGCGCCGCCACTTCGTCTTCACTCAGGCCTAACAGGCGGGTTAATACGTGGGTGTTGTGTTCGCCCAGCATCGGTGCGCCGCTGTGCATCTGCCAGTCGGTGGCGGACATATGCACCGGTTTACCGTCCACCCGTACGT
Source organism: Pseudomonadales bacterium (assembly GCA_028279305.1). Lineage (GTDB taxonomy): Bacteria > Pseudomonadota > Gammaproteobacteria > Pseudomonadales > Azotimanducaceae > UBA4421. Next base: position 1,232 of record JANQOA010000138.1, read on the forward strand.
CGCCCATGGCGCTGTGCCGCACCGTCGGCCACAGGCCGAAGCCGGCTGTGGTAGGGTCCTGCTCGATGCGTTCCGCCGGTTTCTGCACCGCGCTTGCGGGAATCGGCAGGCTGCGCAGGCTGGCCTGCAGGGCAAACTTTTCATGCTGCACGGTCCAGCCGGCGAGGGCCTCATCCAGCGCGTCCTGGTGACTCAACCGGTAGTGCTGGTCGTTGTACGGTGCGGTCCAGTCGGCGTTGATCAGGCTGCTCAGCAAGGTCCAGTCTTGCTGATGGCGGCAGCTTACGGCAATCCAGTGATCACCTTCGCCGTCATCGTCGCGGCACGGATAGATGCCGTGGGGCGCCATGTCGGCAAACTGGCTGCGGTTGGAGCTGGGCTGAGGGTTGCGGCGGCTGGGGTTGCCGTTCACGGTCCAGTCCAGCAGCGCCGGCCCGTTCAGAGTCACGGCGGCTTCCGTGCAGGCCAGATCCACCCACTGACCTTCGCCGGTGCGCTGCCGGTGCAACAGCGCCAGCATTATGGCCATGGCCATGTAGTACCCGCCGGTATGGTCCATGTAGGAGTAACCCCAACCGGCGGGCGGCTGCTCCGGCAGCGCGGACATGTGGGTGAGGCCGGAGACTGCCTGCACGATGGGCCCCCAGGTCTTGTACCGGTGGTAGGGCCCCTGGTGGCCGAAGCCGCAATTGGAAACGTAGACGATGTCCGCCTTGATGGCGCGCAGTTGGTCGTAACCGAAACCCCATTTTTCCAGCACGCCGGCGGCAAAGTTTTCCGTCACCGCATCGCTGATTTTGATCAGCTCGGTCAGCAGTTCTTTACCTTTGTCGGTGCGCAGGTTGAGGGTGATGCCCAGTTTGTCGGTGTTGTGATTGTTAAAGCCGCCGCCGTACTCCAGCCCCTGCTGGCCGTCTTTGAATGGCTGCATGCCCCGCAGGATGTCCCAGCGGCCTTGCCGCACCGGGTCTTCGATGCGGATGACTTCAGCGCCGAAGGCGGACAGCCATTTGGTGGCCCCGGCGCCGGCCAGCTGGCCGGTAAAATCACATATACGAAAATCAGCGAGTGCTTTATCCACCTGCCTGCTGGTTCAACTCTGCTACCCTGGGATCGTTAGGATACATCCATTCGTCACCCAATACCTGGGCGACCCGCAGTTCAGGGGGGATGTTGTCAACGCCGATCATCCGGTCCGCGGACTGGTTCCAGTGATAAATGCGCGCTTCCTGATAACTCAGGGGCACACCCTTGAAGCCGTAGCTTTCCACCGACTTCTGGATCCACTCACCAAACTCGGTATCTTCCAGCAGCACCTGGGAGAGCTGTTCACCATCGTTCTGGGTCCACATATCGGGTTTCTGTCCGTCACCCCAGTCCGGCGCCAGGGTCCAGGTTTCCAGGCGGCATTTATTGATGCCGTTGGGCCAGAACAACAGCGGCGGAATGGCGCGCTCACTCAAGGGGGAGACCCAGTTCGGAAACACGCCGTAAGACTGGGTGCAGGTGCGGGAGATTTCTCCGGCGGTTTCAATTTCCGCCCACTCGCCGCGTTCTTCCCACTGGTTCAGGGAACCGTCCTTGCGCTTCGGCCGCGGCGCTATCATGCGCCCGTGCCCCTGGGGATAAAAGGTGTTGACGTTGCGGCGGTCATCGAGCATGGGGGAAACGGTTTTCGGATGGATGCTGCGCACATGGTAAACCTCGGTATTGGCTTCCATGGCGATTTTCCAGTTGCAGTTCAGGTCCCAGATGTGGCGCGCCGCCAGCCGGCACTCGCCGAACTGAAACTCAGCCCATTCGTCCGCCACCGGGCCCAGCCACTCAAGCAGGCTGACCGCGGCGTTGTCGAAGTTAACAAAAATCAGGTTGCCGAACCGTTCGCAGCGTACCCGCTGCAGGCCGCGGCAGGAAAAATCCAGATTGGTGAAGTCTTCCGGGTCGCGTACCGCTATCAGGTCGCCGTGATGGCTGTAGGTCCAGCCGTGGTATTTGCACACCAGGCGCGGGCGCTGGCCGGACTGGTCGGTGACAATGGGCGCGCCGCGGTGGCTGCAGGTGTTGTAGAAGGCGTTCACGCTGCCGTCTTCAGCATGCACGATGATCACCGGCTGGCCGGCATTTTCCCACAAGCGGAAACAGCCGGGTTCGGGAATCTCGTCGATATGGGCGGCAAACAGCCATGATTTGCGCCAGATGTGCTGTTTTTCCAGCTCAAAGAAGCGCGGATCGGTATAACGCCCGCCGGGCAGGTCAGGCAGTTCCGGAAAGCCCAGAGGCGGCGCGGTGCGGGCGGCTTCGTACTCCATGAGCTGGCGCAGCGTGTTGATTTCCTGCTGATCCATCATCCCTCCGAACAAAGTTGAATCGCGTTTCAATATTATACAATGCAAGAGCGGGGTGCCAGCGCTCCGCGGCCGATAATTGCGGTCGGCCGCGGCCGCGGTGATTTCAGCGCCATTGTGTTTGCCTGCTGCGCCGGGCCTGGCGACAATAGCGGATTGTTTGCTTACATTGTTCGCACTAATTGTTCGCTTAAATTGTTTGCTTAAAAGGGGGAGGCCGCCATGGCTGCCAGTGCACAGGCACACGAGTATGAAACCATCACAGTTGAACACCGCGACGGGGTCGACTGGCTGACCTTGAACCGGCCGGAAGCGTTAAACGCCATCAACACCCAGATGGTGACCGATCTCCGTCACTATTTTGCCGGCATGATGGAAAACACCAGCACCCGGGTGATTGTGATGAAAGGCGCCGGCCGGGCGTTCTGCGCCGGCCTGGACATCAAACAGGCGGGTGCGGAAGGCATGGTGGACAGCAGCGGTCACCGGCCGGTGGGGCAGGGCTGGGGGTTTCAGGGTTATCTGGCTGAAGTGTATATCCTCATGCGGCGCTGCCCGCAGCCGATCATCAGCCTGGTGCAGGGGCCCGCGTGCGGCGGCGGCTTTGCCTTTGTGCTGGCGTCGGATATCCGCATTGCCGGCGAAAGCGTGCGTATGAACGCCGCCTTTATCCGCATCGGCCTGTCTGCGTGCGATATGGGCACGTCGTACTTTCTGCCTCGGCTGGTGGGCACCTCGCTGGCTTCGGAACTGATGCTGACCGGCCGCTTTATCACCGCCCAGCGGGCGCTGGCCACCGGGCTGGTGTCCGCGGTGGTGCCGGACGAGGAGCTTGCCGGCGCGGCGCAAGGCTACCTGGACGAAATGCTCACCACCTCGCCCATGGGGCTGCGCCTGACCAAGGAAGGGCTGAACATGGCCATAGATGCCGGCAGCCTGGAAGCCGCCATGGCCATCGAGAACCGCAACCAGATTCTCTGCTCGCAGACTGAAGACGCCAAGGAGGGAATGCGGGCGTTTGTTGAGAAACGCCCGCCCGTTTACAGCGGCAAGTAGAGGCTCAGTCCGGCAGACCGAGCACTCGCTTGGCGATGATATTCATCTGCACTTCGTTGGTGCCGCCGTAGATTGTGACCGCCCGGTCGCGCAGCCAGGCGTGGGTGGACTCGATTTCCTCGTTGCTGTACCCCGCACCCTCCCAGGCCACGCCGGCGGTACCGCGCAGGGTGGATTTGAGCTGGCTGCCTTCTTTGGCCAGGCTGGAGCCGACCAGCTTGAAGATGGAGGTGGCGGCGCCGGGTGCGCCGCTGGTTTTGCTCTCGTCCAGCACGCGCTGGGTGGTCAGAGCCAGCGCCCGCTCCTGCATGCTTTGCTGAAGCACCTGGGCGCGCGCGCCGACGTCGGCAATTCTGCCCTGCTGATCTTCGCCCAGATACTGTTTGGCGATCTTTGCGTAGGCGTTCTGGCTCTGCTTTTTGTTTGCCTTTTGCCCGCCCTCTTTATTCTTCGGTGCCTGCTTTTTCTTCGGCGCCTGGCGGCTGGTACCGTTCCGCTCGTATTGGAGCAGGCGTTTGCCCACCGTCCAGCCTTTGTTCAATTCCCCCACCAGGTCTTCGCGTTGGGCAACGGCATTGTCGAAAAAGGTCTCGCAGAATGGTGAAGAGCCGGAGATCAGTTTGATGGGCTTAACGGTGACCCCGGGCTGATCCATGGGCAGCAGCACAAAACTGATGCCATCGTGTTTCGGCGCCGCCGGATCGGTGCGCACCAGGGCAAACATCCAGTTGGCGTGCTGGGCGCCGGAGGTCCAGATTTTCTGGCCGTTGATGATAAATTGATCACCTTCCAGCACCGCCTTGGTCTGCAAGCCGGCCAGGTCCGAGCCGGCACCGGGTTCGCTGTATCCCTGGCACCACTGGGCTTCGCCGCTGACAATTTTTGGCAGGTGGCGTTGCTTCTGATCGTCGGTACCCATCTCCAGCAGAGTTGGTCCGATCATGATCAGCCCCATGCCGGAAGCCGGCGGCAGGGCTTTAATGCGCGCCATTTCTTCGCTCAGGATGCGGGCGTGATCCCGGTCCAGACCGCCGCCGCCGTATTCGGTAGGCCAGGTGGGTGCAGTCCAGCCGCGGCTGGCGGCAGCGTCGCGCCAGGCCAGCGCGGCATCCGTGCGGTACAGTTCGTAAGCGTCTTCGAAGTGCACCGAACCCAGGCGCATTTCTTCAGGGCAACTGGCTTGCAGCCAGTCGCGGGTTTCTTCGCGGAAGTTTTGCAGAGACATTATGCGCTCCAGTTAAAACGGCACATTATCTCCCGGCGGACACCCTCAGCGCCAGCGGTCACAGCAGATCGGTAAGGACCTGGGCCCTGGCCATAAATGCCGTCACGGCGTTTTCCAGGCGGGCAATTTTGCGTTCCAGGGCAATGGTTTCGGGCAGGTAAGTGGGCGGATCGCTGGTCAGGTTGCGCAGCCGCACGCTGCAGTCGAGATTGCGGCAGATGTAGTTACCGATGGTGCGGCGTCCGTCACTGCCGTAGACCTCGGTGGAGAACATGGCGGTGCCTTTGCCGCGGTAAACGTGATTACACCAACTGCACATATGGGTGCGCGGCCGGGCGTCGGTGTTCAGCATGCGGCGCATGCGCAGGCCGCGCAGCTTGTTCTGCACCGGCATCACCATATAGCCGAGGTGGCCGCTGGTATGTATCCAGCCGAAGTAGTCCAGCACGCCCCAGTCGACGTGGTCCAGATCCGGTAGGGTTAGGTCCCGGCCGCTGGCGCCGGGGAAGGCCAGGCGTATTTCTTTTGCGCTGATGGCTTTCAGAACGTTGTCCTTTTGTGCTTAAGTGCGAGTTTAGCGGTATCAGTCATATTATAAAAACGGGGGACACAAATGAGCGATTTACCAGCTACGGGTTTGCAGCTGCGGTCACTGGTGACGTCAGCGGGCAAGCTGGAGTTATCCATCGAAGAGGTGGAGGTCACGCCGCCGGGGGCGGACGAGGTTGTGGTGCAGGTGCAGGCTTCACCCATCAACCCGTCGGACCTGGGCCTGTTGCTGGGCATGGCGGATGTCAGCACCGCGCAACAGGGCGGCAGTGCTGAACGCCCTACCATCAGCGCGGACATTTCTCCCGCGGTTCTGAAAGCCCTGGGCGGGCGCCTGGACCAGTCCCTGCCGCCGGGCAATGAAGGCGGCGGCGTGGTGATTGCGGCCGGCGAATCTGACGCCGCCCAGGCGCTGCTGGGTAAGACCGTCGGTGCGCTGGGCGGCGGCGGCATGTACGGCCAGTACCGCACCCTGAATGTGCATCAATGCCTGGCCATGAACGAAGGGGTCAGCGCCGCCCAGGCGGCTTCGTGTTTTGTTAATCCGCTGACCGCACTGGGCATGGTGGAAACCATGCGTATGGAAGGGTTCAGCGGCCTGATTCATACCGCGGCTGCCTCCAATCTGGGCCAGATGCTGCAGAAAATCTGCCTGGCGGACGAAGTGCCGCTGGTCAACGTGGTGCGCAAGCCCGAGCAGGAAGAACTGCTGCGCGGTATCGGCGCGGTCCACGTCTGCGACAGCAGCCGCGAGACGTTTGCTCAGGACCTGACCGACGCCATCGCTGAAGCCGGCGCCTACCTGGCGTTTGACGCCACCGGCGGCGGTGAGCTGGCGAACCAGATCCTGGCCTCCATGGAAGCAGCGGCCATTGCCACCGCCAGCGGCTACAGCCGTTACGGCTCCACCCAGCAGAAACAGGTGTATATCTACGGCGGCCTGGAGCGCAGCCCCACCGTGCTGAAACGCAATTACGGCATGGCCTGGAGCCTCGGCGGGTGGTTGTTAACCCCGTTTCTGCAGAAGGTGGGGCATGAAAAGGGTAATGAACTGCGTCAGCGTGTTGCCGACGAGATCAACACCACCTTCGCCAGTTCATATGCGGGTGAAATCTCCCTGGCCGGTGCTTTGCAGCTGGAAACGCTGCAGACCTACGCGCGCCAGGCCACCGGGGAAAAATACCTGATTAATCCCAGCGCCTGAACGGCAGCGGTAGCCTCGGCAGCCGCCGCCGGCTGATGCACTTGGATCTTGCGTAACCATTTGGTTACGCGTTAAGCTGTAGTCCTTGCTAACCGAAGGGAGGTGGGCTATGGCTACCGTGGTGGGTCCTTTACATGTGCGCCGCAGCGTTCTGATTCACGCGCACCCGCAGCGGGTGTGGCAGGAGTTCAGCAGCACGGAGCGCATCCGCAGCTGGTTCGGCCTGGGGCATACCCTGCATGAACTGGAACCGGAAGTAGGCGGCCGGTCGCGTTTTTCGGTGCAGATGGATGGCCGCGAACGTTTTTTCGGCGGCGAGGTGCAGCACCTTGAACCGATGGCTGAAATCACCCTCACCAGTAACTGGGAGGATGCGGACATGGCGTTTGCGGTACCCACGCTGTGGACCATTCGCCTGACCCCCATTTACGGTCACACCCAGGTGGAAATTTTTCATCATGGCTTTGAACGGTTGGGGGCGGATGCGGCAGATCTGCTGGAAGGGTACGAAAGCGGCTGGGACATTAAACACCTGGAACAACTGCGGCGTATTGTTGAAAGTTAATGCTTAAAGTGCGCGATGCTTACGTGGCCATCGCGGACCCCACCCGTCGCGAAATCCTGGATCTGCTGCGCCTGCGGCAGGCGGTGCCTGCGGGCGAAATTGCCGCGCAGTTTACCCATGCCTCACGCCCGGCCATCTCCAAACACCTGCGCGTGTTGCGCGAGTGCGGGCTGGTGACCACTGCCAGAACCGGCAAGGTAAACAGCTATTCGTTAAATGCCGCCCCGCTCAACGAAATGCGCGACGGCTGGCTGCGGCAGTTTGCCGGCCAGCAGGTGGAGAGCCTGGTCAGGCTGCGGAGTCAGGTGGAGGAAGACTAGACCTTCGGACCGGCAGCCGGTTTGTCCGCACCTGTTCTGGCGTAAGCAAAATTACCTTCCACGGTCACGTCCAGCGGCTGCCCCAAGCCGTTTGTCAGCAGGGTTTCAAACTCGCCGGGGCTGCGGGGCGGGGAAATTTCTCCCGCGCGGTGCAGCAGCCGTAAATAGGCGTCGCCGAAGCTGCGGCCGGTTACCAGGCTGGTGATGTACAAGCTGCCGTCCGCGTTCAGCACCCGCTGCCACTCGGACATCACGCGCCCAAGGTCGGGCAGCAGATGGAAACCGCCGTGGCATAACAGCGTGCTGATGCAGCGGTTTTGCAGCGGCAGGTTCAAGGCGTCCGCCTGCAGAAACAGCAGGTTCGATGGCAGCCCGCCCAGCACCGCCTGCACCCGGGACATGCCTTTGCGCAGCATTGTCAGCGACAGGTCCACCACCAGCACCGGGCGCCGGGTGCGGCAGTAAAGTTGCGCCGCATCCACCGCGGAACCGGCTGTCAGGTCGACGATCACGCCGTCAGCGGCCCCAAACGCCGCCTGCATAAACGACAGGATGGTGCCCCGGCGTGCGCCCCAGGCCAGGCGCAGGTAAAGGTCGGAACTGACCATGCGGTCGTAGAGCGCGGCACGGCTGTCGTACGGGGCGCTGACCGCGTCCGTGCCCGGCAGCGCCGAGTACAGTCCCGGCTCGAGCTGCCGTATCTGCGCACCGCTGTGGCACAGTTGTGCAAACGGAGTTTCCATCAGCCGCCGGCGCGCCGCCTGGGGTTACAGGTCCGCACAGGCCTCCATCGCCAGTTCATAAGAGTGCACCCGTGCGTCATGATCGTAGATCTGCGCCACTATAATCAGCTCGTCTGCGCCGGTGGTTTCAACAAACTCCGCAACGTCAGCGCGCACCTGGTCCACCGTACCGGTTGAGGCGCAGGAACTGATCTGGCTCATGACCTGGCGCTGCTGGGCGTCCAGGGTATCGTCGAAGTTGCGCACCGGCGGCGGCAACTGGCCCGGGTTGCCGAAGCGCAGGTTAAGGAAGGCCTGCAAGCCGGAGCTGCGCAGGTAGACGGCTTCTTCTTCGCTGTCCGCGGCGCAGATATTGTAGCCCAGGATCACATAGGGTTTGTCCAGGCTTTCCGACGGTTCAAATTCGCTGCGGTAGATGTTGATCGCCTGGGTCATGGCCTGAGGCGCAAAGTGAGAAGCAAAAGCAAACGGTAAACCCAGAATGGCCGCCAGTTGAGCGCCGAACAGGCTGGAACCGAGGATATACAGGGGCACATTGGCACCGTAGCCGGGTACCGCGCAGACGCGCTGGTTGGGCTGCGGGTCTTTGAGGTATTCGCGCAGTTCCAGCACGTCCTGGGGAAATTTATTCGGGTCGCTGTTAAGGGTGCGGCGCAGCGCCTGGGCGGTCAGCCCGT
>JANQOA010000149.1 GCA_028279305.1 Pseudomonadales bacterium
GGTGTACCGTTAAGCACGTGCACGCCGATAGCCAGCGCACTCTGAGCCGCCAGCGGCGCCAGCGGCGCTAACAGGGTGCCGGGTACACGCAGCCCTTCCAGGTTTCTGGCGGACAGGTCCAGGGCGCTGCGGAAGGTGCGGAAAATTGCCAGGTTCTGCGGTGTGCGTGAATGCACCGTGCACAGGATAGGCGTCACAAACACCAGCGACAGACAGTTGCCGCCAAAAGCCTTAACAGACTTTTCCAGGGTGTACGTGAAGGCCAGGGTAACCGAGCCGCTGAGCAGGCCCTGGACCAGCGCGGCCCGCAGCAGCATGGCCTGGTCGGTGGTGACCAGGCTGTTCGCCCAGTACGTCCAGCCGGAATAAAACAACATGGAGACCAGGGCGGAAACAAACAGCCGCATTTTGGCCGAAGATTTATCCGGCGTGGTGGCGCCGTCGCTGGTTTCACTCATGGGGGCATGGTAGCAGGATCCGGCCGGCGCCGTGAGGTGGTCTTCCCTGACCCGCGCAACAATCCCTGCGCTACATCCGTTTACCTAAATCTAGTATAGATTCAGGGACTGTCCAGTGGTTGGCACACCCTGCCGCCGTCAGGGTTCCGAGCCTACGGTGAGCGGGCGGCTGTCGTCTTTTACCCATTCGGACATGGAACCGTCATATACCGCGATGTTGTCATGGCCCAGCAGCTTCGCGGCAAATCCATCCAGGGTGGCGGCGATGCCGCCTCCACAATAGGTGATGACCCGCTCCGCGCTCAGAATGCCCGCTGCCTCCAGCTTTTCCCGCAGGGCCTGAGGGGGCAAAAAGTGCTCGTTGTCCAGCAGAGAGTCGTAGTAAACCAGCAGGCTGCCGGGGATGTGGCCGCGGCGTTGATAAAAGAAGTCTCCGCTGCCCTCGTAGAGCGAGCGGGACAGGGCATTGACGGTGCACACCTTACCGTGCATGCCGGCTTCCACTTCCGCTGTGTCGGCAAACACGTCAGCCCTGGGCGCGGCATCAAAGCGGGTTGCGGGAAATTCCACCGGATTGCTGTCCAGGCTGTAACCGGCATCGCGCCAGGCTTGCAGATTCCCCTGCAGCACGCGCACCCGGCTGTGGCCCGCGTGATGCAGCAGCCACCAGGCGCGGGTGGCCCACATGAGATGCCCTGAGGAGTACAACACAACCTCGTGCTCGGCGCTGATGCCGCTGGCGCCCACCGCTGCGGCCAGTGACGCCGCGTCGGGCAGGGTGAAGTTCAGACCGGAGCCGGTGTCCGACCAAGCCTCAAGCAGGTCGATGAAGCCGGCCCCCGGGATGTGCTCCTGATCGTAGCGGCCGCGTCCGCTCTCAGCGTGATAAGCGCCGCTTTGCGTGGGGGTCAGGAACACGGCGCAATCAAACACGCGCAGGTTTTCATCACCCAGCCGGCTGTGCAGGGTGGCCGCATCGAGCAGATATTCAGCGTTCGGGTAGTCCATATGCACCTCGTTGTTCAGGTTGATACCGCAGCCTGCAGTGGCTGCCGCAGGTGGTCCGGATGGATGCCTTCCAATTTCAAGGCGTCACAATCCTGGAAAGATAAAAAGTCCTGCAGCGATACAGCCAGCGCCCGCAGCACATCGTCCGGGTTGTGGGTGTGCTCGCAGAAGTGCAGGGATTTGATTTCTAACATTTTTTGTTTGCGGTGGGCTTTGGCATCCAGGCGCCCGACAAACTGATCGCGGTACAGCAGCGGCAGGCAGAAGTAGCCGTACTCGCGTTTTGCTTCGGGCACGTAACACTCAATCTGATAATCAAAATTGAACAGGCTCTGCAGGCGTGCCCGCTGAATGACCGCGTTGTCAAAGGGTGACAATATGACCAGCCGGCCGGGGGCCCGCGGGGTGGCTTCATCCAGCAGCTGCGGGCGGGTGATCAGCCGCTCGCCGCTGTTCAGCGCCAACAACTGATAGTCACCCCGGGCCAAACCGTCATCTATTTGCGCTTTTACCGCTGCGCGCAGAGCGGCGTCGCGGCGCTGGTAGGTAATGCCTTTCAGGGAAACCATGCCGTGGCAGCGCAGCGCCTGGCCGATGAGGTGCGCAGCATACTCTTCCCCGGTCGGCGGACGCGTATCCACATCCGCGGGCAACACCCGCTCCGGCAGGTCGTAGGTCTTCTGAAACCCGTCCCGCGCCGCAACCATCAGGTCACCCTGCATATAAAGTTGTTCCAGGGCGCGTTTGGCGGGTTTCCAGTCCCACCAGCCGGCGCCGGTACCGCGGGACTCTTCCACGTCCCGGGAGCGCAGCGGCCCTTCCGCGCGGATCCGGTTTAACAGATCCGCCATCAGCTTCTTGTCGCGGCTGCGGAACCAATGCCGGCGGCCGCTTTTGATGGCGTTTTTGTAGGGCAGCGAAAAGCGGTAGTCGTCCATCGGCAGGAAAGCCGCGGCGTGCGCCCAGTATTCGAAGATACCGCGCCGGGCCAGCAGGCGGTGCAGCATGTCCGGGTGGTAGTTGGGGACGCGGCTGCGGAACACATGATGGTGCGCCCGCTGCACGACGGAAATGGTATCTATCTGTATGTAACCCAGGTGATTAATGGCTTTCTGGGCACCGGACAAGCCCCTGCCGAAGGGGCTGGCCTGCAGCAGCCCCTGGGCGGACAGGGCAATGCGCCGCAGCCGCGCCAGATCCGCGCGGCGGCTGATATGCAGAACCGGGGCACCCTTGCCGGCTGTGGTGCCTTTAGTCACAATCGCCCCAGTTGTTGCCGGTCATCCCCGACCGGGTTGTACATTTAAGGAAGTGCATGAAGTCGGTACAGATCCTCTTCGTTTTTGTTCTGCTGGTAGTTAGCAACAAGCCGGGGTTCGCCGCAAGCCCCGCGGCGCAGTTCAGTGAGCGGGGCATGGTCGCCAGCCGTTCTTCCTGGGCATCCCAGGTCGGCGCGGATATCCTGGCGGCGGGCGGTAATGCCGTGGATGCAGCGGTGGCGGTGGGCTTTGCCCTGGCGGTGACTTACCCGTCCGCCGGCAATCTCGGCGGCGGCGGATTTATGGTCATCCGCCTGGCGGACGGCACGCTGACAACCAATGATCACCGGGAAAAAGCCCCGCTGGCGGCAACCCGGGATATGTACCTGGATGCGGAAGGGCAGGTGATTGAAGGGCTGTCCACGCGTTCTCATCTGGCGGTGGGCGTCCCCGGCACGGTGGCGGGGCTGCTGGACGTCCTGGAGCGGCACGGCACCATGAAAAGGGCGCAAGTGCTGCAACCCGCCATCAACCTGGCCGCCGCGGGTATCCGGCTGGACAGAGACCTGGCCGGACAGTTTCAACGGCGACTCAAAGACTTTGCCCCCCATGCCGCCAGCATGGCTGTGTTCAGCCGCGGTGGTGAACCCTGGCGTGAAGGGGATCTGTTTAAGCAGCCGGATCTGGCAGCTACGCTGAAGCGGATCAAAAGGCACGGCAAAGGCGGTTTCTACAGCGGCAAAACGGCGGACCTGCTGGTGGCGCAGATGCAGGCCAATGAAGGTCTGATCACCCATGATGACCTGGCCGCTTATCAGTCCCGCTGGCGCGAACCGGTGCGCGGCACTTACCGGGGTTACGACATAGTCTCCATGCCGCCGCCGTCTTCCGGCGGCGTGCTGCTTCTGCAGATGCTGAATATGCTGGAAGCCCTGGATCTGAAAGCGATGGGCTTCGGCAGCGCTGCCGCTATTCACGCCATGGTGGAAGCGGAGCGGCGCGCTTACGCGGACCGGGCTGAATATCTGGGTGACCCGGATTTTTATCCGGTACCGGTGGAAACCCTGATCAGCAAAGCTTATGCGCGGCAACGCTTCGCGGATTTTGACCCGAAGCGCGCCGGGGTCAGCAGCGCGGTGAAGCCCGGGCAGATTGCCCTGGAAAGCATGGAAACCACCCATGCGTCCGTTATGGACGCGGCCGGCAACGCGGTGGCGTACACCACAACGCTGAATTTGAGTTACGGCGCTAAAATTATCGCGGCTGGTACGGGCGTGTTGTTGAACAATGAAATGGATGATTTTTCGTCAAAGGAAAATACCCCCAACTTTTATGGTCTGCTGGGGCGGCGCGCCAATGCCATTGAACCGGGCAAGCGCATGCTCAGCTCCATGACGCCCACCATTGTCCTGAAGGATGGAGAACCTGTGCTCGCTACCGGCTCACCCGGCGGCAGTACCATTATCACCACCACCCTGCAGGTGATCCTCAACGTCATTGATCACGGCATGGGAGTTAACGATGCGGTGGCGAGTCCGCGTTTCCATCACCAGTGGCAGCCGGACCGCATCGTGCATGAGGGTTTTGCTTTTTCTCCGGACACGCTGGAGCGCCTGCAAAGCATGGGTCACCAGCAGATGTTTACGGTTCCGGAGTTCCTCGGGCGCGGTATTGGCGACGCAAATTCGGTATTGCGCACAAAAGAAGGTATATTCGGCATGGCGGATCCACGTAACGCCGGCACCGCGGTGGGAGTGCCGGCTCAGCGTTAGCCGCGTGCAGCTCTGGGGAGGGCTGCAGCCAACCAACACCTATGGGAGGGTGTATGAAGCCAAAATTCTGGCTTGAGCGGTGGCAGAAAAGCCAGATTGGTTTTCATCAGGCGGAACATAACAAGCTGTTACTGGAGTTCTGGCCCAGATTGGGATTGCCTGGGGACGCCAAGGTATTTGTGCCGTTATGCGGCAAATCATTGGACATGCGCTGGCTGGAACACGCCGGCCACCGGGTGCTCGGCGTGGAACTGGCTGAAATAGCGGTGCAGACTTACTTCGCCGAGGGTGGTGAATGCGCCCGGGCGCGGCCGGTGGAGCGCTTTATGCTGCACGAAGGCGGACGGACCAGCATCTACCACGGTGACTTCTTTGATCTCACCGCCTCACTGCTGGAAGATGTACAGGGTCTGTTTGACCGCGGTGCACTGGTCGCTTTGCCGCCGGACATGCGCTTCCGCTACGTCGACCACCTGCTGCGCATTATCCCGGAACACACGCGTATTCTGCTGTTGACCTTTGAGTACGATCAGAACCTGGTGGCCGGACCGCCGCACAGCGTCATGCCGGAGGAGATCGAGGCATTGTTCGGGCAACGCTGCGAGGTCGAATTGCTGGATTCCATTGTCACCAGCCTGCTGCCGCCGCACTTTCACGAGCAGGGGGTGACCCAGGCCGTGGAAAGCGTATATGTGATTACCAAGGCGGATTAGATCCGCCTCACGGAACTAACGGAAAAATTATGGCGCAGGCTCAGGTAGGGGACATTTGTCTGGAATATGCGGTGACCGGCAACCCTGAAGATCCGGCAATTGTGCTGATCCGCGGCCTGGGCACTCAAATGACGGAATGGCCGCAGAGCTTTCTCGCCGCCCTGGCGGCGGACGGTCTGTATGTGATCACTTTTGACAACCGGGATGTAGGGTTGTCCACCAAGTGCAGCGAAGACTATACCTTGTCTGACATGGCGGCGGACGTGGTTGGTTTAATGGACCACCTGCGGATCAGCCGCGCCCATATATTCGGCATTTCTCTTGGCGGCATGGTGGCCCAGCTTGTTGGGATTGAATATGGGCCCAGGGTAGGCTGTCTGTTTTCGGTGATGTCCGGCAGCGGCAATCCCGAGGTGCCCACGGTCTCGCCGGAGATGGCGCCTTACCTGCTGGAGAGCGCCAGCGGCAGGGAGCCGGTGATAGAGCTGAGTACACGGAACCGAGCTTTATTCGGCAGCCCCGCGTACCCCGAGGCGGAAGAAGAACGCCGCCGGCAGGCCACCGCGGCTTACGACCGCTGTTACTATCCGGATGGGGTGGCCCGGCAGATGCGCGCGGCTACCCGCGACGGCAGCCGGGTGGAGCGGCTGCAACAGATCACCGTGCCCAGCCTGGTGATACACGGCGAAGATGATCCGCTGGTGGCTCTGGCGGCCGGCCGGGATACCGCCCGCCACATCCCCGGGGCGGGGCTGCATGTGGTGCCCGGCATGGGACACAATATCCCAGCCGCGCTGGGCGAACCGCTGGCCGCGGTGGTAACGGAATTTATCCGTGCTCAGGAAGCGGCGCGCCCGTAATCTACCGCCAGCCAGTTCTGCGGCGTAATGCGCACTGTGATTTGTCCGTCCAGGCTGCTGCCCGCCGCGTAGGCTTGTCCCTGCTCTTCCCCCAGGTAACGTACCGCCATGGCTTTCAAGGTTTCCGCGTCGGTGGCTTCGATGCCGCTGACAACACCCTCCACGCTAACGTAGACGTACGGGGGTGTTTCAGTCTGCGCCGCCAGGCTCAGGCGGGTGCCGGTTTCGATCAGCTTGCCTTTGCGGGAGTTTTTGCCGGTAATCACCCACAGCTCACCGCCCGGGGTATAGTCGTACCAGATCGGTACCGTGAGCGGCCCGGCACCCGGATTATTCAACCCCAGCACACCCACGTGCAGGCCCGCCAGAAACTCCTCTTTTTCCGCCTGATTCATTTTTGTCATCGGTCATTTCTGCCTTTTATCTGTGGAATCTTCACGTTTGGGGATAACAAATTTTTTTTCAAGGGCTTTGAAAGCACTTTCTTACCCATACAAAAGGGGCGTGGACAAAACGATGACAGGAGAAAGTCATGAATGTAGTGCGATGGAGCCCGTTTCGGGAGTTCGACAACTTTTTTCAATCTTTTGACCGGCCCGTGGCCCCCGTACGCCGTGCTGACTGGTTGCCGCTGGTAGATATCAGGGAAACCGAAGACAACTACCAGATTGACGTGGAAGTGCCTGCCGTGGCTGCTGAAGACCTGTCCGTCAGTGTTACTGACGGTGTGCTGAGTGTCAGCGGTGAACGCAAGGTATCTGAAACCAAGGACAAAGACGGCCGCGCACACCGCGTAGAGCGGCGCTACGGCAAGTTCGTGCGCAACTTCCGCCTGCCGGAAGACGCGGATGAAAATGGCGTAGGTGCGGAATCCCGCGACGGGGTCCTGTATCTGACTATTGCCAAGAAGGCGGAGGCCGTTGCACGCAATATCGAGGTGAAAGTCGCTTAATAGGTGAAAGTCGCCTAATTTCTTGTGGCCTTTGATGCGGGAAACTGGTGATTTCAGTTTCCTGCATCCGGGATCACAGGACGTGGGGGTTACGGCGCTCACGGCGCCGGCCCTCCCGGCTCCAATAACAAGCAAGCAATCAAGCATCTTCTGCTCTGATTGTGTTGGGGTTTTCAGGGCGGGCCGGACTGCGCATCAAGACCAGGTTTTCGCTTCACGGGGCCGGCCCTCCCGGCTGCCCTTCCTCCGCTCTTGAGCCTCGCTGCGCGAGTCTCACCGCTGCGGTG
>JANQOA010000183.1 GCA_028279305.1 Pseudomonadales bacterium
CTTTGTCGTTGGTCTGGTTGAACAACAACTCGCGGCGCGCTTTTTCTTCCGCTTCGCTCAGCTCGCGCTTGCCCAGTTCCGCACCCACCTTGCGCCCGGTTTGCACAGCCGGGCGCGCAGCCACTTCGTCCACCCAACGTTTCAGATGAGGGAACTTGTCCCACATGCTTTCATCAATCAGCCGGCCGATCAGAAACGCCCACGGCCAGGTAATGATGTCGGCAATGGAGTAGTTGTCACCGGCCAGATAGCGGTTGGCGGAAAGCTGGGCGTCCATCACGCCGGACAGGCGGTCCACTTCACCGACAAACCGCCGGGTGCCGTATTCAAGTTGTTTGGGATCGTCAGCGATGTTCTTGCCGTAGTTCTTGAAGTGGTTGGCGTTGCCCATCATCGGCCCCAGGTTTGCCATCTGCCAGTGCAGCCACTGCAGAGCCCGGTACTTGCCGGCGGTATCAGCGGGCAGAAACTGGCCGGTTTTCTCCGCCAGGTATTCAAGGATGGCGCCAGACTCGAAGATCGTCAGCGGCAGCCCGCCGCCGGGGGGTTCGGGGTCGACAATGGCGGGCATGCGGTTATTCGGACTGATGCGCAGAAACTCAGCCTTGAACTGGTCACCGCCGCCTATGTCAACTGGAATGATGTTGTAAGGCAGGCCGCATTCTTCCAGCATGATGGTGACCTTCCACCCGTTCGGTGTCGGCCAGTAATGCACGTCAATCATGTATAAGCTCCCGGTAAGTGCTGCTTGCAGCTAGTTTGTGTGTTCGTTCACCCAGGCGGCAATGCGCTCCGCCACGTCCTCGCGGGCATCATGGGGTTCTGTCAGATAGTGGTCGCCGGCGGTAAATTGCAGGCTCTTGTTAGTGCTGGCCAGGGCGTCGTGAATAGCGTGGGCATCGCTGGGAAAAACCCCGGTGTCCGCCATCGATTGAATCACAACGCTGGGCACGCGGATGCGGCTGAGGTGTTGGGCGCCGCGGCACTGGGAGGTACGCAGGCTCCACATGGACAGCCAGGTGCGCAGGGTGTTGCACAAGCCGATGCCGCGGGGTGAAAAATTGGCCCGCTTCGGGTCGCCGGCGTAACACACGCCAACCTGGCGGTCGGAGGGGTCGATGGTGCCGTCCATCAGGCGTAAATCAGCCCAGGTGCGCTGCATGGTAAAAGCCCGGTCCGGCTGGCCGTGACTGTTCACCCGCTGCAACTCATCCAGCACCCAATCGGTAATGCGGTGGTTGCGGTCCTGCTGGGCCTGACGGTAGCGCTGGATAAACGGCTCACTGTACGGCGGGCCGTTGTCCGGGTTGTACATATTCAGAGACTCGTCCACCGATGTCGGGTCGTTTTCGTCCGTCACCGACGGATCCATCCAGGCGGTGAGCACTTCGGGACGCCCGCCATGGGCGTTGAGAGAGATGTACAGGTCACACGCAGGCAGCGTGTTGACCGCCTCCGGCAGGGGCAGATCGTGGGTGGCGGTGATTACCGGTTCCGCCGCCTGGGACTGGTACGCGGCCATCAGCGAACCGCCGCCGGAATTGCCGACGATTACAACCGTTTCCGCGCCGGCCTGCTCGCGCAGCCAGGTGACGCCGGCACCGATATCGATCAGCGCGTGTTCCAGCAGAAAAAAAGCTTCGTTGCCGCGGAAGCGGGTATTCCAGCCGAGAAAGCCGAAGCCGCGCGCCGCCAGCAGTTCACCGAGATAGTGTTCACTGAAATCCACATTGTAGTGGGTGGCGATAAACGCCACTTTTGGTACCTTATCCGCAGGGGAGTAATAAACGCCCTGACAAGGATTAAAACCGGCGCCGTTGCGCGCCGAGGTGGCTGAAACCGTTGAGACAAAACGGCGTGCTACTGAATTGTTGTCCATGCGCTTTATTGTAGGAGTAAGAGATGAGCATTAAAACACTGGCGGACTTAACCCGTGTACACCGTGCCGAACGCGCGGACCAGTTGGCGCTGAAATATGTGAACGACGGGCGCACCTGGACTTACGGCGGGCTGGATGAAGAGGCCAACCGGGTCGCCAACGCGCTGGCGGCGATGGGTATCGGGGCCCAGGACCGGATTGCCTACCTGGATAAAAATGCACCGGAGTACTTTGTGTATCTGTTCGGCGGCGCAAAACTCAATGCCGTGTCGGTAGCGGTGAACTGGCGCCTGGCGGTGCCGGAAATGGAATACATTCTGAATCACAGCGAAGCCCGGATTCTGCTGATCGGTGAAGAGTTCCTGCCGGCGTTGGCGGACATGAACCTGACCACGGTAACCCGCATCGTGGTCATCGGCGATGCCGGCGGCAGCGGCTACCCGACCTTTGAACAATGGCTGGCTGGAGTGGACGCCACGGATCCGCTGGTGCCGGTTGCGCCGGATGATGCCTGTTATCAGTTGTACACTTCGGGTACTACCGGTTTGCCTAAGGGAGTGGAGCTGACCCACGCCAATTTTATCCACTCCCTGGGCAGCTCCCTGTCATCCCTGAATATGCAGGCGGACTCGGTGAACCTGGTGTGCATGCCGCTGTTCCACATTTCCGGCAGCGGCTGGGGTGTGGTCGGCTTGTATCACGGCTGCAGTTCCATGCTGCTGCGGGATGTGGACCTGCCTTTGATCCTGCAGACCATCCCCGTGGAGGGTGTGACCCATACTATATTTGTGCCCGCGGTGCTGCAGTTTCTGCTCAGCGTGCCCGGTATTGAAGCCGTGGACTTTTCTTCTCTGCAGTCGATTACGTACGGTGCGTCGCCGATTACCGAAGCCGTGCTGGTACAGGCCATGGAGACCTTCAACTGCCGTTTTTCCCAGGCTTACGGTTTGACCGAAACCACCGGCGCGGTCACCGTGCTGGGCCCTGAAGACCACGACCCGGGCGGTGCCCGGGCGCATCTGTTGCGCTCCTGCGGCAAACCCATTGCCAACCATAAGCTGAAAATTGTCGACGACAGCGGTAACGAACTGCCGGACGGAGAGGTGGGTGAGATCTGCGTGCAGGGGCCGCAGAATATGAAAGGCTATTGGCGCAACGACCAGGCCACCGCGGATACCGTGACTGATGACGGCTGGCTGAAAACCGGTGATGCCGGTTACCTGCAGGAGGGATACCTGTATATCCACGACCGGGTAAAAGACATGATCATCAGCGGCGGTGAGAACATTTATCCGGCGGAAATCGAAAACGTCTTAATGCAGCATGAGCAGATCAGCGATGCCGCGGTGATTGGCGTACCCAGCGAGCGCTGGGGCGAGACCGTCAAAGCCATTGTCACCCGCAGCGATGAAGCCCTGACCGAACAGGCGGTGATTGAACATTGCCGCAAGCGCCTGGCCGGTTACAAATGTCCCACCTCGGTAGACTGGATGCAGGAAATCCCGCGCAACCCGTCGGGCAAAATTCTCAAGGTGGAGTTGCGCAAACCCTATTGGCAGGGCAGGGAACGTCAGGTCTCGTAACGGTGGTAAACTGGCGCGGCAATCTCATCACGGACACAAGCCCAAGATATGCAATATAAAGCTCTGGCCCTGGACCTGGACGGCACCACCCTGGTGGGGGAAGACTTACCCCCGGCCAACCGGGAGGCGCTGCGCAAAGCCGCGGACGCGGGATACGAAATTATTATCGCCACCGCGCGCTGGATTCAGGTGGCGCACCGCATCGCGGACGAGGTGGGCATAGACAGCCTGGCGATTGCCTGTTCCGGCGCCCAGGTGCACGACCGCAAGGAAGGCCGGGATATCTTCGATCAGCGCCTGCCGGGCGGCTTTGTGCAGGAGTTGTTCAATTTGTGTAACGCGCAACGGTGTATTGCCACGGTCACCACGTCGGAGCGGGTGTGGCTGAAGCTGGATGGTGAACCGGACGCGGATCTGATGGGCCCGGAGATGCAGTGGGTGCCCCAACTGCAGCACAGTGACGATGATCTGCCGCGTATAGCGGCGATTCAGGGCACCGCGGTTTGCCGGCAGATTAAAGAGGAACTGAAACCCAGGTATGCCGGGCAGGTGAATATCTTTGATTCCATTGGCCCCACCGGCAGGCTGGTGCTGACCATTACCAACAAGGCAGCCAGCAAGGGCGCGGCGCTGCAGGCGGCCTGCGACCATCTGCAGATTGCGCCGGCGCAGGTGGTCGCATTCGGCGATGCGGAAAACGACCTGGCCATGTTTGCCATTGCCGGTGCCAGCGTGGCCATGGGCCAGGCGGAGGAAGAGATCAAAGCCGCCGCCGACTATGTGTCTGCCGCCAACTTTGAAGACGGCGTGGCAAAAGCCATCGACCGGCTGCTGGCTAACGGTACGGTTTAGTTGCTGACAGGGGCGTGCGCCTTCAGCATGCGGTGCTGCCAGTGCGCGGTTCCGGCGGTACCGCTAGTTGGGCAGCTCCAGAGCTGCTTCATCCCCACCCGCCAGCACCCGCTGGTGCATGGCGTTCATGGCTTTGAAGATCTGTTGGGTCGCTTCAGGCACTTCCGTGTAGTAATCAAAAAAGATCGGATCCAGAATGTGAGAGGTCACCGGCCCGGGGTTGATCGTTTTGGTGCCCGGCGGGCGCATGGCTTTTAAACCGGTCATGTAAACGGGCACCACCGGCACCCGCTTTTCCAGCGCCAGGATAGACACCCCGTGTTTGAACTTGGCCAGCTGCTTGCTGCGCGAGCGGGTGCCTTCGGGGAACAGCATCAGGTTGCAGCCCTGATCCAGCAGCCACTTGGGATAATCCAGGGCTTTGCTGCCGCCGCCGCGGTGGATCGGGTAGGAGCCGGTCACCAGGGATTGATACCAGGGCTGCAGGGTAATTTCCTTGCGGCCCTTGAGAAACCAGCGGTCCGCGGCGGCGCCGAAATAGATGTTGGAGCGGACATGTTCAGGCAGCGCGCCCAGCAACGCGTACTGGTCCAGGTGGCTGGCGTGATTTGCCACCACAATCATGGGGCCGCGCAGGTCCGCAATTTTGTCCTGGCCGGTGACCTTGAACGGCGTGAAGTACTTCTGTTCCCAGCGGGTGAACGCATACCAGCGCATCAGCCGGCGGATACGCCGGGCCAGCGGCGAGATCTGCCAGGTGTGCGGCCCCGCGGTTTGCGCACTCTGCTCCATGAGCCGCTGAAACAGGGGCAGATCGATGCCGGGCAGAATTTCCGTGTGGGCGGTGGTTGACAGCTCCTGGGCCAGGGTGGCGCGGTAAGCCATGAAATTATTGGGGGCGTCGATAATGGTGCACTGGTCGTATTCGCCCAGCAGGTGATAACTTTCCAGCACCTTGGCTTCCCAACGTTCGATGGACTTGTTTACCCCCAGCAGGTAGTCCGGGTCGTCATGGGCTTTCATGATCCCTTCGGAGTGGTATTTCAGCAGCAGGACAAAGTGCGCCATTGTTTACTCCTTCCCGTTTACTCCAATCCGGTTTGCTCCGTTCAGGTTTTTGCCGGTTCCTCCTGATTCGCCCGGGGCGGCGCCGCTTTCATGTTATTGAGAAATTCTTCGATCGGCATGCCCGGCAGGGTGGTGATTTTGATGGTGCCCCGTGACCCCAGCTCCATCGAGATGCGCGCCATAATTTCGTTGCTGGGGGCGTCGATGACGTTCACAAAATCGTACCCGCCCAGCACCGCGTATTGCGCCCGTACGCGCGCGCCCATGCTTTCCACTTCCTTGTTAACGGCGGACAGCCGGTCCGGACGTTCCTTGAGGGTTTTGCGCCCTTCGTCCGTGAGCGTGCTCAACATGATGTAAGTTGCCATCCTCTCTCCCCCTTACATTCTTGGAATTAGCTTTCTAACACATATCTGCCCGGTGCGGGATCTATTTCTGGATAGTTTTTGCTGCCATATTCAGTCGGTGCGGTGATTGCCGTTTGCGGGCTCTTGGCTTTCAGCCAGTCGATCCAATGAGGGATCCAACTGCCCGGGTGCTCGTCCACCCCCTGCAGCCACTGCTCCGGGTCACCCGGATAGGCATCGCCCACCCAGTGTTTCAGGTGCCGGTTATCATCGCGGCTGGAAATAGTCTGGGTGTGGTTCTGGTTGGTCAATACAAATACCAGATCGGTGTCGAACAACTGGGTGCTGCGGTAGCAGGCTTTCCAGGGCGTTATATGGTCGGTTGAACCGGCCATGATGTACACCGGATAGTCTATTTTTGACAGGTCAACGCGCTGGCCCAGCACCCGCAGTTCGCGTTTGGCCAGCTTGTTTTCCAGGCTCAAGTCCAGGAACGCGCTGTGCAGGCCGGCCGGCAGCCGGGTGTAGTCGATGGACCAGAACAGCAGCGGGTGTTTGGGCGGTTCCTCACCCATCAGGTAGTTGCTGCGCAGGAAACCCATGACGTTGTCTTCCCAGCGCAGCATGGCAAACATTTCAAATACGTTGCGTTCTTCGAACAGGCCGCGCACCCGGGTCATCTGTTTCTGCGCTTCTACCGAGCGTTCGGACACAAACAGGCCGAAGTCGCTGTCTTCGGGCCGGTTGTCCAGCACATTCACAAACAACGACAGCGAATTCACCCAATCGTCGCCGCGCGCCTGCAACGCGCCGGCAGCGGCGGCAGCGGTTAAACCGCCGGCGCACAAACCCATCAGATTGATTTTCTCAGCGCCGGTGATTTCACGCATGGCGGCGATACTCTGAATCACCCCTTCCGCGTAGGTATCCAGGTTCCAGTCGCGGTGTTCAACTTTGGGGTTGCGCCAGCTCACGGCAAATACCGGAATACCGGCTTCGATCAGCTTCCTGAACATGCTGCGGTCCGGGGTCAGATCGCCGAGGTAGAAGCGGTTGACCTGACTGAAGACGTACAGCAGCGGCGCATCCACCACCTCGTCGGTGGCCGGCTGATACTGGATCAGCTCCAGCAGCTCGTTGCGGAATACCACTGCACCTTCACTGGCGGCTACATCTTTACCCACCTTGAAGGCGTGGCGGTCGGCAGCCGCGGGGTAACCGTGATTGTGGCGCAGGTCATCGAGCAGATTCTTAACCCCCTGGGCGATACTCTGGCCGCGGGTTTCACGCGCCTGGCGCAGGGCTTCCGGGTTGCCGGCCAGGGTGTTAACCGGCGCCAGGATGTCTTTGGCCGCGTCCATGACAAAACGGGCGCGTTCATAATCCATGCCTTCCAGGCCGGACTGTTCCAGCCAGGTATCCATGGACTGGGACCAGGCGACGTAAGACTGGCCGATCCGTTTAAACAGCGGATTCTCAAACCAGGCGGCGTCGCTGAAGCGCCTGTCGTCTCCCGCCGGGGCCAGTTCGCTGCGGCCGGTGACAATGTTGAACAGATTCGACAGCAGTTCCCTGTTAGCGTTAAAGGTGGCGGTGGGCTGCTGCATGGCGGTGGTGAAAATTTCGCCCCAGGTGTCTACAAACGCCTTGGCGTCCACACCCAGTGCTGTATCCAGCGAGACGCCGGCTTCGCGCCGGGAGCCGGAGGCATTGGTTTCAATGTCCGGCCGCTGGCTGGCCTTTTGTTGTTTGGCCCGGCTGCTGGTGGTCCTGGTGCTGGTCTTGGTGCTGGCGGTTTTTCCCGCCTTGGCTTCAGCCATGCTGTGCGCCCTCCCTAGGAAACTGAAGTTGTTGTAATCAGCCGTTCCTGGCTGCAAACGTAGCACGCCCAGCGATACCCGCCAAGGTGCGTTTAATCCAGCGCGGCTGGAATTCAGCCCAGTTCACCGCCAGCTGGTTGAGCAGGCCGGGCACGCGGATCGTCTCACCGTTGTGCAACGCCTGATAACCTTCCAGCGCCACCGAGCGCGCATCTCCCATGATCAGCTCTGAACCGGGATACTGATCCGTGCCCAGGTCGGTGACCATGTCGGTTCTGGTCAGGCCGGGACATAAGGCGGACACGCGGATGCCTTCGCAGCGCAGTTCTTCCGCCAGGCTTTCGCTGAACGACAGCACAAACGCTTTTGAGGCGCTGTACAGCGCCATGCCGGGGATCGCCTGAAAGCCCACCACGGAGGCGACGTTTAGAATCTTGCCGCTGCCCCGCGCCAGCATATCCGGCAGGAAGGCGTGGGTGGTGTCGGTCAGGCAGCGCATGTTCAGGGCCAGCAGATTATGGATCTGGGTGCGCGACATGTCGGCAAAACGGCCTTGATAGGCGGCGCCGGCATTGTTGACCAGGGTGTCCACCTGCAGCCCGAGTTCCGCGGTGGCGTCGTACAGTTTCTGCGGCCCGCGGGCTTTACTCAGGTCCAGAACCAGCGGGTGTACGTTGACGCGGCCGTCATACTGTTCCGCCAGTGCTTCCAGCGGTGCCTGGCGGCGTGCTACCACAATCAGGTCATGATCTTTTTCGGCAAAAACTTTGGCCAGTTCATAACCGATGCCGGAGGAAGCGCCGGTGATCAGCGCGGTGGGTTTACTCATGCGGGGTACCTGCTTTTGCCGGGGAAGATTTGGAGGCTGTTTTTTCCGCCTGCCGCGCGCTTTGAAGTTCATCAAAGGCAGCCTGGATACAGGTTTCGAAGAAATCCGGATCCGGCAGCATCTCGCGGCAGCTGGTGAAAGAAATGGTCATACGGCCCTGATAGCTGAGGACCGGAAAAATTAAACCCATACCCTGGGCGATAGGTCCCAGACCGATACTCGACAGCATCGGGGCGCCGCAGAAGTACAGGGGTGCCTGGGGCCCGGGCACATTGGTGATGCTGACGTTGAAGGTCGGCGCCGGAGCGCTGGCGGCGGTGTTGGCCATCAGGCGGCTGGCCATGGCGGCGGTGTAGGCGGGCACGAAGTTGCCGTAGTCGGTCATGGCTGCGGCGCCCACCGCTTCATGCATGATTTTGCTGGCGCTGGTTTGTTCATGCACATGCAGCAGGCGCTCGCGGGGCTCAGCAATGTGTGTGCCGATGGGTACAAACAGAGCGGACACTTTGTTGCCGGCGGAAGAAGTCGGGGTGGCTTCGGTACGCACGTTGACCGGCGCCATGGCCACCAGCGAATCCGCGTCCAGCTCGTTTTTTGATTCCAGATAGCGGCGCAGGGCACCGCCGCAAATGGTCAGCACCGCATCGTTTACGGTGGCGCCGGCAATCATTTTGCGGATATCACGGATATCGTCGAGGGAAAAATCCAGCGAGCCGATGACCCGGTGCGGGGTCACGCGGCCGTTAAAGCGGGTGCGCGGGACGTTGCGCCGTTGCAGGCTTTCCGCTGCGCGGTCCGCCATGCTGCCCATCGACCGCGCGGTTTGTGAAACCTGGCGGGTCCAGGCTTCCGCCATGCGCAGCGGCTGGGTCAGATTGTTGATGCCGGTGCGGAACAACAGCTCCGCGCCGCTGGGTTCCGGCTCCGGCCGCCACGGGCTGGCCGGCGGCTCAAAGCGGGTGGGCTCAGGCTGCAGGTCGTGCATCAACTCAAAAAAGTGTACGCCGGAAGCGCCGTCGATGGCGGCGTGATGGGTCTTGGACAACAGGCCGAAGCTGTTGGGCGCAATGCCTTCCAGGTTATCCAGGCCTTCGATGATGTAGAACTCCCACAACGGCTTGGACATATCCAGCGGGTGGGAAAAAACCCGTGCAACCAGTTTCTTCAGCTCCGCCCAATCCGCCGGTTTGGGCAGGCCTATGCGGCGCACGTGATACTCCAGATCAAAGTCCTGATCTTCCACCCAATAGGGGTAGTCGGCTTCCATGGGCACCCGCACGCATTTGCGGCGCGTCGTGACCGCCAGGTGCAGGCGCTCGTTGATGGATTTGAGAATGGCTTCTTCCGTCAGCCGGGCGGCATCAGCGTGGGTGCCGTCATAGATGGAAAGAGATCCCACGTGCATGGGGGTGGCCGGCGATTCCTGGTAAAGGAAAGATGCGTCCTGGGCACTGAGTTGTTGCATGGGTGGCTCCCTGATTGGTTCAGCGTAACGTCCCAGCCGTGACCGTTGGATGATTCACCGCCGGGGCTGCGGCCCTCCGTCATGCTGCAACGTGCTCAAGACCTTAACAAAGAAAAGATAGCGAAAGCAGGCCCGGAAGAGGGGAGGGAGGGAGAGAGTCTTCACTGGGCCTGCCTCGCATTTCGAAAAAATTCGCTGCAACAATTAGCAATTGGGCAGCGAAACATGGTCCATTTATTCTTGTCAGCGATTGTTGTTAGCACCGGCTGCCGTTACTGCGGGCAACCGGCCCTTTTACTGCTGCTTTTGGACCCCGGCCGACATCCATCCTGGCCGGATCGTTCGCTGCGATTTATGCAGCCTTTTCTTCAGCCTCAGCTTCGTTGCTGAACGCGCCGCGAAGCACTTCACCGCTCTTTTCGAACGCTTCGCGAACCACGTCGCCGCGGCTCTGCAGACGTTCGCTGACGCCGCTGTACAGGGTCTGACCGTATTCGCGCTGCAGCTCCAGGAAGCTGGTGACGTCGCGTACTTCGGACAGTTTCTTGGCGAATTCCTGATTGGTTTCAAAGTACTGGCGGATGCCTTCGCCGGTGATTTCAGTCATGCGGCGCGCCACGTGGCTGTTGATTTCGAACAGTTCGCGGCCCATTTTGAATTGATTTTCCAGAACACTCATTGTTTATTCCTCGGTAGTTATATGCTGCGATGCACAACGAGGGCTATTGTGCAGCACACAATTGTGCAATGCAACAACTTTTTTCAAAAATTTCGCTTTTTTCGCAAAATGCATATTCAGGGGCGGGAATAGGGGCGCCTCCCGGGTCAGGCGACCCGGGGATGTTCGTCCAGATTTTCTTCCCCGGCCGCCGCGGCCTTGCTGCCGGCTTTGGCCGGCGCCGCCGGTTGCGGATTCAGCGCTACCACTTCGGCACTTAATGCCTGCACCAGGCTTGTATACTCAGCCAGCAGTTCATCGCGCAGGCGGTCCGCGTCGGGCATGGTTTTGGCACAGGCGGTGACGCCGAAGTACAACTGACCGGCGTAACTCTGCACCGTGATGTTGACCGCGTTGCCGTGCGCGGGAATGGACACCGGGTAGTGGGTCAGCACCCGCGCGCCGTTTGAATACAGCCGTTTGCGCGGTCCGGGCACGTTGGAAATCACCACGTTAACAGATGGGTTGGCCCATTCCGCCAGCGGCGCCACGTTAGCCAGCATGGCCAGGCCCTGTACGCCCGCACCCATGCCCGGTGCCGTGACGTCGCCGGGCAGCAGGCCGATGCCGTCCGCCAGCACCTGTTTGGCGGTGCGCGCGGATTGGCTGACGGTTTGCAGCCGCGCCACCGGATCGTCTTCGAGGGTGTCCAGCGTGACCTTCATCATCGCCACCTGATTGTTTGCGCTCTTATCACCGGGCTTGCGCAAAGATACCGGACAACCGGCGACCAGCGAGGCTGACGGCAGCGCGCCGTGACTCAACAGGTATCTGCGCAAGGCGCCGCCGCAGAGG
Source organism: Pseudomonadales bacterium (assembly GCA_028279305.1). Lineage (GTDB taxonomy): Bacteria > Pseudomonadota > Gammaproteobacteria > Pseudomonadales > Azotimanducaceae > UBA4421. Next base: position 11,357 of record JANQOA010000183.1, read on the forward strand.
CTGACAAAAACGTCGTTAAGTGTGCTTTTTGTGCATTTTGACAGGTTTTTCACCATATCCATGGGGAGTTCCCCCATGGCGTAGGTGCGGCCTTTGTCGATGCTGCGGTTGAGGATGGTGGCGGGTACGCGGTCGCCGTACGCACCCAACCCGCGGCTGGGGTCCAGGCTGCGCTGCCACAGGCGCTGGCGCGCCATGGCCCGTGCCGGCGCGCCGGTAAATGCATCCACGGCCTGGCTGGCCAGGGATTCCAACAGGCCTAATACGTGGTCCGCGTTGGAGCGGCTGGGGCCGGCGGTGGCCGGCAGCGGCGTTTTCAGTTCCCCGTGCGACGGCTCGGTGTCCATCAGCATCTGGGTGGAGGCCTGTGCCGCCATGCCGTCCAGGCAGGCGTGATGCACCCGGTTGTAATAAGCGATGCGGCCGTCCGCCAGGCCGGTGAGCACCGCGATATCCCACAGCGGCCGGTGCCGCGACAAAGGCTGCTCATGCAGTTGCGCCACCGTTTGTTCCAGTTGGCGTTGACTGCCCGGCGCCGCCACGGCCACTTCATATATATGGTTATTGATGTCGAAGTGCGGGTCGGTGATCCAGTTGGGATGGTCCAGCCAGCCGTCCGCCCATTGCACCTTGTTGGTCAGGTACGGCACCAGATGTGCGCGCTGACTCATATAGGTTTTTAAAGATTGAATGAACGCATCCGCCGTAACCCCCTCGGGTAATTCCAGCAGTTGAACCGACGCTATGCTCATGGGCGTCACGGGCGTCTCTGCGTACAGAAATCCGGCATCGGTGGCGTTTAATTTAGTCAAGATCGTCTCCTTTTCCTGTTCGGAACCTAACTGAGGGCCGCGCCGCGGCCATAGGGCAGCTATGCTGCAATCGTTCGACATACGTGCTTAAGCAATACACAAACAAAATACGTGCCAACACTAAGTTATTGAAAAATATAAGATAGTCGTTTTTCTAAAGGTGTTCGTGCGCAATTTGAGAGCTATTTGCGTTGTGGGAAGTCAACAACGCACCGCGGCGGTGCAGAAGGAAAAAACTGTGCACCGCAACAATTCGGAGCCTTTATGGGCCAATTGCTGCACAATTATGCAGCACGAATGTGACGCGGCGGTTACAGCACGGCGGGCCGCGCCGGGTTTGGATACAACAGCTGGCGCACGCCGTAACGCTGGAACGGCGTAAATTCACCTTTCGGCTGGGCCAGCCGGTCGGCCATGGCAAACAACACGGTCGGGTTGAAACCCAGGCCGATGTGGCTGGCCACCACCTCGATGTTCTCGCGCTGGGGCCCCGCGGGCAGTTGCGAACGCCGCCACGGCACGACACTGTCGGTGCGGCTGAAGATACTTGATACCGGCAGGTTTTCCGATAGTTCCTGCAGCACGTGGCGCCCGTTGAGCGGCGCGGCGTTGCCGTTATTCAGCGGCGTGGCGTTCATCGCCCGGGCTGCGCGGCGCATGGCCAGGGCAATCGGCGGTGTGTCGGAGCCGTCCGCTTTGGGCGGCGTGATCGGGCTGCCCAGGGTGATGACGCTGCGCACCGCATATTCAGCCCGGTGCGCCACCGCCAGGGCATGCACGCCGCCCAGGCTCCAGCCGACAATGCTGACCTTCTGTCCGGATTCGCGGTGGATGCGCAGCACCTGCTGCACCAGTGTCTCGTAACCGCCCATGGCGGTCACCCCGAGGTTGCGCTGCTGATCCCAGGGATGAGTCTGGTAGCCCAGGCGTTCCAGAAACTGGCGGATAACCCAGGTGCTGTCGTCGTCTGCCAGAAAACCCGGGATCACCATCACCGGGTGACCATCACCACGCTTGCTGAAGCTCAGAAAAGGTGCCGCGCTGAACAGGGATGAAATCTCCAGTCCGGCGCGGGGAAATTCAGTCAGGCTGAGCCAGGCTTGTGATGAAATGGGCATTGCAGATCTTCCTCGATTGCGTCTTGACTATTGTGAGGGCTTTATTTTGCATTGCAACATTTTTTGTTGACCGGTTTGTAAAATAAGCACACACTGTGGTTTGCTTAGGCAGTTCCGGAAGGGGTTTGGGGCTAATTTATGTATGAGTCGGTCGATGTTGTAACGCACAAGAGTAGAGCCCCGTCATTGTTGTATTTTGCCGCCGAGGCCAGCCGCGCGATGATGGAGGGAGCCACGTTAGGGTCCGTCTGGCCGTGGCTGCGTCCCGAAGCAACAGGTGACGGGCACCCGGTGATGTTGTTGCCGGGTTTCCTGGGCGGAGACGCGTCCACTGCTATTTGCCGCCAGTATCTGCGGCGCAGCGGCTACAACGCCCTGCCATGGCAGCTCGGCACCAATACCGGTAGAGAATCTCTGCAGAACGATTTGCTTAAGCGCTTTCTGCGCCTCAGGCACCACTACCGGCAGCCCATCTCCCTGGTCGGCCACAGTCTGGGCGGAGTATTTGCCAGGGAGTTGGCGCGGCAGTTTCCGGATGATGTGCGCTGTGTGGTCACCCTGGGCAGCCCGTTTGGCGTCATGGACGTCAGTGCGGTCAGTCAGGTGGTCAGAATGGTGTTTGAACAGGTGTCCGGGGAATCCGTTGAGGAAAAACGGCAAAGTTTGTTGCATACCGATCCGGGCTCACCCACCGGCGTACCCAGCACCGCCATCTACAGCCGCTCTGACGGTGTGGTGCACTGGCAAAGCTGCATCGAAGAGGAAAGTGAGCTCACCGAAAATATAGAGGTTTATAGTTCACATTGCGGTATGGTGATCAACGCGAGCGTATTGGCCGCGTTGACCAACCGGTTGGCACAGCCGTTGGGCGGCTGGCGCAAATTCGACACCACGCGGCTGAGCCGACGCCTGTGTTACCCCAAGCAGAGGAAGTCCAGTGCATAGACTGAAAAAATACCCCAACCGCCGGCTGTACGATATGACGGACAGTCAATATGTGACGGTGGAAGACGTCCGCAAACTGATCATGAAAGGGGAAAGCATCCACGTTGTCGACAGCAAAAACGAGAGTGACATCACCCGCTCGGTGCTGCTGCAGATCCTGGCTGAACAGGAACAGGACGGCACCGGCACGGTACTGACTAACCGCACCATCGAACAGCTTATCCGTTTTTACGGCGACCGCTTCGGCCGCGTCGCCAGCCGTTACATCGAAGAAGCCATTTCCGCCTTTCTCGAGCACCAGGACATGTACCGCAGCCGCATGAAGCAGCTTAATGCGTTGAACCCGCTGAATATGATGCGGCAGGCGTTTGAAGCAGGCTTTAATCCCAAGGAGCGTCAGGAACCGGGGCCGGATGACCTCGATTCAGCCGCCCAGGGCGGCCCGGCAGGCCCAGCGGGGGCGGGAGAGAAAGGCCGGGAAGAATGAGCGGTACCACGCTGACCGGCCTGCAGGGCAAGGTGGCGGTGGTGACCGGCGCCGGACGCATGCGCAGTATCGGCCGGCCGATCGCCGTGGCGCTGGCGGCGGCGGGCTGTAATGTGGTGCTGACCGGCACCGGGCGCGATCCCGCGGACTATCCCCAGGATGAAAAAGATCAGGGCTGGCAGGACATCGCTTCGGTGGCGGCGGAAGTTCGTGAAGCCGGTGCCGAGGCGCTGGAAGCGGTCAGCAATGTGGCTGACCCGGAGGCGGTGGATGCTCTGGTGGCGCAGACCCTGGAGCATTTCGGGCGGGTGGATTTTGTGGTCAACAACGCCGGCGCTGCCCGCGGCAGCGACCGGGTGCCGGTGGTGGAGTTGTCCACCGACGACTGGCACAAGGTCATGAATGTCAATCTGAACGGTACCTTCTATATGAGCCGGGCCTTCGGGCGCGCCCTGCTGGCGCAGAACGAAGGGGGGGCCATAGTCAATATATCTTCTATCGCGGGCAAAATGCTGCCGCCCAATACCGCGGCGTATGCCGCCAGCAAAGCAGGGATCCAGGCTTTGTCCGCGTCCATGGCCCGGGAGATGGGCCGTCACAACATCCGCGTAAACACCATTTGCCCGGGCATCATTGATACTTACCGCATGGATGACATGGGCCGCGGCGCGGCCTGGGACAATATGCTGAAGATGATCCCCCTGGGCCGCCCCGGCTACGGTGAGGACATTGCCCATATGGTGGTCTTCCTGTGCAGCGACCAGGGTAACTGGATCACCGGCCAGGCCTACAACGTCGACGGCGGTACGGTGGTGCAGCACTAGGCTGCTATCCGGATCGGCGGGTGCGCCCTGCCGTTCGATATATTTACCCAGGCTCGTGCACTTATGTGCCGTTTCTAATCCGCATTCGCAAACTGTTGTAATTTCGTTGTCCCTCCGTTGCTACTTAGAGAAATTGTCTGCATAGACTGCGCGCTCTTGCAACAACTGGAGGGTCTGATGGATACCCCTGTTAATCCCCGCGGCGAAGCTGCGGTACCGCTGTTGAGGGCGGTGACCTGGTTCGCGACCGTGGTCACGCTCATGGTGCTGGGTGCCTACCCGGTCTGGGCGGAAAACAACGCGGATGAGGACGTCGCGGTGGAACCAGAGGGCGTGCTGGACGATTTTGTCTGGGAGCCGGGCCTCACTTCGTCGCACCTTTTGTCTCAGAGTGCTTACGGGCAAATAGAAACGCTCATCTCAACCGGATCGCAGGTCAAATGCCGCCCTGCGGACCACCACACGGCGGAAGAAACCACCGCCAAATTCATGTTCCATTACTGCGACAATGGGGCTGAGCATGGCGATGTGAAAGTGTCGTTCGTGCTGCCTACCGGAGGCGTTCTATTTGAGGTGCTCTACCAGCCGCAGTTAGCGGCGAACGACGGTTTTGCCATATTCCTTGAAGAGATTGCCGAGTTGATGGCGGATTACAACAGCCCGCACCTGGCGCGAGTGGAAATTGCCCAATGGTTGCGGGGCAGCAGCCGCGCTGATCCGCCTTCGGATTTCTGTGCCGTTGAATTTGATCCTGCGCAAGACCTGACTGTGGACCTTCTGATCAAAAGCAACGGGAAGGTTCAATACGGTAACGGTTATGCGTCGGAAAACCATTGTCTGGGCGAAGCACAGTAGTGCCTGCGCATTTGTTAAGGAACAGATCATGAACACTAAGCAGTATTTTAAAACAAGTTGGTTATCCAAGCCGCTGGCCGCGTTTTTTGGCATCTGTCTGCTCGCGCAGGCACAGGCGGAAACAGTGGTAAGCATGAACTTCAACGGCAACTTTACAAATGGTGGAAGTGGTGACAACCCTACCTATCAAGTTATTGCGCCTTCGCTGTGGGATGGTAGTCCGCCCACTGGCGCAAACTTTGTTACCGAAGGCAGCCGTAACGCGATCAAACTCACTTTGAGTGAAGGGTTGTTTTTCAACAACGACAGCATGACCCTGGCCACCAGCACTAAAATTCTAAGAGTCTCGATGGACTTCAAAGTGGACAACCTGGTGGACGTGCCGGGCGGCCACAATATCGTGCAGCTTTTCAACATCATGGATAAGTGGACACCGGGCGGGCATTCAAAAGCCGGTGTGCAGGTGACTTTTCAGCGGCAGGCCAATGGTAAGGGCGTGATCAAGTTCTACGCCCGCGACGGCCAGCAGGGTTTTGATTCAACGCCGATAATCAATACCGCCATGTTCGCCAACGTGGACACCGACACCTGGTGGCACATGAAATTTGTGCTGGATGTGGAGCGCAAGGTGGTGACCGCAATGCTGAATGACCGGTATTTCCAGAAGAGTTTTGAGCGTTTCAACACCTCCGGCGTCGACCTGACTCACGTGTTGGTTGCCGCGGCGGCCGATGAGGGCACCGCCTTTCGGGTGGGATGGGGCTCCCTTGATAAGCGTGATACGGAGATTTACCACGATGGTTCTGAGGGTACAAAGTACACTGCTGGGCTGTACATTGACGATTTTCAGTTGGACAACTCGCTACCGGACCCCTCCCACTTGGAATTTCAGGATACGCTGAACCGGTTTACCGCGCATGTGGATGGTACTCAGGCACTGCAGGGTAGTGAGTTAGGGCAGCTGTATGAGCACGAGTTTCTGCCTTACATGGTGCTAAGCCAGCGGGGTTACTACCTGGAAGAAAACAAGGCCGAAATGGACAGCTATCTCAGTGCGTACGAGGAAGCCTATCCGCCCCTGTTCAGCAGCCGCTCTACGCAACTGCCGCTGCATGAATACCCCATAGTCGACCGGGTGATGACCATCCTGCAGCATGACATCATGGTGACCCACTACAACAGCGGTGAGGTGGCGGATGTTGCGTCGCTGGTTTTCGAAGCCAGGGAAGCGTTTCCCGGCGTGGTGCAGAATGTAGAGAATGCCGTGCCGATCAGTGGTGCGCTGGTGAAGATAAACGGCAGCTACCAGGAGTATGCCGGAATCGCGCGCAATAGCCCCGCACACCGGCCCACTGGATACTGGGCGCGGGCCGGGCAGATGGTTGAAGTCTGCTTATCTGATACCACGGCTGCGGCAAGCCTGGATGTGATAGTGGGTGCACATCCGCCGCTGAATCTGTCGCGTGTTACGAATCGTGCATACACCATTGTGACCGGATTCGATTTCGACGAAACGGGATGCGCATCAATAGCGAACCCGTTCGGCGGTGGAATTTATGTACGCGTGCCGCATGGTACTCGTGAGGGATGGCTGGACGTGACGTTAACGGGCGGGGCGGTGGCGTCACCGTTCTTTGACAACCGTTCGGACAGTGTGCGTGCGCCCGGGAAGTCGAAAACCGGTTGGTGGGACTGGTACCGTACGTTTTACGCCAGCGCTGTCTTGCCGCCTTGGAGTGATCTCGAGTCTGACAACGTGATGTTTACGGTGCCCTCAAATGCAGCGCGTAAAGTATTTGATGCTGCGAACGTTATGGACAAGTGGGATGCGGTGTACGACGCGGTAACCTTGTTTCAGGGTCGGACGGCGGGCCCTCGGCCTCGCTCAGAATATCTGGTTGTCGACAGCACCGCTTACTGTGGGGGTTGTGCCGGTTACTGGATGACCTTGCCCACCTGGACCGCCGGTCAACCCGTAACCAGCCGCATGATCGGCGGCAATTGGGATTACAGATATGGGCTGGGTGTATTCAACATTACCAAAGACCCGAACTTTTCCAGCGCCAGACGTTTTGACCATGCCCTGCACGAAAAAGGCCATAACCTGCGTCACCCGACGCTCAAAGAAGCCAATGAGGAAGAGGCCAAAGCCAACGTCATCAAACTCGTAAGCCGCACCGAGGTATTCGGCAACAACTGGGAACAAGCCCTGCTGTACCACAACCGTCAGGGTATGACGTTGGATGAAGTGGTGATGGACTGGCTGATCATGGATGAATTCTTAAGCGGTGAAACCATGCCGCTGCGGGCTTATCAGAGCAGGCCGATGATCAAATACATCGATCTGGCGCGGCTGTTCGGTGACGACTGGTCGGTGGTGGGTTCCATCATGCAGGAGTTTTACAACGATCAGGATGTGTTTCCCCACTTCCGGGGTCACCGGGTGAAAGACAGCGACTTTGCCGCGATGGCCGTGCGCGCTTTTGAGAACCGCGGCGACCTCGGCGTTAATCCACTGCCGCTGTTGGAGTTCTGGGGTGTTATTCCCAAAGAGTCAACGGTAATTGACGCGGCAGGGTTAAACGAGAGCAGCGCCATCCGGGCACAGCTATTGGAAGAATATGGCAACCTTGTGCCAGACACGCAGGCGGCGTTCTTCAGTACCTATAGCCATCTCATCAACCACCGGAAGCTGGTTGCTACCCGGGATCGCTTCAGGGAGGCTCACGACAATTGGGGAACGGCGGTTATTAATGTAGGTGGGACGGACTACATAGGCTATCCGGACGCCATTCAGGCTCGGATTGATCAGGTGATCAGTAAGTATTTCACATCTCCCTAACTGGACTAGTGTTGCCTGGGAAAGCCCGCTTCGGCGGGCTTTTTTTATGTCCCGATACATTGCGGGTGCGCTGAAAAAATACTGACTGATCGCTTGGACATAGTTGACCTTTCGTTAATTTACCGTTGAGACCCGCATTGCAGAATTGCATAGGGTGATGTCACCTAGAAAACAACATAGATCGAGGCCTTTTCAATGAGTCGATGGACCCTGACTGAAACTATTCGTGGCAACTCAACCCGGGTGCCGTTGGAGGATTTGGGCGGTGCCGGGGGTAACTGGAGTACCAAGCAGAACGCTGAGTATGTCTTGAAAGCTGATGATCAGGCCGTAGACGGGGACGTGCAGGTCCGCCAGCAGGGGCAGAATCTGCGTGTAGAAGTTGATGGTCAGGTTGTACTCACTCTGGTTGATTTTTTTGCGCCGGGCGCCAGCAGTACTTTGCAGGTGGCGTTGCCCTTCATGGTGGGTGAGGTGGCTTCAGACGACGCTGATGCCGGCGACACGCAGGGTGTGCTGTGGTCCCACGCGGGCGCGGGTGCTGAAAGCAATGCGGACTGGCTCGCCTGGGCCAGCTTGTTGGCGGTGGCTGGAGCGGGTGCTTATGTCATAGAAGACGACGATGATTCAGATCCGGTATTTGTTCCCCCGGGAGCACCGGACGACACACCGGACGACATGCCAGACGACACGCCCGACACGCCGGACGACACGCCGGATGCCCCCACAGAGCTGCCGGTGCTGGCTTTACAGTTGCAAACCGACAGTGGTGTGCCGGACGACTTGGTGACCAACGTGGGCACCGTAGAACTGATAGACGCGACGCTGGTCGTCCCTGAGGCCTCATTGCAGTACAGCACAGACGGCGGTAACACCTGGGTGGATTCTTTTGCGGCGGTTGAAGGTGCCAATGGAGTGCAAGTACGGCAGGCGGACAGCAACGGCAATACCAGCGCTGCGTCTCCGATTCTGGAGTTCACTCTGGATACCATGATTGAAACACCGGTTTTGAGCTTGCAGAACGGTTTTGGCGTCGGTAATCCGCCAACTGCAAACCGTCCGGCCTTTGCGCTATCCGGTCTGGAAACCGGCGCGGTTTTGGAATTCCGCATTGACGGCGGCGAGTGGATGATCATGAACGGTGTTGATGATCTGGGCGCGGCGTTTCTGAGCGTTGCGGATGGTCAGTACTTATTGGAGGTACGCCAGACTGATATTGCCGGCAACACTAGTGGTGCCGCAGGTTTGGAATTCATTTTGGACTCTTCCGTGCTGCTGCTGCCCCAGATCCTGATTGTGCCGGCAGAAGATACGGGGGAATCGGACAGGGATTTTTATACCAGCAACGGTGCGCTGCAACTGGTACGTCCCGATATACTCTGGCCGGACGCGGTGGTGCAGTGGAGTACGGACGGAGGTACAACATGGAACGATGGGTTGGATACCTTTGTTGCCGCGGAAGGCGAAAACACCGTGCTGGCCCGGCAGATCGTCCGATTTGAGGACGGCAGTTTGTTTGGCGTAGGCATTCAGACAGAGCTTGTTTTTACCTTCGACAGCCAGGTACGGGTGTTGGAACTGGCGGCAGATCTGGATGCCAATGGTTTTCCGGTTATAAGCAACGTCGAAGATGATGCGGTTGTCGAGTACCGGGTGAACTATTCCGGCTCTGATCCTAATGAGGGGTGGAGCAGGGAGTATGTCCCGCAAGAAGGCACCATGTTGCTTGAGGTCCGCCAGATTGATCTGGCCGGTAACATCAGCGCCGCTGCCTCCAGGACTTTCGATTTCACTACACCCGTGCCACCAGCGGAACAGGTGGTGGTCTTTAATCTAAGCGACATCTACAGCCCCGACTCTAACACTCAGTATCTTGAAGGTGGTGTGTCCTCCGAGTATCTGGGTCAGCGTACGTTTGATGTAAGGGTAGAGTACTGGATCTACATCGTGGTGGACGAAGCCAACTTTACCAAAGACGCGCAGAGCCGCCTGCTGGCTTTCGACATGTTGGAAGGCAATACCTGGTCCGGTGGGGAAAATCTAGGTGCGGACGACCATATTGTGCTGATCTCCAGTGACGGCAGCCCCGTTCAGGGATGGGGCCGATCCGGTATCACTGGCGCGGTCTTCACGGCGGGTGAGCAGGCCGCATGGTTGACCGCTGCTGGCGGTTCAAGACCGTCAGCCGCAGCTCTCAATGGTGGTGGGTTGTTCAGACGTTTCTATGACAATGACATCAACTCGCTGGATCTGTGGGCAGGGAACGCCGTATGGACCGGTGCACAACGCCCGCAACTGGACTATTCCAGCTATTGGGTGGATCTGCAGGCGGGTGAGGACAGATCCGTAGACGGCAACGTCACCGACGACCGCAATTTCACGTTGTTTGAAAATCCGGGTAACCCGCTGGGTGATGGCTGGAACGTCTGGTTCAGTCTGACACCGAATGATCCGAATTCCTGGGTGGACAATTTTGATGAGTTGAGTCTGGATCGAACTGCAGACGTTCACGATATCTGGATGGTCCAGAGGTCGGTGGATGGGTTCGAATCGCGTCCGATTCTTTACCGGGTAGAAATAGATCAGAACGTCAACGCTGAGTCGCGGGTGGTGGTGTTCGATCTGTTGCAAGGTTCGTCATCGGTCGACACGGATGGGAATCGAGAATTTGATCTAGGCGTCACCTATAACGTTTACATTGTAATTGATGCGGAGGGTGATGGTACCGCACCATTTCAGTTGAACTCCGCGGAGAAATGGTCCGGCACCGATAACCTTGGTGATGACGACAAGGTGATCCTGATATCGTCAGATGGGGCGCCGATTATAGGCAGTAGGGGTGGACACATCGGCTCCAACGTTTTCTTATCGCAATCTGGTCCAATATCCTCTTGGTACGTCAACTGGGGCACGTTTTCCAGTCCGGCCGCCCGGCTCGACTATTTGGGTAACCTGCAGCGATACACTGGTGGTGGTGGAACCAGCCCCGTTGAGCTTTTTGCGACCCCGCTCCACGTCTTCTTCACCCAGGTTGATACCAACAATGGCAGCCCCCAGATTGATGTATCCCAATATTGGATTGAACGCGAACTGTTCCTGCGCGGTGATGAGTTGGACAACATCGACGCTGCGACGGACATTGCCCCTGCGGCGGTGTTGCCCGCGGGCTTTGAAGGCTGGCAGGTACAGTTTTCCGCAAATGGTGAAAGCGGCTGGAGCTCTGACTCCGCCAGCCATGATGAAGTCATTGCAGGTCTTCTAAGCGGCGGCAGTTTCGGTGACGACATTTCGGTTCACGTCCGGCTGCACAATCCGGACACTGGCACTAACACACCGTCACTGCAGGTGGGTTTCCAACTCAACGAAACGGTGAATTTTGATCTGGTTGATGGAACGTCCAGTGCCGGTGTCTCAGGCAGTCGCACCTTCGATGCGGACACGACATACACCATATTTGTTGTAGTTGACCCGGAGTCGAATGCTGTTTCACTGGATGCTGGCCAGCAGTGGACGGGTGCTGATAAGCTGGGCGCTGACGATACCATTGTATTAATTTCAAACGATGAGAGTTTATCTGTTCAAGGCTTCGGTGGCGGTACCATCACCAGCGCAGGCTTTGCTGCCGGTTCGCCTGCAGGATTACAATGGCGCACCAATAGCGGCTCGCTCGATTTGGCAGGCTTTCTTGTTAGCAGCGGCGGATTTGTCCGCCGTCATTCCGACAGATCTTCGTTCGTGGATCTCTGGACCAACACTGCGCCTTTACCCGCTATGCAAATCGGCTACTCAAACTACACCCACTACCGCACCACTCTCGGTGTAACCTAGCTCACCCCTCTCAGGCCCGCCCCGGCGGGCCTTCTGGTCCCTCCCCCAGGCGTGATACCCTCCGGGATGTCTTCACGCGAAATGGGGGAAGGGCCTTGGGAGTGGGAAACCGTCTGGATGAAAAAGTAGCTGTGGTCACCGGCGGTGCCAGCGGCATGGGCCGCAGCACCGTGTTGCGTTTTCTGCAGGAAGGCGCCCGGGTGGTGGTGGCGGACTACAATACCGAAACCGGTGAACAGGTGGTTGCGGAAGCAGCCGGTCAGGGTTTTGCGGACCAGGTGCGGTTCATCAAGACCGACGTCGCCAATGAGGCTGATATCCAAGCCATGCTGGCCTGTGCCGCGGACGCTTTCGGCCGCCTGGATATTGTGTTCAACAACGCCGGGGTGGGCGGCGCCATCGGCCCGCTGACCGAAACCACGGTGGAAGCCTGGGATTACACCATGGACGTGCTGGCCAAAGGGGTGTTTCTGGGTATTAAACATGCTGCCCGTATCATGCGCGAGCAGCGTGACGGCGGCTCCATCATCAACACCGCTTCCATTGCCGGTTTAAGCGGTGACGGCGGCCCGCTGGTGTACTCCGCGGCCAAAGCCGCGGTGATCAGTTTAACCAAGTCCTCAGCGGTGGAACTGGCGCCGGACAAGATCCGGGTTAATGCCATCTGCCCGGGGTTTATTGCTACGCCGTTGGCTGCCGGAGACCGTCTGCAACAGGCCCGGGAACGTTTTGCCGGCGCTCAGCCCTGGCCCGAACATGGAGACGGCGACCATATTGCCGGCGCGGCTTTGTTTCTGGCCAGCGACGATGCCAGATTTGTCACCGGCGAATCGATTATTGTCGACGGCGGTCTGACCGCAGCCGGGCCGGAACTCTCCAAACGTTTCCCGCGCTCGTCAGCCCGGGATTCCAACGTCAGCGGGATAACCAAAGGCACCACCGGTGAAGCGCCGGAGATCCGGCGGCTGGACGAATAGCTTGAGTACCCCGGCTGTTTCCCTGGCGGGCACCCCCGCCGCGCCGCCACTGGGCTACCTCAGTTGGACTTTTGGCCAGGGTGCGCGTGATCCCTACTACATCATGGTAGTGATCTACATCTTCTATCCCTACTTCAGCAACACCGTGGTGGGGGACCCGGTACGGGGCCAGGCACTCATCGGCTACCTCACCGCCGGTGCCGGATTTATCCTCGCCGCCACCGCGCCGTTTCTGGGTGCCATTGCGGACAAAGACGGACGCCGCAAACCCTGGGTGTTGGGTACCGTGCTGGTGATGGGGGTGGGGGCCATGCTGCTGTGGTTTGTTAAACCCGCCGGGGCAGGGCTGGGCATCACCCTGTCGTTGATTCTGTTACTGCTGATCAAAGTGGCGTTTACCACCTCGGAGGTATTCCACAACGCCATGCTGCCTTCGGTGGCGCCGGTTAACCGGGTGGGGCTGATCTCCGGTCTGGCGTTCTCGCTGGGCAACGTGGGTGGCCTGTTGCTGATGCTGTTTGTGTTGTTTGCGTTCTCCATGCCTGGGACTCAGGCGTGGTCCTTTCTGCCGGCTGAGCCTTTATTCGGCATTGATCAGGCCGCCCATGAACACAACCGGATTGTCGGGCCCATTGCCGGTGTGTGGATGCTGCTGATGACGCTGCCGGTACTGTTGTTTACGCCGGACGGACGCGCCTCCAGCACACCCATGTGGCAACTTGCGCGGCAGGGTGTGGCAGACGTCGTGCAGACCTTGCGGCAAGTGAAACACTATTCGAACATCGGCATTTACCTGCTGGCGCGGATGTTTTTTATCGACGGCATGGTCGGTGTGATGACCTTCGGCGGCGTGTATGCCTCCGGCACCTTCGGCTGGGATACCACCACCCTGCTGATTTTCGGCTTATGCACCAGTGCGTCCGCCATGCTGGGGGCCTATATCGGCGGCCGGCTGGACGACAAGGTAGGCTCCATCCGCGCTCTGCAGATTGCCATCGGGGTGAGTTCAGCGGTGCTGCTTACCCTGGTTTCAGTGCAGCCTGATACCGTACTTTACGTGGTGCATGTGGGCACGGACCCGGTCTGGGACGCACCTTATTTCAGCACCTTTGCGGAGTTGTTTTACTTCTGCACCAACCAGGTGTTTGCGATGTTTTTTGTCACCGGTCTTTCCGCCTCGCGCACGTTGATGGCAAAAATCTCACCGCCGGAAATGGCCACACAGTTTTTTGGCTTGTTTGCGCTGTCTGCCACGGTAACGGCCTTTCTGGCGCCGCTGCTGGTAGCCGCCACCACCGAATGGTTCAACTCCCAACGGGTGGGATTTGCCTCGCTGGCATCGCTGATGATCATCGGCGCACTGCTGTTGTTGCGGGTGAAAGAAGAACAGGCCAAGGTGGCCGGCACCTGAGGTCCGCAGCCGGGGGCGTTGTTGCGTTGAAGCCAGGCTGAGTGGGGCTGAGCCTGGTTGGCGTCAGGCTCTGATGGTCACCGGCAGTTCGCGGATGCCGTTGATAAAACTGGACTTCAGCATCACGGGTTCGCCGGTCACTTCGATGTGGTCGAAGCGCTTCATGATCTCTTCCCACAGCACCCGCAGTTGCATTTCCCCCAGGCGGTTACCCACGCAGCGGTGAATGCCAAAACCGAAAGACAGGTGTTTGCGCGGATTGTCCCGGTCGATGATGAACTGGTCCGCCTTGTCGATGGCGGACTGGTCGCGGTTGCCGGACAGGTACCACATGACCACCCGCTCGCCGGCTTTGATCTGCTTGCCGCCCAGTTCACTGTCCTTGAGGGCGGTGCGCGCCATGTGCGCCACCGGTGACTGCCAGCGGATAATTTCCGGCACCATGGAGTTGATCAGAGACGGATTTTCACGCAGCTTCTGGTACTCGTCAGCAAACTGATTCAGGGCCAGCACGCCGCCTGAGATGGAGTTCCGGGTGGTATCGTTGCCGCCGACAATCAGCAGCAGGATGTTGCCCAGATATTCGTTGGGCGGCATGTTGCGGGTGCTTTCGCCGTGTACCAGCATGGAGATCAGGTCCGTGCCTGGTTCGTTCTGCGCCAGGCGTTCCTGCCATACGGCGGCAAAATATTCGTAACACTTCCACAGGTCGGCAAAACCTTCCTCGATGGTGTTGTAGAATTCCGGGTTGCTCAGATTCTGTACCGCATCGGACCAGTGGATGAGCTTGTGGCGGTCTTCCTGGGGTACGTCAAACAGGGTTGCCAGCATCTGGCCGGTGAGTTCCACCGAAACCTCGCGCACCCAGTTGAATTCTTCGTTGCGGGGCAGGTTGTCCAGAATGTCACCGGCGCGCTGGCGAATCAGGGATTCCAGCGCGGCAATTTTGGTCGG
This sequence comes from Pseudomonadales bacterium, assembly GCA_028279305.1. Lineage (GTDB taxonomy): Bacteria > Pseudomonadota > Gammaproteobacteria > Pseudomonadales > Azotimanducaceae > UBA4421. The sequence continues at coordinate 26,410 of JANQOA010000183.1, forward strand.
GGTGAACGCCGGCGCCACAACCTTGCGCTGCTCGTCGTGTTTGGGCTGGTCTTCCTGGATGAACATCGGCAGATCGTATTCGTCCGCGCCTTCCGGCTGTTCCATGCCGCCCAACGATATGCCTCCGCGGCGGAAGTCGGAGGAAAAGGTCTGGTGGTTGGTGTCCACGGCCATGATGTCGTCGAAGCGGGTCACCGACCAGTACGGTCCGAACTGACTGACCTCGGTGTAGTGGACGGGGTCTTCGGCCCGCAGCCGCTCAAAGTAGGGTAGCTGTCTGCCGTCTTCAAAAAGGTCCGGGTGGCCGGGGTCCAGCTTTTCCAAAGGCAGGGAGTAGGGGTCAACGGAGGTATCGATTGCCCATTCAGCCAGTAACTCTTCGTTGGGGCGGGTAAATACCTCAGCCCTGTTGACCGCGTTCTGGTCCGTATCGCTCATCGATCATGCGCCCTGCTGTGTCAGTATTTACAGTTTAGCGGACACACCCGGACAGGTTAATGGGATGAGTATCCTAGTGCCCTTAAGCGGCGCTGGCGTTGGACTGTGATTTACGGCGGTCTTTGCGCCTGTGGCGGCGGTCGTGTTCATGCCATACCCGTCCCGGCAGCCCGTGGTCGCTGTCTCTGCGCATCTCCTGGCGCCGGTCTTCGTAGTGCCGGTAACGGCACCGGCATTGTTCCGGGTGAGTGCAACCGCCGAGTGGCAATACCGGCGCGTACGCGGCTAAAAACTTCTCATTTTTCAAGCGCTTAGAGGCTGCACAGCAAGGGCTGCGGCTGTATACGGAGACGGCGCGGTAAGGGTGGCGGGCGGCAGGCGTCTGACTGGATTTGCTGCGCCGCTGGCTGGTGCGTTTGCCCATAGACTTGCCTTTCGCGGCCTTAGGCTTGGAAAAAAGACTTGTTACCCAACTAAATAACATGGTACCCCTGAACAGTCCTTTGTGTACTCGCCCTGATTTTTGTGCTTTGCGTGGTGAGTTATTGTTGTTCTTTTCCAGCCGAGCAGGCGATCACTGTTATAATGTCACTTTATACGCCAATTTTGCGCGTTTTTCCTGTTTCCCCTCAAATATGTGCCTTTTTCCTGCCGATTTTGCGTTCATTTTACGTGGAGTTGGCACGCCTCCAGGCAGGAACACTTACATAAGCATAAAAAAGGCAAACAATTTGCGCAATAGTTTGTGTTAGGTACTTTTTGTCGCAATTTGGCGTCTTTTTCGCCTGGAGATTCAAGTTTAAGCATTAGATACCGCAAGTCTGTCATTTGTGTGACAGATCCGCCAAGGATTTCCGCACGACGGTACTTTCGCGCCAACCGTAGCGCACGGATTTGACCTCAATGGCGTCAGCCCGAGACGGAATATCCGCAGTCTGCAGAGTTCCGGTATACAACCGCCAGGGGTCTTCCCCGGCAAACCGGTAACCGGTGGACGAGCCCAGCGGGTGAGTGAGGCGGATACTAGAGCCGCCCAGCCGGACCTGGGGCGGCGGTGTCTGCGGGATGGCATCCTCCAGAAGCAGAGATTCACGCAACTGGGCTTCCGCAATGGCGCCGGTGTCGCCGATGTGCAGCAGGAAGTGCTGCAGCACATCCTGCAGCCTGGCTTTGTGCGCCTGGTATTGCGGTTCCATGGCCAGGTTGGTCAGTTCATGGGGGTCGCTTGGCAGGTGGTAAAGCTGTTCCGTCCCCGCGGGCTGAAACCAGCGCTGCTGCGCGGGGTTAAGTTCCTCCGCCAGGTACGCCCTGCGCATGGCCCGCACCATATCCAGGTTGTCACGGTAGGCCAGCGCATGCCCGCCGGCCACTCCGGGGTGCCAGCTGTGAATATATTTGAATTCGCCATCGCTGACCGCACGCTGGCGGTCGGTGACTTCGTCGATCCGGTCACGGCCGGCAAAGATGTGCCGGCGCTGGCTTTGAAAGATATTGTGCCCGTGCAGATAAGGCGGCCGGGGCACTCCGGCCAGGGTCAGAATGGTTGGCGCCAGGTCGACAAAAGACACCAGCCGGGTGTCCGTTGCACCGGGCGCCGCGGTGTTGTGCTGTTGCCGCAGCGCTGCGGGCAGGCGCACCAGCAACGGCACCCGCAGGCCGGATTCGTAAAGTTCGCGCTTGGCCCGCGGCAGGCCGTCACCGTGATCCGAAGTCCAGATGACCACTGTGTTGTGCAGCAGGCCATCCGTCGCCAGCTCACCGAGAATACGCCCCACCCGCTGATCCATGCGGTGAATATTGTCGTAGTGGCGGGCCAGGTCCCGGCGTACTTCCGGCAAATCCGGATAGTAGGGCGGCAAGATCACCCGTGCCGGCTCGGTCACGGCTTTGGCGACCAGCCCGAATGCCTGGCGCATTTGTTGAGTCTGTTGATGGGTGTCACTGTGCGGCGGGCCGGTGGGGCGCATGACGCCGCTTTCGTGAGTTTCCAGGAAGTTGATCATGCCGAAAAATGGTTGCCGGCCGCGGCGCTGGCGCCAGGCGGTGTCCGCGGCGCCTTCCGCATCCCAGATACTGAAAGGCCCGCTGCCGGCGGTCACGCCGCTGAACTGGTAGTCCAGCTTGCGGTCGGTGAAGGTGTAATAGCCGGCCTGTCGCAGCAGTTCCGGAAACGCGCGCACTTCGGGGCCGGGTCTGGCCAGGTAGGGGCCCAGCGGCCCGCTTGAGGTGCGCATATGCTGGGCGGCAAAACTGATCTGATGCTGACCGGTGATCAGCGCCGCGCGGCTGGGTGCGCAAACCCCGGCGGTGGTATAGGCGCGGGTGTAGCGCACCGCCTGGGCAGCCAGCGCGTCCAGGCTTGGGGTGTCGGCCACCGGGTCGCCGTAACCGCCCAGGCGTGGGCTGAGATCTTCAGCCACCAGCAGCAGAATGTTCGGCGGTGCTTGTGCAACAGCGGCGGGAATGATGCCGGCCAGCACCAGCAACAGCCATTGCACAGCAGGACGTTTCATAAGTACAGGCTGGTCAGCACCCAGGTCAGGGTCAGCCACATTAACACGGTCAGCGGCACCCCCACTTTGACAAACTCGTTAAACGTATAGTTGCCGGCGCTCATGACCAGCAGATTGGTCTTGTAAGCCATCGGCGTAGCGTAACTCATGTTGGCGCCGAACAGCACCGCCAGCACAAAAGGCTCCGCGGGCAGTTGCAGGGCTTCCGCAATGCCGATTGCGATGGGCGTGCCGATCACCGCTGCGGCATTGTTGCTGACAATATTGGTCAGCACCGCCAGCAGCAGCATCAGGGCGGACAACACCACGGTGGGGCTGGCGCCCGCGGTAAAATACAGGAACACCTGGGTCAGATATTCGGTGGCGCCGGTAATCTGCAGTGCCAGGCCCAGCGCCAGACTGGCCGCCACCACAAAGTACACCGACGGCGAAATGGCGCGGATGGCGGCACCCAGACCCAGACAGCGGGTGCCGAGCATGACGGCACAGCCGGCGGTGGCGGCAATGGCGATGGGCATGACCCCGGTGGCGGCCAATACAACCACGGCGGCAAGGATGGCCAGCGCCAGGGAAGACTTTTCCGAACTGGGTAACTCCACGTTGCTGTCCAGCACCAGAAACTCGGTGGAGCTTTTGATGCGGCGGATCTGGTCTCTTGCGCCCTGCACCAGCAGCACGTCGCCCGGCTGCAGGATCACTTCGTGGATTTCCTCTTTGGCGCGCCAGATGTCTTTGCCGGCACGGTGCAGGGCCAGCACGGCAAGCTGGTAACGGTCGATGAAGCGTGCATAAGACAGGTTGGCGCGGTCCAGGCTGGAACCCTGCACAACGGCTATTTCCGCCAGGGTCTGATTGCCGGCGGACAGCGGGTGCTCTTCGTCAACCGCGGTGTCGCCGGAATACAATACCGCGCGCAGCGACTCTTCAAAGGATTTCAGGTTCTGCGGCGTATCACGCACGCGCAAACGGTCACCGCCCCGCAGTTGCACGTCGGGCAGCGGCATCACCACGGTGTCGCCGCGGCGGATGCGTACCACCTGCATGTCACCGCCGGTCAAAGCAATGGTTTCCGCCAGGGTTTTGCCGCTGGCCAGGGATTCGTCGGTGAGCAGCAGGCGGGCGTCGAACAGGCGCGGCGAGGGGTCGGACAGCTTGGAGACCCGTCCCGGCAGCAGACGCGGCGCAATCAGCCACAGGTAGATGATGGCCACGGCGCCGGCAATGCTGGCCGGTAGCGCAAAGTCAAACAGGCCGAATTTCTGCATGCCCAGGTCTTCCGCCACACTGACGACCAACAGGTTTGTCGACGTGCCGATGGTGGTGGCCATGCCCCCCACCAGGGTGGCAAAACCCATGGGCATGAGGATGCGCGAGGGTGAAGTGTTGTTGCGCAGGCAGACGCTGATGAGGATGGGCAACAGCAGCACAACAATGGGGGTATTGTTGACAAAAGCGGACAACACCGCGCCCACAAGCAGGGTTGCCAGCAGCGACAGGAACGGCGCCTGGCCCCACAACCGTCCGAGGATGCGGCCCACCGGCTCCAGCGCGCCGGTGCGCACCAGCCCCTGTCCCAGTACCATGAGTGCGCACACGGCGATCAGGGCTTCGTGGGCAAAGCCGTAAAACAGGGTGGTGGCCTCAAAGTCGGCAAACGGGAACACGGAAAAGAAAACCACCAGCGCCACCAGCAATCCCAGCGAGGTGATTTCCAGCATCCATTTGTCTTTGCTGAACATATACAGCGCCACAATGGTGGTGACCAGCATCACCAGAGCGTGCAGGTTGGGCAGTTCGGGAAACTCAGTCATCGCGGTCGCGGTAGTTTTCCAGCACGGCGTCAAGACGGCCGATTTGCCGTTCGTGACGGGCAATGGCCTCAGCGTTGGCGGCTTCGTCAGCATCGCGCAGTTCTTTCAGTTCGTCGCTGAGGCGGGCTTTGCGCTCGCGGAAGCGGCTCAGGCGTCCGGCCAGTTCGGACTTGTCGAACATGGCTTTTTCAGCTTTGCCGTTGTCCGCATCCGGGCTGTCACCGAACACCTTGACCGGAATAACCGCGGCGTCAGGCGACAGCGGCCGCTGGTTCATAACCGCCGGGGTCATGATCTCCACACCGTCTTCGTGCAGCACGTCCAATACCGCGCCGCGCAGGCTGCTGCGGCTGCTGATGGCGGTGCTGCCGTCTTCCAGCAGACCGCTGATCCGATATGTCACCGCATAGTCGCCCAGGGTGGTGATCAGCACAAACGGCTCGGTCAGGTTGGCCTGTTCCGCGGCGGCCAGCAACAGGCGCCTGACCCGGCGCCGGTGCACGTCGTAGCCGATGGATAACTCCGTGGAAATCAGCGTGCCTTTCTGATCCACCACCTGCACCGGGTTGGTTATGATGTACAGGTTGGGCAGGTGGATCAGGTCCCGGTCTTCACTTTGAATCTCGGTGTGCAGCAGGCCCTTGGTTTTGACCCCGCCGAAGTAGTCGCCCACGCGGATGTAGTCACCTTCATTAAAACCGCCGGTGGCTTTCAGCATCAGCCCGGCCATGGCATTGCTGACAAATGTTGTGGATGACAAGCCGACCAATGTCGTCAGCAGCAGTGCCATGATCTGGAAGATGAGGGTTTTGTCCTGCAGCGGCAGCGCGCCGACAAAAGCAAATGCCGCAGTAATGGCAATGGCGACAAAAAAAAGCTGGCGGTACAGACCCAGGGTGGGGCGGTTGGCCAGGGTTTTATTCAAGAACCAGAAGGCCGCGGCCGCCACCAGCAGGGTGCCCAGGGGGGGTACGATCCATTGTATGTCCGGCGGCAGAATCTGATCCATGCGGTTATTGTACTTGGAAACAGCGCGACCCGGGTCGCATAATCCGCGCCTTTAATTCAACCGAGGGTACAAAATTGCGCGTTTGGATGATAAATTGCGCGTCATGAACGTTGAGCAGAACAAGCGTGGGCTGAAAATCAGGCAGCGCACGCAGACGCGAACTACCGGAACCACTACGACCAGAGGTTGGTGAGTCGCGCGCGAACGTAATATTTGACAAGCGGCGGCTCCCCAGGTTGCCGCTTCCCCAACAAGACCCCGGGAGGCACGGCCACCGGGGTTTTTTTGTTGAGCGGCAGAATTAAGCATTGCAGACAGGTACAACAATGAAGGTATTTGAACACGAAGGGGATTCCCAGGCGCAGGATGAACTGTACAAGGTGCGCCACAGTCTGGCGCATGTCATGGCGCAGGCGGTGCTGGAGATGCGGCCCGGCAGCACCCTGGGCTTTGGTCCGCCGATCAGTGACGGGTTTTACTACGACTTCATCCTCAGCGAACCGCTCACCGAAGAGGATTTTCCGGAACTGACCCGCCGCATGAAAAAAATCATCAAGAAAGGTCAGCGGTTCGACCACGAAGAGTTGCCGGCCGCGGAAGCCCTGCAGCGGATTGCGGAAATGGGTGAACCCTATAAACAGGAGTACGGGGCGGAGTTGATCGACAAACACGGCCTCAGCAGCTTGTCCTTTTACCGCAACGGACCTTTTCTGGACATGTGTGAAGGTCCCCATGTGCACACCACCAGGGACATTCCCCGCGACGGCTTTAAGCTGCGCTCGGTGGCGGGCGCCTATTGGCGCGGGGATTCGGACAACGTGATGATGACCCGCATTTATGCATGGGCGTTTCTGGATGCGGAAACCCTGGACAAACACGTTACCGCCTTTGAGGAAGCACAAGCCCGGGACCACAAGAAGCTGGGCCGCGAGCTGAGTATCTTCACCATCGATCAGGACATCGGCAAGGGTTTGCCTTTGTGGCTGCCCAACGGCACGGTTATCCGTGAAGAGCTTGAAAACCTGGCCAAAGAGCTGGAGTTCAAAGCCGGTTATCAGCGTGTTGCCACCCCGCACCTGGCCAAGGAGTCCCTTTATCATACCACCGGCCATCTGCCCTACTACGCGGAAGATATGTACCCCTCAATGGAGTTGTTTGAGTCCGTGGAGGCGGAGGGGTCGGAGGAGGCGGGTGAAGCCGGGGCGGCGGCCGGCGATGCGGCGCAGCCGGAGCAGCGCTTGAAAGAAGCTTACCGGCTGCGGCCCATGAACTGCCCGCATCACCACAAGATTTTTGCCGCGGAACCGCGCAGCTACCGGGATCTGCCCATGCGCCTGGCGGAGTACGGCCAGGTGTACCGCTTTGAAGATTCGGGTGCGGTGGGTGGACTTGTCAGAGTGCGGGGCATGGCGATGAACGATGCGCACATTTACTGCACCCGGGAGCAGATCAAAGACGAATTCAAGGCGGTGATCGAAATGTCGCGCACCGCTTACCGGATTCTGGGGCTGGATGACTTTCAGATCCGCCTGTCCCGCTGGGACCCTGAAGATCCCAAGGGCAAAGACAAATACGTCGACAACCCGGCCGCCTGGGAGGCTTCCGAAGCGATTCTGGTTGAAGTGCTGCGGGAAATGCAGACCGACTACAAAGAAGGGGTTGGCGAAGCTGCCTTTTACGGTCCGAAGCTGGACTTCCAGTTTGTCACCGTCACCGGCCGGGAAGAGAGCGTGTCTACCGTGCAGTTGGACTTTGCCGTGCCCGAACGCATGGGTTTGAAGTATGTCGGCGCGGACGGTGAGGAACACGTGCCGTATTGTATTCACCGCGCGCCGTTCAGCACCCATGAACGCTTTGTGGCGTTTCTGATTGAGCACTACGCCGGCGCGTTTCCAACCTGGCTGGCGCCGCTGCAGGTGCAGGTGCTGACGGTATCGGAACAGTTCGACGAATATGCCGGCGGCCTGGTTGACCGCCTGCGCGGCCAGATGGTGCGCGCGGAATTGGCGCCTTCAAACGATACGCTGCCGAAAAAGATCCGCTCCGGCACCACCCGCAAGATTCCTAACCTGCTGATTGTCGGTGAGCGGGAGGCAGCGGATGGAACGGTCACGCTGCGCCGTTACGGCCACAGGGACCAGCACACCATGAGCGTGGATGACTTTGAAAAGGCGCTGCTCACCACCATACGGGAGCGGCGCCTGGAATTTGCCCTGCCGGAAGGTTAAGGCCGGAAGGTTAGGGCCGGAAGGTTAGCGTTCCCGGAAGGATAGCCTTCGGGGAAGGTAGCTTTCTGTGAAGGCTGCTGGTCAGCCGTCGGTGCGGGCTTGCTGTGACGGCAAATCCGCCGCAGCGCTCATCTTGTTGTCCGCGGGTACCGGTTCCAGCTGGGCAATCTGCCGGGTCAGGCTGATCAGGTCCAACAGCACCTTGCCGGCTTCCTCCAGCATGGCGTCGTCTTCGATCAGTTCTATTTCAGCTTCCGCGGCGTCAGCCTTCGGGGCCGGGTCTTCTTGGGTTATGCCGGCGCTGGCGTGTGCCGCGTCAATCGGGGCTTCGTCAGCCGCGGACTTGTCCTCGTTCTCAGCGTCATGCAGCTCTTCAAGGTGATCCAGACTCTTGGCCGGGGTTTTCCCCTTGGCAATGCGCAGGCTGTTTTCCAGATCCAGACGCCATTGATCATCTTGCGCTTTTTCCGCGCGGCGCTGGGATTCGTTCAGGGAAAGATGAGTGCGTGCGGACGCCTGTTTGCTTTTGGCGGACAGCGCGCGGATGTAGTTGAAGTCGACGTTGTCGGCGACCCGGCCGTCGTGGCGCAGGCGCAATTCTTCAAGCAGCGGCGCCAGTTCCATGGACTGATCGTAGACGGCGGGTTTAATCATGTCCCAGGGCATGGCGTCGTCCAGGGAGCTTTCGCCTACCTCTTCCACGTCAAACAGTTCCGGGAAGGCGACGTCCGGGATGATGCCCTGATGCTGGGTACTCTGCCCGGATACCCGGTAAAACTTGGCCGCGGTAATCTTCAACTGGCCGCGGTTCAGCGGAATCAGGGTCTGCACGGTGCCCTTGCCGAAGGTCTGGCTGCCGATAATCAGCCCGCGCCCGTAATCCTGAATGGCACCGGCAAAAATCTCCGAGGCGGAAGCCGACAGGCGGTTCACCATCACCGCCAGCGGCCCTTCCCAGGCAATGGACTTGTCGGTGTCGGCATATACGTTGGGGCGCCGGCGCGCGCTTTTAACCTGCACGGTAGGCCCTGACTCGATAAACAAACCCGTCAACGTGTCGGCTTCCTGCAGGGAGCCGCCGCCGTTGTCGCGCAGATCGATAATCAGGCCGTCGATGTTTTCTTCTTTCAGCTTGTTAATCAGTTTGGCCACGTCGCGGGTGGTGCTGCGGTAGTTGGGGTCACCCTGCTGGCTGGCGCGGAAATCCACATAAAAGGTAGGCACGTCGATGACGCCGATGCGCAGCTCTTTATCTATTTTGGTGTCATGCAGGGTCAGCAGCTTGGCCTGGGCCGCCTGTTCTTCCAGTTGTACCGTGTTACGGGTGATGGTCACTACCTTGCTGGTATCGTCTTCGCTGCCGGCGGGAATCACTTCCAGGCGCACGGTGGAACCCTTGGGCCCGCGAATCAGTTCAACCACATCGTCCAGACGCCAGCCGACCACATCAATCAGCGGGCCCTGGCCGCCCTGGCCGACGCTGACAATTTTGTCCTCTACCTGAATGGCGCCGGCTTTGTCCGCAGGCCCGGCGGGTACCAGGCGCACCACCTCAGTGTAATCGTCCTCACTCTTCAGGACTGCGCCAATGCCCTCCAGGGACAGCGACATGTTGATGTTGAAATTCTGTGAGGTGCGCGGAGAAAAATACTGGGTGTGGGGATCGTAGGTGCTGGCAAAGGCATTGATGTATACCTGGAAAGCGTCCTCACTTTTGTTCTGCACAGTCTGCTTCAGGCGGTTGCGGTAGCGTTTGGTCAGCAACTCGCTGATTTCTTCAAATTCCTTGTCGTTCAGCCGCATGCTCAGTACCGCCGCTTTCAGGCGCTTGCGCCAGTACTCGTCCTGGGCGGCCTCATCAGCCGGCCAGGCGGAATTTTCGCGGTCGATTTCCAGTGATTCGTCAACCGCAAAATCGAGGTCCTGCAAGCCCTGCTTAACCTGGTCGAGCAGAAACTGCAGGCGGTCGACGGCGCGGCTCTGATAACGGTTGAAGATGATAAAAGCGGGTTCCAGATCGCCGCGCTTCAGCGAGTCGTCCAGGGCATAGCGGTACTGTTCAAACTCCTCGATGTCAGCAGCCAGAAAATAGGCCCGGCCGGCATCCAGGGTGTTCAGGTATTTGTCAAAAATTTCGCTGGAGATGCCGTCGTCCAACGGTTTCTTTACGTAGTGGTTGTGGCGCAACTGCTCAACCACCGTGAGGCTGGTGCGCGGGTGCACGTCCAGGGGCTTCAACAGGGGCGGCGTAACCTTGGCGTCAACCGTCTCTTCAGGATGGATGCCGTCGCTGCCTGACTGGGCCCAGGCGGTAACTGAAGCGGCAACCGCCAGCAGCCAGACGCTGCCGCGTATGCGCGGTTGTGAAAACCATCGACGGATCAACCGATTAAACTGCAAAAACATATTGTGATTTCACCCACCACAGACGTATAGATAATATTCCCCGCCAAGCAGCGCATCTGTCTGCTAAGATGCGCCCTGCGGCTCGCGTGTTAGCAAGCACCATACTTTCTAGTGTGACTCACCGGCGGCCGGTTAAGTTCCAGTAGCGCCTGTGAAGCCATGCTGAAAGGGTATCCCCCAATACGCCTCAGCAGACTATCAAATATGCTCCAAGGTCCTGTGTGGAGAATGTAACCCGGTAGTAATGCACGCCGCAACTCGACGTAGATAGACAACTGAGGAATTTGTGATGAAAAAGACCGTATACGGCGTTCTGCTGGGGGTTTCAGCAGGCCTGATGCTACTGGGTTGCGAAAGAGCCGCAATTGCTGAGGATCAATCGCCGGAAAATAATGACAACAAAGCTGCCATAATACCTCTTGAAGACGACATAGCCAAGGCCAGTTATCTGCTCGGTAACAGCCAGGCTGCGCAGTTACAGAATCAGACCGCCGGCGTGCTGGACGCCCGGGCTTTTACCGCCGGCGTGAGCGACGCCCTGAATGGACAGGCGAACAGAGTCGGCACGGAAGATGCGGAAGCTTTGTTGCAGGCCTTTCAGACCGCTATTGCCGCCAAGCAGCAGGAGGCCTATGCAGGGGAAACTGCCTCCGGCGATGCTTTCCGCAGCGAGTTTGCCAAGCAGCCCGGCGTAGTCAGCCTGCCGTCGGGGCTCCTTTACCAGGTCATGGTCGACAGCGAAGGGCCCAAGCCCGCTTTGACCGACACCGTCACCACCCACTATCACGGCACCCTGACCAGCGGCGAGGTCTTCGACAGCTCCGTGCAGCGCGATCAGCCGGCCAGTTTTCCGGTTAACGGGGTGATTAAAGGTTGGACGGAAGCGCTGCAACTGATGTCCGTGGGCTCAAAGTGGAAGCTGGTGATCCCGCCGGATCTGGCTTACGGCGCCCGCGGCGCCGGCGGCTCCATCCCGCCCCAGGCGACCCTGGTCTTTGAAGTTGAATTGCTGGCCATCAACTGAGGAGTTGGTGGCAGGCTAAGGGTCCGGCTCCACCGCCGCACCAATCGCTTCAGCCAGGTAAGTTAACTGGCTGAAGTAGAGTTTTACGTCCTTAAGGTCGATATCCGCCGGGTTGATATTATTGAAGCTGCTGCCGCGCAGGTCGGCACCGCGCAGGGTTAACCCGGCGGCGGTGCAGTTGTGCAGTTCGTTGTGATCCAGGGACGCGCCGCTGAAGTCGCAGTAATCCAGGCAGGCTTCCAGCATGCGGCAGTGGCTGACCGTGGCATTCACCAGGTAGTTGTTGGCCAGGTTTGCGTAACTGAGGTTGCAGTGGTTAACGGTGAGCTCAACCAGATCAGAGTTGCCCACCGGCAGGCGGAAGTCGCTCTTGGACAGGTCTGCGCCCTGCATCTGGCAGTGCTCAAAAGTTAAGCCGTAACCCTTTATACGGGTAAACTCCACCACGGTCAGGTTGCAGTGGCTGAAGCTGGCGTCCTGAAGCTGCGCCTGGCTGAAATCCGCCGGTTCGGTGGAATTGTCGTTGTTAAAGCGGCAATGCTGGAAGCGGCAGCCGCGCAAGGTGGCGGCGCGGAAATTACAGGCGACAAAACCGCAGCCCTCAAATACACAATCCGTCAGATCCCGGCGGGCGAAGTCTTCCGCGCGCCAATCCTGATCCCGGTAGTGGTGTCCCTGTTTTACATCAGCGGCCAAATGCTCTCCCCGGAAGATACGGCCCGCGTTGGGCCTGCAGGTGTGTGTCCCTTGCACTTTAATCGATATTGCACCGAAATTGGTTGATAATGGCGCAGGGGGATCAGTGTCCGAATCCAGTGAAGTTAATATCTGGCGCTCCGGCCAGTTTCGTGCATATTTAAACGGTACCGCTTTTTCAGGCATGGCGTTTGCCATGCAACAATTGCTGCTGAACTGGATTCTTGTCGGCATATTGCTGCTGCCCGCGGACCAGGTGGGACTGATCCAGGCTGTTATCGGCATTCCCGGGGTGTTCCTGATGTTGATGGGGGGCGCGGTAGCGGACCGCGCGGATCCACGAAATCTGCTGGTTGGCATATACCTGCTGGCGCCGGTATTCCCGTTGTTCCTGATCGCCATGCACGGCGCTGACCTGTTTGACGTCTGGAGCGTCATGATCTGGGGGTTGGGTATCGGGGTTGCCCAGTCGTATTCCATGCCGGCGCAGCAGGCCATTCTGAACCGGGTCACCGGCAGCCAGGTGCAGCAGGGGGTGACCGCGGCTACCGCCGCCGGTTTTGTCGTGCAGGTGATCGGCCTGATATTCGCCGGCCAGATTGACCGCTTCGGGGTAGCGCCGGTGCTGCTCAGCCAGGGGGTGGTGCTGCTGCTGGCGGCGTGGGCCATGCTTGGCGTCAGCCGGGCGCCGCAGACGGCGCCGGCGGCCAACGGGCAGAACGCGCTGCGCGGCATCCGCGAGGGCCTGCAGGCCGTATACAGGCATAAAGTGATCCTGCAGGTGCTGGTGATCAACTTTCTATCCAGCATCTTTAACGCCGGTTCGTTTGTGACCGTGTTCCCGTACATCGTGAAACGTGTCTATAACGGTGACGCGCTGGATCTTTCCGGGTTGATGGCTTTGTTTTTTGCCGGTGCAGCCATATCCAATGCCATCCTTCTGCGTTTCATGCCCATGCAGCGCCCGGGACGGGTTTACCTGCTGATGCAGTTGTCGCGGATCGTGGTGCTGTTTCTGTTCTACATTAAAGGTGACTGGTGGCTGCTGGTGCTGGCTTCGTTCGGCTGGGGCTTCAACATGGGGGTGACCAGCAATCTGGCGCGCACCATTGTGCAGGAGTCCGCGGCGCCTGAATTCCGCGGCCGCATCCTGTCCGTATTCAGCGTCGGCATGGTCGGCAGCGCACCGATCGGCGCCATTGTCTTAGGTTGGATGATCGAAAGATTCGGCACCCTGGAAGCCTTGTGGCCGGCCATGATCCTGTCGCTGCTGTTGTTCGTGTACGGGCTGTTTACGCCGGTGTGGCGTTACCGCAGCGACACATGATCTTTTCTGATCTGGGGCCTGACCTGGTAACTGACTTGAGGCCCGACGGGTTATTTAACCTGCACGCTGACCTCAGCGGACATTGCCCCTTCCACGCCGTCGCCATCCACCGTGCTGACCGCAAAGTAATAGGTGCCGGGTAACAAGTCCGCCCACCACTCCGTGGTGTCCGGGGGCACCCGGACGTTGTCGGAGTAATTGCTGGGCGCGGTACCCCAGTAGATGTTGTAGCCGCCGATTGACTCCAGCGGTGAACCGTCCGCTTTGCTGGTGGGGGCGCGCCAGGCGAGCAGGCTGGTGCGTATATCCACGGCGGCCATGGCCACGGCGCTGTTATTACCCTGGTAGCAGGTCAGTTGAAAGGTGGCGGAGTCGGTCAACGGCGGGGTGACAAATGCACCGGACACCGGCTGCGGGCCGGTCCAGCCGCCGCTGGCCACACAGTAGTCGGCGTTGGCTGAGGTCCAGGTGAGTTCCACACTCCGGTCGGGTGCCACCGTGGCGTCGCTGATCTGCAGGTCCACGCTGACCCCGTTCTGGTTGTGCACCTGTACTTCGGCTTCAGCCAGCGCGCCGCTGCCGCCGTTGGCGCCGGAGCAGCTCAGCATGAAGCGTTGGTTTTCGGTCAGCGGGCCGACTACGGTACTGCCGCTGACAATCTGGGCCCCCTGCCAGCCGCCGGAGGCTACGCAGGATGCCGCGTTGTTGCTCTGCCAGCTTAAGGTGACGTAGCCACCCTGCTGCACAACCGCCGGCACAGCCTGCAGGCTGACGCTGGGTGCGGCCGCCTGGGTTGCGGTTTGCGGGTTGTTGCTCAGGTAGTCATTGATGTTCTGCTGGAGTCCGCCGGGCAGGAAGTGAGAGGTGAGTTCCGCCGTCAGCCCATAAGAAATGCCTAAACCGGCGGTACTCAGGGTCAAAATGGGGCTTGTGCCTGGGGTTTGCGCAAAGCTGATAGAAGCTGAGAGGGTCATCAGCGCGCCGAATGCGGTGCGCAGGCACGTGCAATAGTGATTTTTCATGGGGATTAACGGGTACTTCTAAGAATTTGTGAGGAAATTATGGACCGCGGTTGTTTGCAGACAGATAGATCGTTTGCGAGAGCGGCTAGTGTGTGGGGCGAACCTTAATGTGAGCTGAACGGCCTGATTAGGGGCGCGCACTTTAACCCGTTGCACAGCACGGGTAAAGTGCGCGGCAAAGGTGTCAGGACTTAAGTTGTGAGCGCGGACAAACACGAAGTGCGGCGTGAATATGAGGATGCGGCGTTGTCGTCCGCGGATCTGGCTGCAGACCCGTTGCAGCAGTTTTCACTGTGGATGCAGGCGGCTGAAGAGCGCAATATCCTGGACGCCACCGCCATGACCCTGGCCACTGTTGATGCTGACGGACAGCCGCAAGCGCGCATCGTGCTGTTGAAAGCTTACGGCGCGGAGGGGTTTACCTTTTATACGGATACCCGCAGCGCCAAAGGGCTGCAGATGCAGCACAACGCCAGGGTCAGCCTGTTGTTTTACTGGCGGGAACTTGAACGTCAGGTGCGGATCTGCGGCCGCGCCAGCCGCCTGGATGATGCCGCAGCGCAGGCTTACTTTGCCAGCCGGCCGCGGGACAGCCAGCTTTCCGCCGCCGCCAGCGAGCAATCCCGGCCCATTGCAAGCCGCCAGGCGCTGGAAGCCAGGGTGGCGGAACTGCAGGCCAGATATCCGGAAGGCGCGGTGCCCAAACCCGACGCCTGGGGGGGTTATGTTGTCCAGGCTGAAAGTTATGAGTTCTGGCAGGGCCGGGTTGGGCGCTTACACGACCGCTTCTTTTATCTGGCGGATAGCAGCGGACGCTGGTCCCTGCAGCGGCTGCAGCCCTAGGCCGCCGGCAACCGTAACCTAGTCCGGCAGCCCCAGCACGCGTTTGGCAATAATATTCATCTGCACTTCCTTGGTGCCGCCGGCTATGGTCAGGGACTTCTGCCGCAGCCACTCCCGGGTGGCTTCAATCTCCCGGTCCTGAAACGCATCACCCTGCCAGCCGACGCCGCGGGTGCCCATGGCTTCAATCAGCAGTTCGTCAGCCGCCTGGGTGATCAGCGCGTTGGATAACTTGACCGCGGACGAGGCAAAACCCGGCGCTCTGGCCTGGGTTTCCTCAATTACCCGGGCCTGGGTCAGGCGTTGGGCGGTGTAGTCCATTTCATGCCGGGTCAAGCGCTCGCGGAGGTCCGGGTCGGCAATAATGTTCTGCCCGGCGGCGGTCTGCTGGATCTCAACGTAAGGTTTTACCTGCTCCGGCAGGCGGCTTTCCGCGGTGCGCCCGCCCTGGGAACCGGAGGTATTGATACCGGCATGGGTGGACCGTTCGAACTGCAGCAGCCGTTTGCCCACCGTCCAGCCGTTGTTAACACCGCCGATGATATCGGTGGCCGGCGCTACCGCGTCTTCAAACAGGGTTTCGTTAAAAGGTGATGCGCCGGAAATGAGACGGATAGGGTGCACCTGCACCCCGGGCTGGTCCATGTCCACCAGAATCAGGCTGATGCCTTCGTGTTTAGGCTTGTCAAAATCGGTGCGTACCAGGACAAAAATGTAGTCGCAGTCCATGGCGTCCGAGGTCCAGGTTTTGCGCCCGTTGATCACATAGTTGTCACCGTCCAGCTCGGCCCGGGTGGACAGGCTGGCCAGGTCGGAGCCGGCGCCGGGTTCCGAGTAACCCATGGCCCAGCCGCCGTCGCCGCGGGCAATGGGCGGCAGCCAGCGGGCTTTCTGTTCGTCCGTGCCCAGTTCCAGAATGGTGGGCCCGATGTAGTTCACGCCGCGCCCGGTCAACGGGGTGCGGGCGCGGATGCGTTTCAGCTCTTCGATCAGGATCGGATAGAGCTGCCGGTCCAGCTCCGCGCCGCCGTACATCTTCGGCCAGGTGGGCACCGTCCAGCCGCGCTCCGCCATGCGTTCCAGCCACAATGCGGCGTCAGCCTCAAGCTGCACTTTGCGGCTGCCCCAGGGCACCTGTCCCGGACCGCGGGCACCGGCGGGGCAGTTTTCCTCCAGCCAGGCCCGTGTGTCAGCGCGGAATTCGCTTGCCTCACTCATGATTCCCCCTTGTTGTGCGGGCAGACAGCCGCCACTTTATTACCAATAAACCCAAAACAGAAATGGTCCCCGCAGGCTGCCGCCAGGGTTTCCATCTGCGCGGTGTTGAGGTTATCCCGCGGCATCAGATCCGTCATCAGGTTGCTGCTGGAGACACGGACATTTTCACACGGCGGCCAGCTGTAAAGGCCGGGATACCGCTGGGTCAATTCGTCATAAGCCGCCTGTTCCGGACTTTTCTCCGCTTCCGCGGGATTGTGGTGCCGGGGGGTCAGCAGGGCCATCAGGCTGGCGGAACGGTACCAGTACAACCGGTATTGGCCGTTGTCCTTCTTCAGCACAACAATCTCTTCGCTTTCTTCCGCCTCTTCCCTCTCTGCAATATTTTGGCCGGCCCGCTCGCGGCTGTGGAAAGTCAGCTCAAAAAACTCCCCGCACACTTCAGCCATACATTCCCTGGGCCGCGCCTGAGTCAGCTCGCGGCTTGCCGGTTCTATCCGCGCGGCGTGCTCCAGCAACTCATCACAGGTGAACTGGGCGTGTTTCAGCAAGCCCAGGGCGTGGCACAGATGTTCGCCGCGGGCGCCGGCAGCGGCCTGGCCGAACCACTGTTCAGCGTAAGCCAGCGCCTCCTCCGCGGGGTCTGCCGCAGGCGCGCAGCCGGTGCATAGCAGCATGCACAGGCTGGCGCCCAGGGCAACGGCGCGCGTTTTTATACGCGCTCGATAATAATGGCCGGCGCCATGCCGCCACCGGTGCACATGGTGACCAGGCCGGTGTTCAGGTCGCGGCGTTCCAGTTCGTCGAGCATGGTGCCGATGAGAATGGAACCGGTGGCTGCGATGGGGTGGCCCAGGGCCATGGCGCCGCCGTTGACGTTAACAATTTCCGGGTCCAGCTCCAGGTCGCGGATGAACTTGGCCGCCACCACGGAAAATGCTTCGTTCACCTCAAACAGGTCAATGTCGCTGGTGGTCATTCCGGCCCGCTCCAGCACTTTGCGCGCCGCGGGTACCGGTTCGTTCAACATCAGGGTCGGGTCGCCGCCGACGGTGGCCATGGCTTTGATGCGGGCGCGGGGTTTCCAGCCCTGACCATCGGCATAGGCCTTAGTGGAAAGAATCAACGCGGCTGCGCCGTCCACTACGCCGGAGCTGTTGCCGGCATGATGCACGTGATTGATGTTCAGGTCCGGGTACTTGCGTTTCACAAGCTGGTCGAAGGTTTCACCGGTGGTGTCGATAGGCAGGCCCATAAACTGGTCGAATACCGTTTTCAACTCCGCCAGGGTTTCCATGGTGGTGCCGGGCCGGGGGAATTCTTCCCGGTCCAGGGCCACGGTGCCGTCATCGTTGTATACCGGCATCACGCTGCGCTCAAAATGGCCGTTTTCGATGGCGTGCTGGGCGCGCTTCTGGGATTCCACCGCCAGCCGGTCAACGTCTTCGCGGCTGAACCCCTCCAGGGTGGCAATCATGTCCGCGCAGATGCCCTGGTGGGGTTGCGGATGAATATCGCGCAGGTGCAGGTTGCCGCCGTCCACGGTGCGGTTGTTGGTGGAATTGCCGAGGGTGGCGGTATACGACATCATTTCCACGCCGCCGGCCACACACAGGTCGTCCATGCCGCTCATAATATTGGCGGCGGCCAGGTTCACCGAGGTGATGCCCGAACCGCAGAAACGGTCCAGGGTGACGGCGCTGGCACGGGTGCTCCAGCCGGCATCCAGAGCCGCCATGCGGCCGATGCAGGAGCCCTGCTTGTCCACCTGGGAGCTGCAGCCCACCACCACATCGTCAATGTCGTCGGTATTCAGGCTGTTGCGTTCAGCAATGCCTTCAAACACTTTGGCCAGCAGGCGGCTGGGGTGGAATTCGGACAGCGCACCTTTGCCTGCCTTGCCAATGCCGCGCGGGGTGCGCGCTGCGTCGATAATGTATGCGTCTGTCATGGGTGTTGTTCTCCCTGTTGCCGGTTTGCATTATTGGTTCGCTGATCAAGAACCGGCTATTTTAGCCGAGTTGAGGCGCATGCGGGAAAAAACTCCGCACACAAACTCGAGGCAAAAAAAAGCCCCTTCATGAGAAGGGGCTTTCTGTTGGCAGGGATTACACCCGCATTTACATGCTGGCACCCACTTTAACGAACCAGACACGGCCGCGCGGGTCGTGCAGCGTGCCGTCGTAACCGGTGATGACCGGTACAAACGGCGGCTCTTCGTTGGTGACGTTCTGTACACCCAGGGTCAGCGAAGAGTCGGACAGGAAGCCGGTCTCGCCGAAGTTGTAGGTGTACTGAATGTCCGCGGTGGTCCAGTTATCGATGGTCGGATCGAGGAAATCGTCCGCAAAATCAGCACCATGGGCGAGGCCTGCGGTTGCCGCGAAGAACGTGGCTCCACTCTGCAGGTTGTGATCAACCCCATCCGTGTACTTCACGATCAGGAATGCGCGGTGATTGTCCAAGGTCCAGCCGATTGTTGCGTTGGCCTTCCATTCGGGCAACGGCCGCGCAACCGGGTTGAAGTTGTTGTAGTCACCCACCGCATCGAACACGGTAGTTACCCCGGTGCGCTGGTTGTTGACCTCAACTTCATACTCGCGCAGGTAAGCGCCCTGAATACCAAAACGCCAGTTACCAAAATCGGTATCCCAGCGGTAGGCGATGTTCACATCGATACCGCTCACCTCGGCACCGTTGGCGTTGGCAAAACGGGGCAGTACCCGCAGCAGGCCGCCGGTGGGGTTGCGGATCAACTGTTCGCGGTTACCGGCGCCGGCGTTAACGGCATCCAGCAGGGTGCCGCCGTTGGCTGCAACAAATGCGTTCAGCTCTGCCAGGTCTTCCGCCAGCAGGGTCTCATGATCCTCCCGGGTGATGATGTCTTCGTACTCGTAGTCGTAGTAGTCG
The DNA here is from genome assembly GCA_028279305.1 of Pseudomonadales bacterium. Classification (GTDB taxonomy): domain Bacteria; phylum Pseudomonadota; class Gammaproteobacteria; order Pseudomonadales; family Azotimanducaceae; genus UBA4421. Next base: position 45,855 of record JANQOA010000183.1, read on the forward strand.
ACGTCCACCTGCAGGCCTTCAAAGATGCCGTCCTGGGGTACCCAGGAGAAGCCGATATTGAAGTTGTCGGAAGATTCCGGCTGCAGATCGATGTTACCGGTGGAGACAGCGGGCCGGAAGGCGGTGCCGCCCAGGCCGGTGTCAGCCAGGTTATGTACCGTGGTGAGGGCGCCGAACAACTGCTGGATGGACGGTACGCGGAACGAGCTGCCTGCTGAGGCGCGGAAGGACAGTGAATCCGTCGGACGCCACAATACCGTGATTTTCGGATCGGTGGTGTCTTCGTCAATTTCGTCAAAGTCCTCAAAGCGTCCCGCCAGGTTAATTTCCAGCGAGTCGGTGATCGGAATCCCCAACTCGACAAAAAACGCGGTGGTGGTCAGCTCGCCGCTCCAGTCCTGCACACCAAAGGCGAAGTCCAGGTTGTTGGACAGCGTGGCGCCGTCATAAACCGCATCACCGGTGTCCCGTCGTCGCTGGAAACCTACCGCCAGACCGATGGGGCCGGCCCCGGTGTCGGCAATTTCGCCGGAAGCAACAATGTCGATCACCCGCTGACGATACTCAATGTCGCTGGTCACGCGGCCCAGCAGGTAGTCATACAACTCCGGCGGGTTAACCAGGGTCAGGTCGGTCTGGAAAGAACCGTCCCGGGCGAATACCGAGTTGCCGAACGGGTTGAAGTAGTAGCAGTTTTCACCCTGGGGATCATTGAACACACCACCGGATGCCGCGTAGCGCAGGTTACCGCCGCCGGGTACACCGTTGACGATGTCACAGTTCGGACCGCCCAGACCCTGGATGGACAGTTCCATCTGCGCGGACAGGGTGTCCTGGGACTGGGTAGTGGCGGTGTCGTGTTCACTGGCGGTGTAAGACGCATCGATGGTCCAGCTACGGCCGAACAGTTCGGTATCGATCACCGCACCCATCACAATCCGCTGGTCGGAACGGGTGGTGTTGGTGAAGGTATCCAGCGGTCGCAAGTTATCCGGCGTATTGCGGGTACCGCCCAGCAGACGGGTCTGGTTGCCAACCGGAATCGGCACAACACCACGGCGGTCGGCGTCTTCGATGTTACCGAAGTGGGTGACCGGGATGGTGAGAATCGGTGCGTTCGGGTTCAGGGAGTTCAAGCGGTCGAATTCTGAATCGTTGGCGGCAAATTCGAAATAGGCTTCAAAGCTGTCCGTCACATCATATTGGCCGGTGACGTGGATCTTGCGCAGAGATTCTTCCGCCTGCAGGGCAAAGAAAGAACCGAAGTCATACGCACAAAGCACGTCGGTGCCCGCGGCAGGGAACGTGCCCAACGGGCCGCCTTCTTCCAGTGCGGCTGCGGTTTCACAGTCCACATCAGCCTGGCCGTATCTTGTGCCCAGCGGATCACGCGGATAGAACAGCGGGTTGCCGGGGCCCAGCGCGGGGATCGGCGTTTCGTTGTTTGCACCCACTACCTCGCCCGGGAACAGCCCGTTTGCCGCCCAGACGGGTGCGGCGCGGGGTACGATCCGCCCGGGTTGACCGGTGCCGGAAGCGGTTGAACCGCCGTACCGTTCATAGCGGTCGTCAACGTTGATTTCATCCCGGTTCAGGAAAGAAGCGGACGCCACGATGCCGCCGCGGTCTCCCTGCACGCCGAAGATGACCCCCATCTGGTTGGCGTCACCCTCGCCGGTTTCGTCATCAGTCGTGAACTGATAGTTGATGTCAAAACCTTCGAAATCTTTTTTGGTGATGAAGTTCACTACGCCGGCAATTGCGTCGGAACCGTACAGGGCGGAAGCACCGTCCTTAACAATTTCGATACGCTCCAGGGCAATGTTCGGGATCAGACCGTTGATGTTCACAGACGCGTTACCGCGGTCGTTGAACCACGATGCAACCTGGCGCTTGCCGTTGACCAGCGGCAGGGTAGCGCCGTGGCCGAGGTTACGCAGGTTGATGGAGCTGCGGCCGTCCGCACCCTCACCCTGGAAGGTGGAGGCTCTGGTCTGGCTGCCGGACTGCCAGGGTAAGGCTGAAATCACTTCTGCAACGTCAGCAGCGCCCAGGTCTTCGATGTCCGCGGAAGTCACAACGGACAGCGGCGATGGTGAATCCTGCGCTGTGCGCTTCAGGTAAGAGCCGGTGACAACAATCTCTTCGATTGCTTCATCGTCATCAGCGGCCAGCGCGGATTGCGTACCTACTGACAACAGCAAGGTACACGCGCTCAGAACGAGAAATTGAATTCTTCGCAATAGAACTCTCCCCAATTTTTTGATTACTCTCTCCTGGGTGCGGGGTGAGATCTGGGCCTCAGCCGCCGTGCCCTGGTATGTGCTTCTACCTAGTCAAATGTTGTGACCCAAATGCGTGATTCCGGATTTGTGATTTGCTTATTACAAAATCCGCACATCTGTTTCTATTTGTTACAGAAGAAACTTCGCGTGTTTTAACCATGACGGGGAGGGATGTCAAGGCTTTAAGCCGCGGGTTATTTGATGCGTTTCACCCGGGTGCTGGTGCCTTTGGCGTTGCGCAGGATGTAGCCGCCGATAGTACCGCTTTTAATGGTGACCTCGTCGCCCTTTTTAAACGGCAGATCGCGCGCGGCAACCTGTATCCAGATCTGGCCGTTGGCCAGCCTGAACACCATCTTTTTCTGGTCCTCAGCCTTGATCGCCGCCAGCGTAGAGGTGATTTCCACCTTGGTCGGGGCGTCAAAGATGCCGCCTTTTTTCGGCAGCGGGGCCAGATCCGGGTTTTCTTCCTCTGCGCCGGCTGGCGCGCTGCTGCCGGACTCTGCGGCCGGTGCCGGAGCTGTTGCCGGACGGGGGGCGGCGGGGGCTGCACCGGTAGTCCCGGCCTCACCCTGGCGGGGTCTGATGGGTTCCGAAACAATGCGCGGTGCTTCTGAGGGAATATAGTTGGGTTTACTGTCATCCCGGGGATAGCGGCGGTCAAAACAGGCCAGCCGCTCGCGGGCGTTTTCAATCTGCGAGCAGTCTGCCTCTTCTGCCCCTGCCCCGGCATCCTCGGCGGCCGCTGCCGCAACCCCAAACAGTGTGCTGCTGATGAGTACTAATATGGACACTGCCCCAGCTACTTTGACAGGCACTACGTGTTTCCGCATCTTAACTTAACCTCTTAAACTTGCCGCTGTACGGTTACCTGCCCTTAAACTCCGGCGGGCGTTTTTCCATAAAAGACGCCATGCCTTCTTTGAAGTCCTGGGATTGAAACAGCGGCAACAGCTGCAGGAACACGTGGTGTACATGGTCGTTGAAATTTTCATTCATGCCCATACGCATCATGCGCTTGGATGCCTGCACCGCCAGCGGCGCGTTTTTTGCGATGTCAGCGGCCAGTTCCAGCGCCCGGGCATGTACTTCGTTGTTGTTCACTACCCGCGACACCAGGCCCATGTCCTCACATTCCGCCGCCAGCAGGGTTTTGCCGGTGAAAATGATTTCCGAGGCTTTGGACCAACCGATCAGGCGCGGCAGGATCCAGGTGCCGCCGGATTCCGGCACTACGCCCCGCGCGGTAAACGCCGCCGCCAGTTTGGCGCTATCTGCCATAATGCGGATATCACAGCCTAACGCCAGATCCATGCCGTAACCGGCGGCAGAACCGTTGATGGCGGCAATAGTGGGGGTGTCCAGGTTGTGCAGCACCGTGGGCGGGGTGTTGCGCAGGTCCAGATTGGCCGGCGCACGCTGGCCGTCGCTGAGGTTGCTGGTAATGTCGCTGCCGCGCAGATCCAGGCCGGCGCAGAAAAATTTGCCGGTACCCGTCACAATTATGGCGCGCACATCGGCATCCGCGTCAGCGTCCAGCAGCATTTGTGTCAGGCTGCTCAACATCGGCCCGGAGATTGTGTTCTGCTGCTCCGGCCGGTTGAAAGTTATGGTGGCGGTGTGGTCTGCCACCTCATACAGCACGGCATCGTCGGACATGTTGTTCCTCTTTCGGCGTTATGTGAGTGCGGAAAAGCCGCCACCCTACATTCGCCCGGAGTTAATGACAACTGGTGCAAATTAATCTTAAAAAAGTTGGCGATACGCCGTTGAGCCAACTAGATTTTATAAAAGGATGTGATGTAGGCATTATGGAAAAAGATCAACAACCCAGTACCGCGCGCGATCAACAACCTTTTAATGGCGCGGTTGATCTGCTCGAGATTTATCACGCTCGTCAGATGCGCGATCAGATCATCGCTCAACTGCGGCGCATCCGCGCCAGCAACGAGGGGTTGCCGATGAATCACTTCATGCATAAGCGCGAAATCCGCGGCTATTACGAAGCGTTGTTGCTGACCGTGGTGGAAATGCTCCATCAAATGGGTGACGACGACCTGCCGGGCTAGTTGGGCCGCGGCGGCATTTTCTCTTCACTCACCGCATACCCGGCTTCCACGGGTATACACAAATAATTCCCGTCTTCCCGCTGCTCGGTCCAGGGCAGCACCGGCACAATGTCCGCTGCCGCGGTTGCGCTGATGGCGCTGTTGCAGTCTGTCCAGGCAGCGAGTTTTTCGATGTTACGCAGGGTCGGGAATATCACCGTTCTTTTGCCGCTGTTGGCCTCTTCAAGTGCCTGTTGGGGGGTGATCCAGACCGAATCCACACTTTCATAACCGTCGTGTAAAGCCACATGGTCCGCCGGCGCCAGCGCCAGATAAAAATGGGTGTCGAAGCGTTTCGGCATCATGGACGGTGTTATCCAGTGGGCAAAATGGGTCAGGGTGTCGCAGGCCAGGACCAGTTTTTCCTCTTGCAGGAAGGCCAACAGGCCCAGTTCGCCGCTGTTCATGGGTTCGCGGTACTGCTGAAGTTCTGCCAGACGCGCACCGCTGATCAGGTTGCCGTCACCGGCGGGCCGCGCCAGCAGCACGCCGCACTCTTCGAAGGCTTCACGAATGGCGCTGACCTGGATGGCGCGCATGTTGCTGTCGGCAGGCGCGCCGTTGAGATACGGCAGCAGGGCCTCGTCAAAGTCCTGGGGATCCGCTTTGCCGCCGGGGAACACCAACGCTCCGCTGGCAAAATCAATCTGGTGATGGCGCACGACCATAAAAACCTGCATACCTTCTGCGCTGTCCCGCAGCAACAGAATGGTGGCAGCCGGTACCGCGGGCGCGGGTGTGGCTTCAGCCATGGAGACTCCTTAACTGGTAATCAGTGGGTAGCAATCGAATTGGGGGGAGCAGGTCGGGCCGTAGCCGTCAGCGGCCGGCCACCTCCTGGATAAACCGGTCCATGGTGGCCCGTTTCTGGGCCGCATCCCCCAGGGTAAAGTCCGGCACAATCAGCTCGTTTACACCGGCATCCGCGTATGCGGCGACGATGTCTTTGATCTCAGCCACGGTACCGACATTGGCCGGCATGGGTGTCTGGGCGTTGCGCATTTTGTCCAGAAAAGCCTGATCGTCGCTCATGAACAGCAGTGCCACCGCGCTGCGCTGGATGTCCGCGGGGTTGCGGCCGGCGTCCCGGCAATGCTGGTCGAGGATGCTCATTTTGTGCCGCAGAATGTCCACGTCACCCCATACATTCCACTCATCCGCATATTTGGCGGTAATTTTCAGGGTCACTTTTTCACCACCGCCGCCGATCAGCAGCGGCAGCGGCTGCTGCACGGGCTTGGGCTCCAGGGAGGCGCCCTCAAGCTGGTAATGGCGGCCGCTGAAGTTCGCGCTGGATTCGCTGAACAGCGCTTTGATCACCTGGCAGGCCTCATCCAGCCGGTCCAGCCGTTCGTTGACGGTGTAAAACTCCAGGCCGTATTGCCGGTGTTCGTTTTCCTGCCAGCCGCTGCCCAGACCCAGCACCACGCGGCCGCCGGTAATGTGGTCCAGGGTGGCTGCCATTTTTGCCAGCACCGCCGGATGCCGGTAAGTATTGCCGCTGACCAGGGTGCCGATACGCAGCCGGGGTACCTGTGCGCCCAGCGCGGCCAGGGTGGTCCAGGCTTCCGGCCAGGGCGCGGAGGTGTCCTCAGCATTGGGCATGAAGTGATCCGCATACCACACGCCGTCCCAGCCGGTTTGTTCAGCATGCCGGGCCAGGGCCAGAACTTCGTTGTAGGGCAGGCTGGGGGTGGGCCAGAAACTGAAACGCATGAGTGTCCTTAAGGGTAGCGGATTAGAAGAGCAAAGATATTCGCTTATGTGTGAGGCTATGGCAAACTCGCGCCATGGAGGAGCTGTCGACAACCCGCCTGCGGCTGGTGCCGTTTGATATGTCACATATAAATGTGGTGCACGAGATGAGTGTCGACCCGGAAGTACGGCGTTATCTGTGGGAAGGCAAGATCATCCCGGTGCAGCAGATCGAAGACATGGTCAGCGAAAGCATTGAGTGTTTTGAGCGCTTCGGCTCGGGTTTTTATGCGATGTATGTCAACGCCCCGGACGATCCCAATGACGGCGCGTTTGTCGGTTACTGCGGGCACCGGCAGTTCACCGGCGGTGAAGATATTGAACTGCTGTTTGCCATGCGCCCCAAATTCTGGGGGCGGGGCTACGGCCAGGAGGCGGCCAGGGCAGTGCTGCATCACGGCTTTGCCGATTGCGGGTTTGCCCGGGTGATCGCGGCCACGGATACCCCCAACCAACGCTCTGTGAATGTACTGCAGAGTCTGGGAATGTCATTTATGGAGCGCCGCGAATGGCGCGGCCTGGATACGGTCTTCTACCAGTTGACCGCCAGTGAATACGAAAACTGAGCTGATGAAAGTTGCAAAATTGCGGGCCGGGTTCTACCTGCACGGCTGCACGTCACTGAAGGAAAAACGCCAGCGGTTGGGCCGTCTGCGCGACAAGTTCGGCAAAAACACCACCCTGGGCGTGTGTGAGTCCGCCCATATGGATGTGCTGCGCCGCGCTGAATGGACATTTGTGGCCTGTGCGTCAGCCGATCATGTGGTCCAGCAGGTGTTGGCCGACGTTGAACAATATCTCACCACTTCGGTGGACGCTGAAGTGGTGGACCTGGAAAGAGAATGGCTGGTTTGACCGGCGCGCGGGGGCGTTAACGTGTCCCTGCTGGTGGTGCTGGGGGTCAGCCTGGCGGTGTTTCTGTATCTGCGCGCCATGCGCAGTAACCGCCGTGCCTGGCTTAAGAAGCTGGATCTGCCGGGGCGCTGGCGATTGCTGCCGGCACCCGCGGCTGACGGCGAAGAAAGCCTCCCGCAAAGCGAAGAACTGCTGCTGAAAGGAGGGGTGCAGCAGGGTGACTACGTGTGGACGCAACAGGCGCCGGCGGGCCAGTCACTGCAGAACCGGCAGGGGCGCTGGCGGGTGGTGGGCAACCGCCTGGAACTGACGGAAGACGGCGGCGAAACCGTGGTATTGCAGCTGCACCTGTTTCAGCCGGGGCAGATCGGTCTGGAGGACAGCCGCGGCAGGCGGCGCATCTTCAGCAAATCCGTGGATAATGTGGTGCCTCTGCGTAAGCGAGGCTAGTCAGCGCGCGGCGCGGCGGTCCGGCAGGTCCGGGTTTCTGCGCGGCAATACATCCTCCGCCACGCGGTCTTCGTTACGGCGGTCCTCAAGGGCCATGCGGCGGGTTTTGGGGCCCGTGCGGCGTTCCGGATGGTGTGGCGAAGGCTGGGATGCTTGCATGGTCAACTTGGGCCTGGCGCTGGTAAAACGGGCGCAAAATTATATCACGACAAGCTTTTTCAGCCACCGTAGTTGAGTACAATGCGCGCCCACGAGAACGCGCACAGAGCACCCATTCAAATGACGGAAAAAGGCTTGTCCGACAAGCTGCTTGCATTGATCGAGCAGGGGGTCACACGCGCCCTGCTGCTGTTGCCGGAGCGCCACAGCATCGATTGGCAAAACACCCCGGCGGCGCGCTGGCAGCACGGCCACGGCGTCGGCCAGTTGCGGGCCTACAGCCAGATTGACGCTCTGGCGTTAAGCGATCTGTTGCACATCGACGACCAGAAGCAGCAACTGGTGCGCAACACACAGCAGCTGTTATCCGGCCTGCCCGCCAACAACGCGCTGCTGTGGGGCGCGCGGGGTACGGGAAAGTCATCCCTTGTTCACGCCCTGTTGAATGAATTCGCCGCAGAGGGTTTGCGCCTGGTTGAGGTGGGGCGGGACCACCTGGAAGACCTGGCCGGTATCGTTGAGATACTGTCCGCACTCCCCTACAAGTTTGTGCTGTTCTGTGATGACCTGTCCTTTGAGGCGGACGATCCGTCTTACAAAGCGCTGAAAAGCGCGTTGGAAGGTTCAATCTTCAAAACAGCCACCAACGTGGTGATTTACGCCACCTCCAACCGCCGCCATCTGGTGCCGGAACATATGAGTGACAACCAGCAATCCCACCTCGTGGACGGCGAGTTGCATCATGGTGAAGCGGTGGAGGAAAAAATCTCGTTATCAGACCGTTTTGGCATCTGTTTGTCGTTCTACCCGTTCCGCCAGCAGGCCTACCTGGAAGTGGTGGCGCACTGGGTCAGCCAACTGGCGGCGCAGCATCAGCTGCAGGTGGACCTGCAAGACGAACAATTGCGCCTGGAAGCCCTGCAATGGGCGCTCGCCCGCGGCGCCCGCAACGGCCGCACGGCCCAGTATTTTGCCCGGGATTGGGTAGGGCGGTTGGGTCTGGCTGACCCTCAGCGGCCCGGCTCCGGGGGCGGCGCTTAAACAACGCTCTAGACTCTTTAGATTAAAAAGGAAAAGGAAACGCAGTGAAAAATTCCACACATCTGTTTGCGGTTGCGATAGCAGGACTGCTGTTGTACGGCGCGCAAGCCTCCGCGGACACGCTCATCCTGAAAAACGGCGACCGCCTGAGCGGCAAGGTGGACAGCATTGCCGGCGGGGCGGTGCTCTTGATTACCGAATACGCCGGGGCCGTACCGGTAAATCTGGATGCGGTGGCGGAACTGGAGACCGAACAGGCTTTTAACATTAACGTGAACGGGCAGAAGACGTCCGGTAAGTTTGTCGCGGACGGCGGCGTCCAGGCGCTCAGCACCGATAACGGCAATGTACCGCTGGACCTCAGCCAGGTGCGTACCGCGGGGGTCAGCAACCTCAGCCTGGCCGGCTTTGCACCTGAGTGGTCATCACGCGCGGACCTGTCCGCCATTATCTCCAACGGCAACTCGGACACGGCAAGTTACAACACCCTGGTTGAGTCGAGTTACAAAAGAGGCAACGTTGAGCACGCGGTGGCCCTGCTGGTGAGCCAGGAAGAAGCGGAGGGGGAAAAAACCAAAGACCAGTTGGACCTGGACTACGGCTACAAACGGTTTCTTTCAGAGAAGTGGTTTGCCTCGGGTAACGCGGAGTACTTCCAGGACCAGTTGAAAGACATCGATCAGCGCATCACCCTGGGCGCCGGCATGGGTTACCAGTTCTGGGACAACAGTTTCGGCGCGTTTTCCACCGAGCTGGGCGTCAGCGCGGTGCAGGAAGAACTGGACGGAGAAGACGAAACCAACCCCGCGCTGCGCTGGGGGCTGGACTACAACCGCTTCCTGTTCAGTAAACGTATGGAGATTTTCCACAAGCAGTCGGTGTTATTTATCCCGGATTCAGACCGCGGCGAGGTGCTGGCGTCGTCATCCGGGGTGCGTTACGCGTTGAACCACCGTATCGATACCACCGCCCGGGTGGACGTGAACCATGAAACCGAGCCGCCGGAAGGCAGCAGCAAAACCGACGTGACCTACACGCTGGGTGTGGGTATTAAGTTCTGACCGGTTGTTTGTACTGGGCTTCCAGCCGTTCGATGTCTTCAGCCAGGGACTCGGTGAGACTCTTGGCCATCAACGGCGGTAATTGCCGGCACAAACTGCGCGCCTGGTAAGCAAAGTTCAGGGCTTTCTGATAGGCGCGCACGTTTTCCGCATCGCGGGCCGCCTGGCGGGCGTTCTCCACGGCAATCTGCTGCGCAATAAAGGTGGCTGAAGCCCGGGCCAGATCCCCCGGCTTTTGCGCAAGATCCTTGCATGCAATGGCATCGCGGAGAATCTTCGCCAATTTCTCAAGGGCCAGGGTGGCGTACTTGCGCTTCTGCTTGTCGCGGATGCGTACCTTCTGAAACCCGGACGGCATCCGGTTCAGGCTGTGCAACTGCTGCTGCAGGGTATGCAGGATGGGATGGCGCGGGTTGATTTCCGCCAGGGTCGCTACATGCCGGTTCAACAGCAACACCAGCCCGCGGCGCAGATCGCGGTTGATCAGCCCGTCCGGCACATGCTCCAGCGCCGTGAATACCGCCTGGCACGTGCTCAGCGCACGGCTCATGCGCGCCGCCTGCCGCGCCGACTTCCTGCGGCCCAGCAGGTGGTACACACCCCAGCCGAGCCCGGCGGCCAGTGCCGCCACCGCAAATCCAACAACTGCCTCTGTCATCGTCAACCCCACTTATACCTTTATATGTACGCTGCCAAAACTGACAGCAACTAGAGCAAGTGTAGTAACGGCTGGGCATCCCGCAATGTGCGGGGTCTTGACTGTGTGGGGCGACATTGTAGAATGCGCCGCTCTCTCAAATGTCCCCTTCGTCTAGAGGCCTAGGACACCGGGTTTTCATCCCGGCAACAGGGGTTCGACTCCCCTAGGGGACGCCATTCTTTTGATATGTAGGATAACCTCCGATCAGGTCGCGGCTGGGCGCTGATGGCCCGTCGAACCTCGCTCGACTTGACGGCAAAGCTAGTACGCTTTGCCTGTCTCGCGACCGATGAAGCAGTGCTTCATCGTGACTCCCCTAGGGGACGCCATCCTTTTGATACGTAGGTTACCCTCCGATCCCGTCACGGCTGTGTGCGCGAGCCCCCCGTGACAACTATTGCTGGGCACTCTGTCCTTTTTCACCACGTTGTTTGTGCTGCCGGGCCGTATATTGGCGGCAACTTTTTATAGGCGGCATGTCAGGGTGGCGGTCTCTCGGCTGCTTGGAACTGGAGGGTGGTGATGTTCGATCTTGTACTTAGAGGCGGAACCTTGGTTGATGGTTCGGGGGGTGGAACGTACCTTGGGGATGTTGCCGTGCAGGATGGCGTGATCGTTGCGCTAGGCAATGAGGTCGGTGCGGCCAAGCGTGAAATTGATGCCACCGGGCTTGTAGTGACGCCGGGGTTTGTCGATGTCCATACGCATCTGGATGCCCAGATTGGCTGGGACCCTGTATTAACGCCACTCAGCTGGCATGGTGTGACGACGGCGCTGATGGGCAACTGCGGCGTTACGTTTGCTCCTTGCGCGCCGCATGACAGATCATTGCTGGCAGAAATGATGGAAACCGTAGAAGACATTCCCCGGCAGGCAATTCTGGAAGGCCTGCCATGGGATTGGGAAGATTACGGCGAGTATTTAGATTCGATTGAAAAAAGGCGGCCGGCCATCAATGTCGCCGGGCTGGTCGGGCATTGCGCGGTTCGTTTCAACGTTATGGGTGAACGCGCTGTGGAGGAACTTGCCAGCCCCGATGAAATCAGGCAGATGGCGGCAATTGTGGCAAAGTCCATGGATGACGGAGCGATGGGGTTTTCCACCAGCCGTTTACCTGGCCATATGCTACCCGACGGCCGTTCGATACCCGGTACGTTTGCAGCGCATGAAGAGCTACTCGCTATCGGCGAAGAGGTCGCGCGCCGGGATGGGCTTATGCAGAACGTGTTGGATTTTACCAGACGCGACATGGGTAACGGTGAACTGCTGCGCCGACTGGCTGATGAGTGCGGTAATCGCGTCTTGTTCAGCTACACGCTGGGAGCGGAAGACGACGCAGCGAAGAAGAATGCCGCTCACTTAGATCGTGTGAGGGACGGTGACCTAGATATCACCGCGCTAACGTTGCCCAGGGGCACGGGGTTCATCCATGGCCTTCAGTCGCATTTGCCGGCCTATGACATCTGGGGGCAAACACAGCCGTTAGGACCTACTTGGGAAGGCTTACGCGCGATGGACTTCGCGGCACGGAAACAAGCGATTAAGAATCCGCAAACAAGAGCTGCCTTGATCGAAGAAGCAAAAAGTGCGGACACCTCCAAGCTTTACTGGGTCTACGGGAGCTTTTGGATGGGTTCCGGCGATACGCCGGACTATCTCGCGCCAACTTCGCAGAGCCTTGCGGATCTCGCCCGCGCCGCGGGAGAGCATTGGGTTGAGACCTATCTCCGATTAGCAGATGAGAGTAGCGGTACGGGACTGTTCACCTGGCGTTGGTTCAGCGCAAACATTAATGCGGTGAGAGAGTTTTTGCAGCATGACCGGGTGTTGCCGGGTCTAAGCGATGCTGGCGCGCACGTAGCGATGGTGATGGATTGTGCGGTGTACACGTTTGTTTTGTCTCATTGGGTTCGTGACGCGGGGGTTTATACGCTGCAAGAAGGTGTGCGGCGGATTACTTCGGCACCGGCGCGGGTGATCGGTTTGCGTGATCGTGGGTTGCTCAAACCGGGATTCAAGGCTGATATCAATCTCATTGACCTGGAAAATCTAGGCGAAGGCTATCCCAGACTTGTGCGGGATTTCCCTGGTGAGGCGCCGCGTTTTGTGCAGAACTCTCGCGGCTACGTGATGACCCTGGTGAATGGCGTGCCCGCCTTCGAACATGGAGAGCATACAGGCGCGCACACGGGCGAGGTGATCAGGAAACGCTGACCATCGCGGGCTATGTGTTTAATTGCGGAGGTGCGATCGCGAGTCGAGCTTGACCCGGCAAGGTTGCAAATTGCTCACTGCAGCCCCAGGCCTTTGGCCACTGCGGTGACCGTTTCCGGGTGATTGAAGCTGAAGATAAATGCCCGCCTGGGTCGCTCGGATCTGTTAGCGCCTGTGAAGTGCGGTGTGTGGTAACCGTGGATAGTTGCATTTCCCGCTGCAACCGGCGCAGCAATCCGTGTGTTGAGATTCAGCTTTGTGCCGGGTTCGACAATTGCGGTGAGCCGTTCGCTGCTGTGCGGATCCCCAGAACATACGTGGTGTTCATACATCGGTTGGCGCTGCACGCCCGGAATAAACTCCATGCAGCCCATATCCTCGGTGACATCGTCCAGCGCCAGCCAGAATGTCAGCACGTACTCGTTGGGCACTTGCATACCCGTGGGCGCGGTCGGCTCAGCCGTATATGAAATATCCTGGTGCCACGGTGTTTCGTGTTGGTGGCCGGCAGGTTTGTAAATCAACATGGAATACACAAACTCCGGCTGGCCCCAGCCTTGTATCTTGGCTGCGATGTTGCGTGCCTTGTCGACTGCCTGATTGTCTGCGAACACCGGTTCGTATAAGTGAGGCATGATAATTTGCCGGGTCAAACCGCCCAGTTTGCGGTCGGTGGTCGGGCATTGGGTTGCGCCTGAAAGCATGCGTTCGTAGGCCGCTTGTAGATCTTTCAGGGTGGTTTGATCAGCCAGGTTTTCGGCGATGGCAAAGCCGTCGCGATGGAAGTTGGCGTTCATGTCCGTCTGCTGCATGTGATCATGCTCCAACCGATTGGTTGAACGGCACTTCTTTGTCAACGCGCGGCTCAGGGGGCATCCCCAGTACCCGCTCGCCGATGATGTTGCGCAGGATTTCATCCGTGCCGCCCTCCAGGCGGTTGCCGACCACGCGGAGAAAGTCGTAGTGCACATCCCAACCTGCAACTCCCGCGGTTTGGGCTCCAGCCATATCCAACAGTTCAATTGCTTCGCCCAACAGGGTTTGTCTGCGGGAACCAAACAGGAGCTTGCTGATTGAAGCCTCCGGTCCCGGTACTCCGCCGTTGGACAGCGTTGATTGCATACGTGCGGAATAATTCTCCAAACCCCGCGACCATACGAACCAATCGGCGAGCAGTTTACGAACCGCTGCGTTGTGAATTGCCGGTTGACCGTCGATCTGCACGGCTTGTGTTAACGCCAGGGCTTGATCGAAGTTGGTCACCAGGCTGGCTGCCACGGTGACTCGCTCATTCATCAGAGTCGCCACACAAACACGCCAGCCGTCGCCGGGTTCACCCACCCGATTGCAGTCCGGGATGCGTACATCTTCAAGGAAGACCTCATTGAACTCCTCTCTCCCGGCGGCTTGACGGATCGGACGCACGGTGACGCCGGGAGTCTTCATGTCCAGCAGGAAATAGGTGAGGCCTTTGTGCTTGGGGGCATCCGGGTCGCTGCGGGTGACGAGGATGGCCCAGTCGGAGTATTGAGCGAGACTCGTCCACACTTTTTGTCCGTTGATCACCCAGTCGTCGCCGTCACGTTCCGAGCGCGTTGTTATACCGGCGAGATCCGAACCCGCAGCGGGTTCGCTGAACAGCTGACACCAGACTTTCTCACCTCGCGCAATGGGTGACAGATGTTGTGCCTTCTGCTCCTCATTCCCGCATGACATGATGGTTGCCGCCGCCATGCCCAGGGTGATGGTCAAACCGCCGGTGAGAATAGCCATACCCGCAGCCTGTTCCTCCTGGCTGAAGATCAATTGGTTGATGGCGGGAGCATCCTGGCCTCCGTACGCCTTGGGCCAGGATAAACATCCCCAGCCAGCTGCCTGCTTGGCCTGTTGCCAGCGACGAATGGCGGCAAAAGGTATCCCCGCTTCGAAATCGGGGGTGGGATCAAATTTGTTCTGCTGAATCCAGGCGCGTGCCCGGGCTCTGAATTCCGCTTCGGCGGGCGTGTCGTCAAAATCCATGGGTCTTCCTCATGCGACGTGTTGTTGTTCCAGGCGGCTCACAAGCCTGTTCTCCCAGCGGTAACGGCCGCCAATGACTTGACCGAGCAGTCGAGCGCGGCGGTAGTAAAGGTGCAGGTCAGCCTCCCAGGTAAAACCCATGCCACCATGGATTTGAGTTGCTTCTTTAGTACAAAAGAAGGCTGCATGGGACGCGCTCAAGCGAGCGGTGGCAGCCGCAATCGGCAAAGATTCATCGGCTGTGGACAGCGCCCATGCCCCGAAGTAGGCATTCGAACGGGCCAACTCGAGTTCAGCGTACATGTCGGCAAGGCGGTGCTTTACAGCCTGGAAGGAGCCGATCGAGCGGCCAAAGGCTTTACGTTCCAACGCATAGGCTGTAGCTAAGTCAAGGCTGGCCTGGGCTACGCCGATTTGCTCAAACGCAAAAGGAATGGCGGCTCGCTCCAATACCGCCTGAAGCACATTTGAGTCGCCGTACTCCAGCTTCTGTGCAACGACCGCCTCGAAGCGGATGTCCGCTTGCGGACGACTGCCGTCAATCGAATCCTCGGGAGATCTGTCGACCTCCGGCACCTGCAAGTTGACCCAGAACAAACCCACGCCCTGGGGGCTGCTGGCCGAGACGACGGCATGGTCAGCAGCCATACCATCAGGTACCGAAATCTTGTGGCCGGTTAGTTGCCACTCTCCACCTGTTTCGGTTGCCACGGAATTCGCAGCAAAACCAGATGCGATCCCCGGCCCTTCTGTGATCGCCAGGGTGGCGATGTGCTCGCCCGTTGCCATCAACGGCAGGAAAGCGGCCTGCTGTGCGTCACTGCCGGCCAGCAGCACCGCCTCAGCGGCCAGATAGATTGAGGAGTTGAATGGAATCGGGGCAAGCGTGCGCCCCAGCTCTTCAGCGATGACACACAGCTCCAGATAGCCCAGCCCCAGACCACCATAGGCCTCGGGTATGGTGACGCCAGGCCAGCCCAGATCGCATGCGCCACGCCACAGGGTTGCGTCGTAAGCCTGATTGTCATCCAGCATCGCTCGTACCGTTTCGCGGCAGCCGCCTGCTTCGAGAAACCGGTGTGCCTGAGCGCGCAATAATTCCTGCTCTTCAGAAAACTCAAAGTTCATCTTTCTATGCTTACCAAGTATCTATGTGGTTACGTTTCTTGCGCGGAAACCCCGGGTCGAGGTTGACGTTGTCCAGAGTCAGTAATAGCCGCGTACGGGTCTCGGCCGGATCGATGACATCGTCTATTTCCACATGTGCGGCCGCGTTCTCAGCGCGGCCGTGGTGATAGGCGCCGGCTACCGCGCGCTGATAGAAGGCTTCCCGCTTGTCATCGTCCTCAATTGCTTCCAGTTCTTTGCGCAAACCGAGTTTGATGGCGCCTTCCAAGCCCATGCCGCCAAACTCTCCGGCAGGCCAGCTCACTGACAATTCGGTGGCTGCGAACGTGCCGCCGGCCATAGCCATTGCACCCAAGCCGTAAGCTTTACGCAGTACAACCGTTAGGATGGGTGCGGTCATTCCGCCGGCGGTAACAAACAGGCGCGCGAAACGCCGCACGGTAGCGGTCTTCTCACTGTCGGGGCCAACCATAAAGCCGGGGGTGTCGCAAAGTGAAATGAGGGGCAAGCCGAATGCATCGCAAAGCTGCATAAAGCGGGCAGCCTTGTCCGCGGCTGGCCCGTCGATAGCGCCGCTCAAGTGTTTGGGGTTATTGGCTAAAACGCCTATGGGTTGCCCTGCTAAACGCGCCAAGCTGGTGATGATGCCATGGCCGAATCCGGCTCGCAGTTCAAGTACACTGTCTCTGTCCACAAGTGTTTTAACGATCTGGCGCACGTCATAAACACGCAGCCGGTTTTCCGGAAGGAGCGAGCGCAACAGACGTTGATCCGCCGCCTGGGCCTGATCGGTTTTGCCTTGAAAGTAGGACAGATAGCGTTTCGCCACAGCCACCGCGGCTGCTTCGTCGTCTACAACCAGGTCGATGACGCCGTTTGGTTCCTGCATCGACACGGGGCCGACTTCGTCTGCTTGTACTTTGCCCAGGCCGCCACCCTCAATCATGGCAGGACCGCCCATGCCGATGGAGGAATTGCGCGTAGCAATGATTACGTCGCAACATCCAAGCAACGCGGCGTTACCGGCAAAACACCGGCCGGAATTGATCCCTACGAGCGGAACGCTTCCGCTTAGCTCGGCAAATCGTCGGAAGGTGGTGATGTCCAGACCGGCCACACCGTTTGCGTCTACGTCGCCTGGCCGTCCACCGCCGCCTTCGCTGAACAACACCACCGGTAAGCCTGCCCGTTGGGCTACTTCGAGCATGCGGTCGGTCTTGTGATGATTGACGGTGCCTTGCGTGCCGGCGAGCACCGTGTAGTCATAAGCGAGAACGGCGCAACGCGATCTGCTGCCGTCGAATTGTTCCCCGTTAACGGAACCCACTCCGGTGATAATGCCGTCGGCCGGGGTATTGCGGATTAGATCCTCTTCGCTGCGGCGACTCCGTTGCGCGGCCACAGCCAGGCCGCCGTATTCTGAAAACGAATCTGTATCGAACAGATCCTCTATATTTTCCCGGGCGGTACGCTGACCATTTGCGTGGCGCCTGGCCACGGCGTCAGGGCGGGCGTGATCATGCAGCCATTCGCGCCGTTCCAGCAGTTTGGTCAGCGCCGGCGGCATGGCGTCGGGGTCGGCCGTCTGGTCTTCGATTGTTTGTTCTGCGGGCTCGACAGCCGTTTCGATCGATACCAGGGGCTGGTCCAACGTAACCAGGTCGTCGGCAAGGACGTAGACGCTTGTCACGGTTCCGGCACACGGACTGGTGATGGGGTATTCCATCTTCATCGCGTCGAGCACCAATAAGGTTTGTCCCGCCAGTACTGGCGCCCCCTCCGTCACGGCAACTTCAACTACCGTCCCTTGCAATTCCGAGGTTACTGTTGCCATACCATCATCATTCACAGGGTTGGGTGATGCAGATGTGTCTGAAGCCGTTGCCGCGCGCAGTTCGTCCCAGCGATCGTCTACGAAACGGGTGTACAGATTGCCCAAAGTCAGTTCCGGGTGCTCGAGTAGAACCTGCAAGAACCGTCCGTTGTGTTCAACACCAGTCAATTCCAGTTGCTTGAGGGCACGTATTGCCTTACGCCGCAATGCGGTCAGGTCGTCAGCGGGCACGCTGACAATGAGCTTTGCAATCAGGCTGTCGTAACCCGCCGGTAACGGGTAGCCAATGTAGCCGCCGCTATCCAATCGTATACCGGCGCCACTCGGCCATGTGTAACGCTCGATGGTGCCAATGCTGGGGATGACTCGGCCATCAGGGCCGGGGCGCTCCAGATTGATACGCATCTGCATAGATAACGCGGAAGGATTCAGTTTGTCCTGAGTCAGGCCAATCGCTTGCAGTTTGGCGCCGGCCGCAATGTGCAGCTGTGCCTGGACCAGGTCAATCCCATAAGCTTCTTCCGTGATGGTGTGCTCAACCTGGATTCTGGGATTGGCTTCGAGAAAGTAGAAAGCCGGATCCTGATCTTGAATCTCCGGCGACCAGGTTTCGACGAGAAATTCGAAGGTCCCGGCATTGGTGTAGCCCGCGTGCCGGGCAATGTTTACCGCCGCATCGAGCAGCCGTTGACGAACGGCAGGCGGCAGATCCGGGCATGGCGCCAGTTCGATGATCTTCTGATTACGGCGCTGTAGTGAGCAATCCCGCTCGCCCACGTGCACTACCGAACCGCTATGATCGGCCAGAATCTGTACTTCGATATGACGCACTGAATCGAGTAGAACTTCCACTTGTAGTGCATCTTCTCCAAAGGCTTTTTGTGCCTCCGAACGGCAGCTGTTGTAGGCCTGCTCCAGGTCATCAACCGCACGCACGATGCGCATGCCGCGGCCGCCACCGCCTGCAACGGCTTTGAGCACCACCGCTTGCCCTCCCTGCGCAGCAAAAAAGCCTTCTGCCTGGGCCAGGGTGATGGGCGCGGCTTCAGCCGGAACGACGGGTACGCCACATTCGAGCGCAACCTGCCGTGCTCGGGATTTGTGACCAAACAGCCGCAGTACTTCGGCACTTGGTCCAACGAAGATAAGGCCTGCCTGCGCACAGGCGTCTGCAAAATCCGGATTTTCCGATAGGAAACCGTAACCCGGGTGTACCGCATCACAGCCATGGTCCAACGCTGCCTGCACGATCGCGGCTACATCAAGATAGGCCTTCACACCGTTCCCGGGAAGACGGACGGCGCTATCGCAGCGTTGTATATGCAGCGAAGCTTCATCGTCAGGTGAATAGACCGCGATGCTGCTAATGTTGAGTGCATTGGCTGCGTCGGCAATACGCACGGCGATTTCTCCGCGGTTGGCAATCAGCAGTGTTCTGATGGGCATACCAACGTCGTCGTCCGCACGCATTAAGCTTCTGCTGTTTGCATGGCCGCTTCGAACAGCGAGCGCGCTGTGGGATAGTCGGCTTTACCGCTTGGTCCGCGCGGAACAGTTGGCAGAATGTGGATGCGCCGCGGTGTTTTGTAAGCCGCCAGCCGGGTCCGCACATAATTTATCAGGGTGTCGGCATCAACGGGATTGCGCAGCGAGACAACGCCTTCCACGGTCTGGCCGAAGCGGGCGTTGTCCACACCAAAAATCAGAGCGTCCTGAACATCGGGGTGCGCCTTTAGCGTTTCCTCAACCTCTTCGGGATACACCTTCTCACCGGCTGTGTTTATACAGTTGTTACCTCGGCCGAGAAGCCTGATGGAGCCATCCTGCTCAACCAGTGCGTGGTCGCCGCCGATCACGTGGCGCACGCCGTGAATTGTCACGTACGTTTGAGCGGTGCGTTCGGGATCCTTATAGTAGCCCAGCGGCAGTGCACCCGATTTGGCCAGCACCCCGATCTCGCCGGAGCCGGGTTGGATTGGCGTGAGCGTTTCCGGGTGCAATACAACCGCCCCGGTCAGATTGAACCGTGCTTCCGCAGGCTCCACGCCGCGCGTGGTGATTGAAGAAGCAAACCCGGTGGACTCGCTGGCGCCCAGGCCGTCAATCAATTGCGCATCCGGCATATGCTTGAGCAACCCCTTTTTTACCTCCGGACTCCACATCATGCCGCTTGAGACCACAGCCCGGACATGGGTCAGGTTATGCTGATGGGCGTTGCTGTCCAGGACATCGAGCAGCGGTCTGGCGAAAGCGTCACCGACGATCACAAAGCCATCGCATCCAAGTTGTTGCAGCTCGCCGGCCAATTGCGCGGCATCAAACGAAGTGCGTCCGGTAAGGGCTACGCTACCTCCCATGAATAGGATTCCCAGGGCACTGATCAGCCCGGTACCGTGCATGAGAGGCGGTGCAATGTAGAAGCAATAGCGACCTTGCCCGGATCGGATTTGCTCCGCTAACGTTTTCAATGTGGTTGGAGGCGGCCTGCCCGGTAGCGCCATGCCTGGCAACTGTGCTTCCCAGAGTGCTCCGCAGGTCCACATCACAGCCTTGGGCATTCCGGTGGTGCCGCCGGTGTATATGAGAAAGAGATCGTCGCTGTCGCGCGTAAGTTCGAGCGGTCGATCATCCCCTGCGTAGACCTCCGTGAGCGTTGTGGTGCCGGCCACGTCACCGCGAACGACCAGTTTTAACGCCAGGCCGTCAGCATGTTGGGTCTTGCCGACCACGGTCGCGAATTCCGCATCGAAGATCAACGCTTCGCAGTCCGCGTTATCCAGCAGGTAATCAACTTCGCTCTCACCATAACGGTAGTTGATGTTGAACGAACACAGTCTTGCCTTCAGACAGGCTGCAAAAGCGATTAAGTAGTCGGGTCCGTTGCGTAGATAAAGGCCCACTTTGGATTGCTCACCCAATCCAGCATCCAACAAACGGCGGGCCAGCGCATTGGCCCGGTTGTCGAAAGTCTGCCAGGTTACAACTTCGCCATCGCAAACGATGGCGGGTGCGTCAGCTTCAATATGAGTTGCGACCGTTTCGAGCACATCTGCCAGATTCACGGTTAGCGATTCCTTTTCGTTCCTCGCGGTAAGACGTAACACCATAGGGCGCGGGTAGCCTTGTCTCCATGAATAGCCGGCCAACCGGGTTAGCAAATTCGGTCGATTGTGCTCGGTTGATTTGTCAGCGTGCTGTGTCGACGCGGTCTGCCCGCAAGGCTGAACGGCGTAACTTGCCGGCATCATTTCTCAGTGTTTCGTTCGTGAATTCAAGTGATCGCGGGATTTTGTATCTAACCAGCCTTTCGCGCAGGTGAGTCAAGATGTCTTCCTCGGATAGTGTGGAACCTCCGCTGTCGACAATTGCGTGGACCACATTACCGAGATCGTCGTGTGGAAGTCCGATGACCGCACAGGATCGGACGCCGGGGACCATTTCAATGGCAGCCTCTATCTCAGCTGGGTAGATGTTGGCGCCGCCGCTGACAATCATGTCTGTCTTGCGATCTGAAATGTAGAGGTAGCCCTGTTCGTCAAGGTAGCCAAGATCGCCTAGACTTTCCCATCTGTTTTCCAATCTTGAAGCCTCAGCGCCAATGTACCTGTAAGTCTGCCGATTGGGATCCACGGGCCGGAGATATATCTCTCCAATTTCACCTGGCGGCAGCGTAGTACCCTCTTTGCCGACGACTTTAACTTCCGACACCTCTGTGGGTTTCCCGACCGAACCGCGATGATCGAGCCACTCAGTACCCGATATCTGGGTAGTCGCTTGTCCCTCGGTACCGCCATAGAGTTCCCATATAACATCGCCACCGAACCAATCGATAAAGTGTTGCTTCAGCCAACCGGGGCAGGGAGCCGCCATATGCCAGATGTTCCGTATAGATGAGAGATCGTATTGCTTACGCGTTGCTTCAGGCAGATTCCAGATGCGGTGCATCATGGTTGGCACCAGGTAGAGCAAGTCGGCTCTATGTTTCTCGATCTGCATTAGCGTCTCTTCCGCATCGAACTTCTCCGTGATGCAGACATGATTTCCCAGGAAGAGGCCCCAGAAGGCATAAGCGAAAGGGCCATTGTGGTACAGGGGACCGGGCACAAGGACTGAACCTCGCGGCATGAGTCCAATTGCACCGGCGTCAGGGTCTGTGACTGCCGGATCGGTTGAGACGATCAGTTTCGGCCGTCCAGTGCTACCACCGGACGTCATGGCCTTCCAGCGGGTTGCAGACGCGATGGGCAGGGGGGCGGAGTCCAGTGTCCGATGGGGTGCAAAATCGACTGGCAGGCATGGGATCGAGGAGATTTCCTCGCCTGCAAAGCCAAGGACGAGTTTTGGCTTGGCAAGCTCGATGATCTGGTTTCGTTCGTACACCGGGAGCGCGCTGGAGACTGGTAGGGGGGTCGCGCCAAGTTTCCATACGGCAAAGGTTGAGACAATAAACTCGATGCTGTTGGGAAGGCCAATGGTGACAAAGTCGTCCTGCGACACACCGGCCTCTGTGAAAGACCTGGCGAGCTGATTGGAGCGCTCTTCGAGTTGCCGCCACGTCGCTGTTTGCTCGCCAATTGTAACCGCGACGTTGTCACCAAGTTCTTCCAGCCAGTGTGCAAGTACCCGCGATATCGAAATTTCGGCCATGTTTAACGGTGCGTTTGATGAAGCCAGGCAGAGTATAGGGGCCGCCGTTTGCCCGGATCACACAATTGAGGACACATGAGTAAGCATTTGGGGTCATCCATTTTTCCGGCAAAAATACCTGCTCTTCGAGCACCAGTGCGGCCCGATCATCGATCAACTTCGTGCGTGCAATGTTGGCTTGGGGGCAAGTTGTCCTGTTTCGCCGCTACTCGTGTCCGCAAATAGTGACTAGCATCGAAAAGACTTATTGGAAGGATTTAACCCATGCAGCAAGCATTCCTTTACCCAGCCTCAGGCAGACTACGGTTGGTGACATTTCTCGCGGCAATACTGTGTGTGCAACCTGCGCAAGCCTTAGGGAAGGTAGAGTCGCGTGTCCAGTTGCGCGATCTCGATTCCTCCGTGATGGAAAAAACTGTCCCCGTGTCGGTGTTAA
The DNA here is from genome assembly GCA_028279305.1 of Pseudomonadales bacterium. Lineage (GTDB taxonomy): Bacteria > Pseudomonadota > Gammaproteobacteria > Pseudomonadales > Azotimanducaceae > UBA4421. The sequence continues at coordinate 68,547 of JANQOA010000183.1, forward strand.
CTCCGGAAGGTGTGGACGTGAAGAAACAATCGCTGCCCCTGGTCATCCAGCTGCATGGCGGCGGCAGCAGCCGTAATGAGCTCTTTGGTTATGAGGGCTGGCTGGGTGAGATGTTCGGTGCCGGTATATTGGAGCCGCTGGTGGTCGTCATGTTCTCTACTGACGCTTTCAGCGGTTTTCTCGGCGACTGGGAAAAGTTCATCATTGATGAACTCCCCGTTTGGATGGCGCAAGAGTACAACACGCGCACCGACCGGGAGGGTACGGTCATCACCGGTATCTCGATGGGAGGATTCGGGTCGCTGAAGAGTGCGTTCCGCACTCCTGAGCGTTTTCTTGCGGTTGGCGCACTCGAAGCGGCAATTGAACCGACCCTGACCAGTCTACCTGCCCGCACGCGTAATTCGTGGAACAGTATGGATCCGAACTTTCTATTGCCGGAGGACAAGCCCACGCGGATTGCCCATGACAATGCCGAAGCGATCCGCGCGAGCGGTCTCGAAATCTACCTGGAGGTGGGGGATGAAGATTTCATTAACCTGCACGATGGCAACGAGTATCTTCACAGAATTCTCTGGGATCACGATATCCGGCACGAATATCACCTGGTGAGGTGGGCCGACCACACAGGCGCCTCGTTGCAACCTCGCTACAAGGAGATGATGGCCTTTCTCGGTAAGGCCCTGGCCGGAGGACGCCACGATCCGGTGGAACTGCCGATTACGCGGGAGGAACAGGCAATTCTCGAGCGTACTACCGAGCGCATGCAGGCAGGCGAGCGGCCGACCAAAGAGTATGCCGACTACATGGGCGGGCCGCGGGGCCCCACTTTAAATGCGCATTTCTGGAATCCGCTGCGGGAACTGGCTGATGATCCGGATATGCAACGGGCCTACGCGACTATGCCGCCCACCTCCTTCGAGGCGTACAAAGCGTTTCGGGAGCAACAAGCGAAGGAAAAGGAGGAAACTGACTCAGACAGACCCGGGACAGGCATGTGACGGATCTTCACTTCGCGACCATCTGGGAACACATTACGGATCGCCAGCCCGAGGCGCCAGCGATCGTCTGTGGCAACATCACCCGCAGTTGGGCAGAGTTTGACCAACGCGCAGCATGTATCGCCGGGTACTTCAACAACACTTCCTCGGGTGTGGGCGGCAGGATCGGCCTGTACATGCATAACTGCCTCGAGTACCTCGAAGCCCATTACGCGGTACTAAAAGCCCGTGGTGTTCCCATCAACGTCAATTTTCGCTATCTGGAAGACGAGTTGGTCTATCTGCTCGACAATGCCGACTGCGAAACTCTTGTGTACCACGCTAGCTTCGCACCGCGCATCCAGGCAATCCGCGAGAGATTGCCCGGTGTTCGTCATTATGTGCGCGTCGATGACGGCAGTGGTCATTCGCTGGTCGGGGACACGGAATTCGAATCGCTGGTAGAGTGCTACGCGCCGATGCCGCGTATCCATCGCCCGGCTGACGATCTATACATGATCTATACCGGAGGTACTACCGGTATGCCAAAGGGTGTGATGTACGAAATCGGTGCGTTAACGCGCAGTCTTAACGATGGCGGCTGGGGGATGCTGGCCGGGCGCTTGCCGGGACCGGAGTCACCGGCGGCCATCGCTGAAGCTGCGCAATTGCGAACCTCCGCCGGTCGGCAAACCGTATCCTTGGCTGCGGGACCACTTATGCATGGGACCGGAATCCTGGCCGGCAGCATGCTACCGCATCTGACCGGTGCGGCGGTTGTGGTGATCGACACGCCGGGACTGGATGTTCAGCGTATGCTCAAGGACATACAATCCCATCGAGCGACTCTACTGGTGTTGGCTGGGGATGTGTTTGCACGGCCCCTGTTGACGGTGTTGGATGAAGCGCAGGCAGAGGCTACACCCTACGATCTTTCATCCGTCGAGGTCGTGCTGTCGGCGGGCGTGATGTGGTCAAAAGAAGTTAAACAAGGCTTGCTGCGTCACGGCGATATGAGGTTGGTCGACTCGGTCGGGTCCTCCGAAGGATCGATGGTGTCGTCCGTGACAACCCGTGAGAGTCAACCTGAGACGGCAAGATTCAATCCTTCTCCCACGGTGCGCGTATTCAACGACGCAGACAAAGAGGTGACGCCGGGTTCAGGAGAGATCGGCAGAATTGCCACGTCCGCCAACCTGCCTATCGGCTACTATAAAGATCCGGAACGCACGGCCCGCACCTTCCGCACGATCAACGGGGTACGCTACAGTTTTCCGGGCGACCACGCCCGGGTCGAAGCGGATGGCAGCATCACGCTTCTCGGACGCGGCTCAGGTTGCATCAACACCGGTGGTGAGAAGGTCTATCCGGAAGAGGTGGAAGAAGTGATTAAGCAGAGCCCCCTGGTTGGCGATTGTCTGGTTGTCGGTATGCCCGATGCACTTTATGGGCACCGCGTGGTGGCTGTGGTGTCTTGCTCATCGGACGGTCATGCGCTTGATGTTGAAACGTTGCAAAGCCGGATTATAACGAGCACGCGACAGCGGATTGCGGGTTACAAAGTGCCAAAAGCTTTATTTCTGCAGCCGGAGATAAGGCGGCTGCCCAACGGCAAACCGGATTACGCCTGGGCACGGCAGGTCGCAGGTGGGGATACGGCTGAGCTAGACTAACCGGGAAGTTGGGCGGCGTAGTACTTTCGTACCTGCTCCGTCTCGCCCAGAGCAACCCGTTGCTGGACTAAATCGAATTCGCGATCCGCATGCGCAATCAAGCGTTCGCGCTCCTCTGCCGAATATACCAAGGCGCGGAAGGACTTGAGTGTGCTCGCGCGCAACTCAGGCGGTCCGGCCAGGGCCAGGCCCTCCTGCAGGCGGCTTTCGACTTGCGTAAGAAAGTCATTGTCTTCCAGGATCTCTAGTACAAACCCCGCTGCCCGGGCATCGTGTGCGTCGATTTTGCGGGCAAAATAGATCGCGGCGTTGGCCACCGTCGGCCCCAGTCGGCGTGGCGCGAGAATAGTAGCGCAGAATTCCGGCGCTGCGCCGGCCCGCGCGAAGGGCGCCCAGAAGTACGCGTTGGGTGTTGTGTAGATGAGATCGCAATGCAGAATGGAGGAAAAACCCTCACCCACGGCTGCGCCGTTGACGGCGGCAACTAAAGGCTTCTCGAATTTGATAAAGGCTTGCACAAAGCGCTTGGCAAGCCCAACCACAGCTGCTAAGGCGTCGTCGGCGAAGAACTCTGACTTAACAGCGGCCACCCGCTCGCTGTCACCCGGTAGCACCGTATAGGCCTGCCGATACTCGTTCTTAAAGTCCATGCCGGAACAGAACGCGTCGCCGGTGGAGGTCAACACCAGTGCACTAACCGCGTCGTCTTCGTTGGCTTCTTCAAATGCGGCGATCATTTCCGCATACATCTGGCTGTTCCTGGCATTCAAGCGATCCGGGCGATTCTGGGTGACAAAACACAAACCATCCCGCGTTTCGACTTCTATGGTTTGATACGTCATGAAAACCTCCTGATTCAATCGAGCCAGCACAAAAACGCCTGGCTGAGTGCCGCTGCACCGGATTCGGTGACGACTTCAAAAGACACCGCCCCGGGTATGCGGGTTTTGATCACCAACGTGAGGGTGGAAGGCATGCGGACGATCTCGGAGAATCGGCAACCCAGGCGGCTAACGTCGGCCGGATTGAGGTCAAGTTCGCGCATCACCGCGGATACGGCTAATGCCAGCGTGCACGTGCCATGCAAAATGATGTCGGGGAGACCGGCCGCCAGTGCAACCGACCGGTCTGTGTGTATCGGCGCCCAGATGCGTGCACACTCGGTGTAGATGTGCGCTTGTCCTGCGGGTACCGCAATGGGGATACAATGTGATTCTGTCCTGCCTTGTGAAAAATCCGGTTGGGGCGGCGCATGTTCGATTGACCGGTCATCGCCAATCAACTCAACGCCCCGCATCAGATTTTGCATATACGTGGTGAATACCGGCGCCCCGGTCTGGTCAACGGTTTCGATTTTGGAAACTTGAAAAGCGCCTGGACTACGGGCATACACACCGATCTGCGTCATGTGAGTAATGAATCTGTCGCCGGAGCGAACGGGTTGGTGTAAGTGCAGGTCGTGCATCGCGTGCACACCCATGGACCGCTCCTTGAGTGTCAGGGCGCCGGGGAACCAGTCTTCGTCCGCCTGCCGTAGAATCGGCTGCCACTCCAGCGCCACCGGAAAGGCCGGGTGCCCGAGGAGACCATCAGCACGGGTGGTATCGAAATAGGCGGGAAGGGTATCACCTAACAACGCGGCGTAAGCCATCAGCCAGCGATCGTCAATCAGCTGCTCAAAGGGTTTAGTTGCTTTACCCAGATTGTCCGCTGTAACCGGCATGCTGCCCTCCCGACTCTGTGCTTACGCCGCTGGATGTGAATGGTTCAGGCGATCGCGGACCCAGTTGCCCACCGCCTCTATCGCTTGTTGTGCCTCGGGGAAGATGGACGCGTACCAGTGCCAAACGTGGGTCATGTCATCCCACTGCTGCAGGGTGACATCGCAACCGGCCTGTTCTGCGCGACGGGCAATTTCCAGTCCCTCGTCCAACAACACTTCGTTGGTGCCCACCTGTATCAGTAAAGGCGGCAAGCCGGAAAGGTCAGCGTACAACGGTGATGCGAGGGGGTGGCGCTGGTTCTTGTCGCCGGCATAGGCTCGACTTCCCAGCCGCAGTGGCTCCAAGGGTGCCATGTCGATTCCTTTGTTGCGGGTCAGAGACTTGCCGAACGAAACCTCCATATCTACCCAGGGAGAAATGGGGACCGCAGCTGCGGGCAACGGAAGTTGTTGCTGCAGGCATTTGATCAGCATCGCGAAGGTAAGGCCGCCACCGGCGGATTCACCGCCGACTACGATTTTTGCCGAATCGTAACCAGCGTCGAGGAGCCACTTGTATGCAGCAACGGTATCTTCAAGCGCGGCAGGAAAAGGGTGTTCGGGGGCCAGACGGTAGTCGATGCAAAGCACCTTACATTGGCTGGCGCGCGCCAGTCTTGAGCAGAATTCGCGCACCACGCCAGGCGAACCAGAGATGTAACAGCCACCATGTATGTACAGGAAAACGCTATCGTTGGCGGAACTTGACGCCCGTATCCACTCAGCAGGGATGCCATTGCAATCCTCCTGAACAACGGAGACATCATCGGCCAGGGGAATAGCTCCGATGAAGTCATCCATCACCTCGCGGATACCCTCCACCGTCTGAGACTTGCGCTCCAGCCAGGCCGCTTGTTTATCGACTCTTTTCATAAACGCCTGAAACTCGGGGCTGCGCTTTTCGAACATGGTCAATCTGCCTTGGTGCGGTAGTCGCCGAATTGCTGGTCACGTTTATCCAATGCTGCCGTGAGCCCTTTGCGAATCTCCTTAACGTAGGCTTGCGTGGATTCGGTCAGCGAAGCCAGCATCTGCATTTCCGTACCGGCTCGGATACCTGCCCGGATCCCCATGGCATCCATCTGGCGATGCACGGCCCGTTTGTTTATTTGTTGCAAATCGGAGGGCACCTTGGCGACCCTTGCAGCCATCTGAAGAACCTGTTCTTCCAGTTGGTCCAATGGAAAACAACGGTTGGCAAACCCGTATTCCACCGCTTGCTCACCAGTGATGGCGTCACCGGTCAGCATCATTTCCATGGCGCGGCGCATGCCAACCACCCAGGGAAAGAACTGATTGTCTGGTGGACTGATGGAGCGCACCGGCGGATAGCCGATTTGCGCGTTCTCGGACACGTAGATTAAGTCGCAGCTGGCAGCTAATTCGCTGCCGCCGGCCAGACAATAACCATGTACTTGTGCAATTACCGGTTTTGCCATGTCCCAGATGCGGAAACAACCTTCGGTGACGTGCCTTGGCCAATTCGCCATGCCACTGGCGGTGTAGAAAGGCTGGCCGGTAAAAAGATCAGCCGTGAGATCGTAACCTGCAGAGAAACATTTCCCGGCGCCCCGCACGATCATCACGCTGACATCGTCATCCCGATCCCCCGTTTCCAGCGCATCGAACAGTTCACCGCGCAATTGATTGTTCAACGCGTTGCGCTTGTCCGGTCGATTCAGGGTTATGCGTAGCACCCGCTCTGCAGGTATATCCAAAATTACTGACTCGTATTTGCCATACTCAGCCACGGTTCCTCACTCTCATATCTGTGTGTCGTGAGATGAGTCTATGCGCCCAGACTGTTGGCATCCCGGGAATATGGGACAGGTGATCCAGCAATTTGTGACGCAAAAACTACGCCGGCCAGTGTTTACTCAGCCAGCGGATCAAATCTGCACGGGCGTCAAAGTCTTCCTCAGTCTCCGTGCCTAAGATTGCAAAACCACCGTGGGGCATCGCTTCTCCCACGTACAGGTCCGCCTCGACACCTGCTTTGCGCAGGGCTGCGTGAACTCTTACCGAATCGGACAGCAGCAAATCGCGGGTGCCGGTGCGTACATAGGTGGGTGGAAAACCGGTGCTGAAATCGCCGTAGATAGGGGAGAGGCAGGGGTCGTAAGGATCGTTCTCTGCCAGATAAAGATCCGGTCCCCCGCCGACTCCATTTGTCAGTACCAGGTCCACGCCTTGATTCACATAAATACTGTCGCCTGCCCGGGACAAGTCCACCGCTGGCGTGTTCAGAAACAAGGCACCTGGCTTGGGCAGGCCGGAGTCGCGTGCTCTGTGCAACATTGCGACCGCCAGATTACCCCCGGCTGACTCACCGCTGACGAGAATGTTCTCCGGTTCAAAATGCTTCAACGCGTATTGGTAAGCCGCCAGGCAGTCGTCCAACGCGGCCGGAAAAGGATGGTCGGGCGGCATGCGGTAGTCGGGTGCGATGACCACGCCACCGTAGTGCATAGCGGCGACCGCCGCTGGAATGATCACCAGCTCACCGCCGACATAAACGAACGCGCCACCGTGCAAAAGCAGGTTGGCGCGTTTGTCATGCAAAGCACTGGATTCGGGGCGAACTTGGTAAAGGGTCAAGCCGTCACAGTGCTCTTGTTCGATAATCAAATTGGCATTTTGGCGAAAGAGGTCTACAGCTGGGCGTAGGGTGTCATCGAATGCGTGAATGTGATCGCGCCAGGCGTCCATGTCGTCAAGTGCCGGTAAAGACAGCCCGCTACGGTTAGCGCCTTGGAGTAGCGCGGCACGCGCTGTTTCGCTGATACTCCGGGGGAGTGGGATCTCGCGCGCGGGCAATTTCAGGGTTGCGTTATCGTCCCTCATTTTATGGTATTGCCTCATACCAGGGTTTGAGATCGAGTTGCGGATACCGCTCAGCACAGCCTTTCAGCGTGTTTTCGCTCCAGTAGTTGTGCCCGGGGGGTGGGAAGCCAATTGCAATCAACTGGCGCTGGCTGCAGCCGTGCACCAAAGACTGCCATGGTGCATAGAAACCCTTGCGTGGCCATGGATTTGCGCCAATCCAGTCCGCGTTAGCAGCCTTGTAGCCCAGGTTGAAGGTGAAACGCGCACCACCGCGAAGCGTCATTTCCGTTGCGCGATGCAAAACGTCTGCGGCGTAGATGAAAGCGGAGCCCCGTGGTCCGGTGGCGAGGGTGGAGTTGGCTTCCCAGAGTTCAACCACGGATGAGTTCAACCGCGTCCCCATGTCGTTCAGTTCGGTCAGTGGGTATTTGTCTGACAAGGTTCGACTCACAACCCGCGGTGGTCCGTGCCCGGCTGCCACGTCGCTCAGATAGAGAAAAATGCTTACCTGCCGGTAACGACCTTCGGTCCCAGGAGGCAACATCAGATGGTTGGTATAGTCTACGTGGTAGGGCTGGTTATAGGTCGCAGCGCCTGTGTATTTGGCAAAAGTCTCAGCCTGGTATAAACGAATATCTTCTGTATCCAGTAACTGACTCACTGCGGTGAGCAGGTTTTCATGCAAAGCAAGCAGGTTCAGCGATTGGTTGTCGAAAGGAAATTCCCGCAGGCCCGCAAACTGCATGGGGCGAAAACGGGGTTCAGTACCGGCGTTTTCGTTTGTGTCCCTGGCAGCCAGAAAGGCGCCGGGGCGAAACTCAGCGTCGCCGCTGTGAAAGCGGTCGGGAGTCGGATAGATCTCATACAGGCCGGGGTAGGCTGCGTCGATGTCTTCTGCCGGTACCAAATTGTCTGCAAAGATCCAGCCGTGCTCGCGGTAGTGTTGTTCCTGTTCGCGTGTCAGCAAAATCTGTTTCCCGCTCCTGTTTCGGCGTCCAACCCCCTAATGGTCGTAACGCAGCGTAATGCCAAGAGTGCGGGGACGATAGCGTGAGGCATAGCCGCCTGAATTCGCAAGCGCAGTGCCCGCCGGACTCAATCGGTTGTCATCATCGGTAAGGTTTTCCGCGAACAGATAAACGCCAAACGACTCCCGTTCTGCGCCGATGCGTAGGTTGACCCGAGTGTTGTCATCACCGCTGACCCGGGTCAAAGAGTCGTCGGTGGTGGTGCGCTCGTCGACGTGCTCAACGCTTGCCCGGGCGCTGCCCACCCAGCCGCCTCCCAGTGTGAGCGTATAGTCCACGGATGCGGTAATCGTGTGCTCGGGTATAAGCTGTACCTGATTGCCATCCTCGAAAACGACCCTACCGAAGGCATCGGTGAGCGTATCGTCGTACTCGGTTTTGTTAACATTGCCGCTCAAGTTAAACAGCAGGTTTTCAGTGGGTGCCCAGGAAGCGGCGAATTCGATGCCACGGCCGGTGGCATCACCCGCGTTGAGGAACGAAAAAACTACCGGGTTGATAAAAATCTGTGACTGCAGGTCCTCCCAGAGAATGGTGTATGCCACCAGGTCCAGTGTGACGCGCCCGTCCGCAAGCTTGAATTTGCCGCCGATTTCATAGTTGATGGCATCTTCTGAGTCGATGCCCTCCGGAATCGTTAGTCCCGCAAATGCCGCCGCGCCGATGGCGATTGACGGCTGTGTCAGGCCGCTACGGAACCCCTTTGAAGCGGTGGCGAACAACAAGGTGTCCGGATTCGGTTTCCAGGCCACGTTTAAGCGGGGGCTGACGTCGTCAAAATCGGTTTTGATTTCAGGCGTCGGTACCATAAATTGCGTATCGTTGCGGGTCACTTCATCGTCGTAGTAGCGTAAACCCAGGGTCACATCCCAATGTTCGTTCAGCGAATAAGTGGCTTCGCCATAAATTGCCCACGACTCGGAATCATTATCCTGGGTCGAGGTGTTGACGAAAAACCCGGGTAGATTGAAGAAGAAATCGACAAACGTTTCGTTCTCTGTGTAGATGCCGCCCAAAGTCCAGAGGAGATTGCCGTCACCGCTAGAAGTGAGGCGCAGCTCTTGGTTGAAGATCTCCACGCTGGTATCAGAAAAGCCGCCGCCGAAATCGACAAAAGATATGTTGTTCTCTATGTCGAACCACGACGTTGAACTGGTTAATGAAAAGCCATCAAAATCGATGTTGAATTCCGCGCTGTAGAGATCGCTCTTCAGGTCGTTTTCGTCTGTTGCGTTAAACAGTGTGTTCGTTACAAGGTCGTCGTTGGCAAGGCTGCCGGTGTTTACCAGGGAGTCCGTCATCCAGTAGGCCAGGGTAAATTCAGCGCGCTCGCCTAAGGCACCCTTTAGCTTGATGCGCGCTGTATCGACGTCATAGTCATTAAAATCATCTTCGGTGGCGCCGGTGAAACCGTTGATCAGAGTCAGGTAGCCGCCGAGTTCCTCGGTGGTTGCTGCAATTCGAAGCGAAAGGGCGTCTTCAACTATTGGAATGTTGACCGCGCCTTTCAGTGCTGTGCTGTCCGACCCGTCGGTCTCGGAATACGTGGCTTCGGCTTTGGCTTGGAATTCGTTGTACACCGGGTCTTTCGTCAAGACGCGGATTGTGCCGCCCAGGGAGCTTGCGCCATACAGTGTGCCCTGGGGGCCGCGCAAGACTTCCACACGCTCGAGATCCCAGGCGCGGACGTCTGGCGTCCAGGTCACGGTGAGGGCGGTAAAAGGCACCTCGTCGATGTACATGCCGATTGGAGAGTTGCCGAACGAGGAGGCGAGCCCGCGGATGTAGATCACCTGGCTGCCTTGATTGGACCGCTCTATGCTGGTGCCGGGTGCAAACTGCAGAAACTCTTCCAACCCATCAGCCCCGGTCTGTTCCAGCATCTCACCGGACATGGCTGAGATGGCCAGCGGCGTTTCGAGCAGGTTGGTTTCACGTTTTAAGGCGGTCACGATTATCTCTTCGATTACTTCTGGCTCCTCGGCCAGGACCGCTGTCGGCGCCCCGAGGGCAACCAGAAGCGCTGTGGCCAGAGCCGCTTGGGTAAGGCGTAAGGTCTTAGTTGTGTGCGCGCAAATTGAAATCATCTGAACCCTCTCCACTATTGGCCGGATGCTATAGAACACCGCTCAATGCAATGTGTTGGAAGTGGGGTATAGCTGCCATGGGCAAGTACGCCATTGATACCAGCATTTTGTGCCGCAGCGCTGGCGGTGCTAGCGGGCTGAGGACGTCTTTGTGGGCGCAAAAGGATGAATGGCATAGCCGGAATGCTGTTTTAACGTTACTTGCAGCATCAGCTGGGAGCGTTCCATTAGGCCCTGTAACGGTGACGGCTCCGTGGCGATCAGGGTGGCCTGGCCTGTCGGTTGGTGGGACAGCAGCATTTGCCAGTCATTGAACTCAGTTGGTGTAAGGGGGGCTGGTTGGCGGACGCCGATAAACCTGGTAACGGAGTTCAAAGTAGGGTGGGGAAACGCTGCGCAAGTCATCCAGCTTGCATGCTGAGCAATGGCGGCAAGCGAGGGTGCGCTGTCCACACCGTCCAGATACAGTGACAGAAACTCGAAGCCTGACACGGTTGGGTCGGCTGTCGGTTCGTAAATGACAGTGGATGTCATGTCGACCGGCGTGGCGTCCAACTCCTGCCATGATTTACTGCGTTGGATATCCTCACTCGGGTTTCCCGCAAAGTAGACGAATCTCGCTCGGCGATTGGCAAGGTCGGTCAATTGCTGATAGCCCCCCGCCCACTCACGAGATTTGACGTGGCCCCAGAAAGCTGCGTCGTCCAGGTACACCTCTAAATACTCAATGCCGACTTCACCTGCGCTGGCTTGGGCTAGACGCTTGGTGACCGCTGCGGAACGGTAAAAAATATAGGTTGTTACTCCCGGTGTTGCCGACTGAGTTGCGCTGGCACAGCTGTCTAAAGCCAATAAACTCTTGTTGGCGGCTTGCAAACTGGGGCATACCAGTTCCACATGTAGAAAGAACTCACCCATGGTTGATTCCTGAGGCCTGAAGCTTCTTTAGAGCCTGCCAGATACTTGTAGGAAATTCACACGGCAGCTAGCTTTTGCGAACCCTTTACGGCTGATTTATGATCGAAGCGTATGGGCGTCGAAGCAACTTGTGGGTAATTCGACCTTCACAAGAAGTCCGCTCGACTGCTGCAATGAGAAGGCAACGCGTCATGGGAGAGAAGGCAGCTGGTTCAAACCGACACCCCGAGGACAGTCGTCTGGGCGCCTATTACATCCGGGGTTGTCTGCAGGGTGCGGTGCACAAAGGCTTCGATCCGCGGGAGATCATTACTAAAGCGGGTTTGGATTCGGCGATATATGACGATGACGACGCCACCATCGATGGTGAGGAGTTACAGCGGCTGGTGGTCACCACTCGAGATGTTCTGAACGATACGTATCTCGGATTCATGGATGTGCAGGGCAAGCTGCGCATGAGTTATCTGGCGTTCTCCTCAGCGATTAAGTGTGATTCTTTTGGAGAATCGCTCCATGAATTGGTGATATTCGTAAACGCTGTGCGCAACGATATTCGCATAGGTTACGAGGTTGATCGCGACAATGACGAACTGATTCTTAAGCTTTACACCAGCGGCTTCGCCGAGGGAATCGACCCGCATCTCGCTTATTGGTTCGAAACCTATTGGTTCTATAAAGGCTTGTGTTGGCTTGTTGGCCAAAGGCTGCCGCTTAAGCGAATCTGTTTTCAAGGGGACAAAGCGCCTGAAGAAGTCGACTATGGCCTATTGTTCGACTGCCCCATTACGTACAACCAGGAGCAAGGGGCGATGTATCTGCCTCTGGACACGCTGAAGCTGTCGGTGATTCGAACCGAGGTTGAGTTACGTAATGGCGGCATGACACGGGAGTATCCCAACTGGTTCGAGATCCCGGGAGAGGAGCAATCGTTGACCCACAAGGTTGAACAGTTATTAGTAGACCTTTACCAGGAGGGCGGCAACACGCCGACCCTGCAAGTTCTGGCCGATATTTTGTGTGCAAGCCCGAGGACAGTTTCGCGTCACTTACACAAAGAAAACGCTACCTTTCAGGACATCAAAGACAAGGTAAGGCGCCAACTGGCCGACCGTTTGCTGGCCACCACCCAGTTACCTGTCTCACAAATTGCCGAACGGGTGGGCTTTTGGGAACCGGCGGATTTTACCCGCGCGTACGTGCGTTGGACGGGTGAGACACCTTCTGATTTCAGGGCCCGGCACTATTCTTAACTTTCCCATTCCTCCGCTGGGATAAGTCCACCTCGTCCTGAAATGCTCTACACCGTGGCGGGATCTGCCCGGCCCCGGACTTGCAAGCTCGCCTAACATTCAAGCTAGGGTGAACAAGAACGGCGAGGTGTTTGCATGCTCGTTCAGACCGGCTTAGGTAAAATCAAAGGTCGAGCGTCGCTGTTATGGGACGGCATACAGGTGTTTTTGGGGATACCGTTTGCCCATCCGCCAGTGGGTTCCCTGCGCTGGAAGCCGCCGCAGAGATTGCCCGGATGGTCGGGGGTGCTGGACGCGTCACGCTATCCAAACCGCTGTTTGCAGCCGGATTTTCCCGCTGCGCTGGCGGACGTACCCATGCAGGGTGTGCTCTCCGAGGATTGCTTGTATTTGAATGTATGGGCGCCGGAACCCGATGGGCGCAAGCGACCGGTGTTGTTTTACATTCATGGGGGTGGCTACGCCGCAGGTTCTGCCAATGATCTTGATCCCAGTCACTTCGCGCTGCAGCAGGATGTGGTGGTGGTTGCCGCTAATTACCGATTGGGCAATTTTGGTTTTTTCGATTTGAGCTCATGCTCGCCTGAATACAGCGGCAGCGGCGCCTTGGGGTTCCTGGACCAGATCCTTGCACTGAGATGGGTGCGGGATCACATCGACGACTTTGGCGGTAATCCGGACAACGTAACGCTGATTGGGTGCAGCGCGGGTGGCGGTTCGGTGCTGACTTTGCAGGCAGCGCCCGCCGCTAATGGCCTGTTTCACAAGGGTATTGCGCTCAGCCCTGGCGAAATTTTTTCTGCACGTATGGACATTGGTGCGGCACAAGCAGCTTATCTTGGCATGCACAAAGCGGAGTTTCTTGATTACGCGCTCAAGCTAAGCTCGGAGGAAGTGTTTGGGATGCCCCTGCAACTTGGAACCGGTGCGCTCGCCTGTGTGGATGGTGAGGTGATCAAAAGTACGGCAGCGAAGGCGATCGCCGAGAATCCGAATCCGATCCCAATGGTGATTGGTAGCTGTAAAGACGAGGGCCGATTGCTCACACCGATGGTTGCTGCTGATGCCGGGGCCCTGGCCAGCGTGTTGGAAGGCATGTGCGCCAAGATGGGTGGTGCGCCTTATAGGTCTTATCTGCAACAAACCTTTGGTGACGGCTTCATGGAGGCGAAAATGACCCGGCTGTGGGATGACTACTTTCGTGGCGGAGTGGTGCGCAACGCTGAAGCCTGCGCCCTCGCTGGAGGCCAGGTCTGGGTATTTAACTTTGATGTTCCGACGGAGCATGTGTTAGGCACAACCCATGCCAGCGATCTGCCCTTTGTTTTCAATCTTTTCCCGGAAGATCGTCCCTTAATCACGTTCCATGACCGGGACGACCCCAGCGTAAGGGAGATAGCGCAAAGTTGGAGTAATACCCTGGGCGCGTTTGTACGCAGCGGCACACCACGTGACGCCACCCTGCCGAGTTGGCCTCGGTACGATCTCGAGCAGCGGCTGTGTTTGCAGATTGAGCGGGATTACTCCCTGGTAATCGACCCGGATGCGGAGCGTCGGCCGGTCTTTGAATTAGCTGAGAGGGTCGTCGCGAACTAGCTGATTTGGAACTCGCTTCAGGTGGCGCGTGCATCTAGCTCAGCCCTGATGCTGGCGTGCTGTGCCCGGCTGACGCGCAAACGGCTTGCGAACAGATAGGGAACGGCGAGGACAAGCGCCAGACCGGGGCCCATTACCAACCCTAGCTCGAATAAGACACCATCTTCGACGGTACCGGGTGCCGCACCTGCCGGCATTTCTATCATTGTCAGAACGAGGCCGCCCGCGAACGTGCCAATACCGGTGACGAATTTGATGGAAAACCCCTGCGCCGCGAAAAACATGCCTTCCTGCCTTTTGCCGGAATGTAACTCTTGCTCGTCTGTGATGTCGGCAATCAGTGAAGCGGTCACGGCGCCGAACCAGATCAGGACGGCAATGCTGATATAGGCGTGTAAAACCACCAGCACGAATAGGCTGGTCGTGTGGTTTTCCGGCATCCAGCCAAGTAATCGGCCGGGAATGAACCACAGCGTGTTGAGCACCATAAGCACAATACACAGTTTGAGCGCCACTTGCTTTTCAACCCGCGCATTTAACCAACTCAAGGCCACGATCATCAGCAAGGTGGGGATCACCGAGGTCATCGATTGGATAAACAGTTGATGGGTGCTCAACTCCCAGAAGTAGGTGTTGATGTGGGTGGTCAAAGCGGTAAATAGCCCGGTAAATACACCAAATGTCAGAAGTACAAAGAACAGCATGCGGAAGTTCCTGTTTTTCATTGCTGTCCAGATGTCGCGCAGAATATTTGTGATGCTGAACCGCTCTCGGTGATAGGGAGTGGGTAATTTCTTGATCCGCGATGAGGTGCCGCCTATGGCGGTCGCTGCAAACAGGATTACCAGAACGAATGCGATCATACCGAATTGATGGTAATTGGCTTCGATCATGCGCCCATCCATATCACCGTCGCCTTGAAAGACAAGTCCCCAGGCGGCGCTGGTTAAGAGAATAGCCCCCAACCAATGGACCACTGTACGCAAACCGGTGATGGAAGACCTTTCCACGTAGTCTGAAGACAGCTCCGCACCTAAGGCCAGATACGGCACGCTGAACAAGGTGAAAAACGTCCGCAACAGAATGCATACGATTAACATCCAGCCGAGTGTTTGCCACTCTGTTAATCCGGCAGGTACGGCAAACAGAAGATACAAACAGATGGCCATCGGTAGGGCCCCCAGCAACATAAGCGGATGTCTTCGGCCCCAGCGTGTGCGTAGATTGTCGGATATTGAACCGACAATAGGATCTGTCACGGCATCCCAGGTCATAGCGACCAGCAGCACCGTACCCGCCAGATTACCCGCAACACCCTGGATGCTGGTGTAGTAAAAAAGGACAAAGGCGCCAAATGCCACGTCTTTGACGACAAATGTCAGGGTTCCAGTGGCGTAGGCTAATCGGAAGGCAAGGGGGCTGCGCTTTCTATCCATCGACAAAACCGATAAAGCAAGCAGCCTCGTCCAGGGTCTTTCGCGTTGAAACAACATGGTTTGCAGGAAAATTGTTGTCCGGCCAACCCATCGCAATACAAATCATGATGACCTCATCCTCGGGGATTTGTGCGTGTTTCCTGATAACGGGAGATTGCATGATGCCCTGGCTATTGATCACACAGCCGAGCCCCCTTGACCACGCGGCGTTCACGATGGCGTTTGCCACTGCACCACAATCAAAAGGCCCGATGTCGCCGCCGTGAATGGAGCGGTCGTACGTCACGACGATGCACACTGGGGCGTCAAATTGCCGAAACCCACGCAGGCCCCATTGCATACGCTTTTCTTTGTCCTTCCAGCTGATCTGCATGGCATCGAATAACTGTGAAGCAATCACCTTCTGCCGCATACGGTGGATGCCCTGGTACGGCCCGTGCTCGCGAAACTCCCTGGATTCCGGCACTCCGTTTAGAGTGCGCTCGAGGTTTTCCCGGGCAATATGATGCAGCGGCTCGCCGGTCACGACATGAAAGTGCCAGGGTTGGGTGTTGAGCGAAGAGGGCGCACGCATGGCCAATTGCAGCACGTCCTTAATGAGCGCTTTGGCGACGGGTTTTTGCAGGTAACCGCGAATGCTCCGACGGCCTTTCACTACGTCATCGTACTGCATCAGTCTACTCCGGAAGTTGGGGGCAGTTTCGGGTGTATCTGGAACTTAAGGAATGGACATGCCGGACAGTTGACCAAGCAAAAGTAGACCACCCTGACGACCTAGACCACATTCGCCAACTTCCTTGGCCGGTTCGGCCATGGTTAATATAACCCCCTCTGTGGGAGTCTGGAGTTATGACGATTATCAACACACGCCTGGGTGCCGTAGAAGGCGCGGACCAGGACGGTTATGTCTCATTCCTGGGGCTTCCGTTTGCTGCCCCGCCTGTTGGGGCCCTGCGCTGGCAGCCGCCGCAACGGCCTGGGTCCTGGAGCGGTGTTTATGATGCAACACAACATCCCAACCGGTGCTTTCAGCCACCTTATCCCGGCACGCTCGGTTCGCCGGATTTTCCGGGTGAACTCAGTGAAGATTGTTTATACCTCAACATACACACACCGGCGGCTGATGCAAAAAGGCGCCCGGTTTTGGTGTACATCCACGGCGGTGGCTATGTTGCCGGTTCTGCAAACGATTTAGACGCCAGTACGCTTTGTGCAAAGCATGACGTGCTCTTTGTCGCCATGAACTATCGGCTGGGACTGTTTGGTTTTATGGACTTGAGCCGCATTGGACCGGAGTACGCAACTTCAGCTTCGCTGGGTTTTCAAGATCAGATTGCGGCACTCCGTTGGATTCGGGAGAACATTCAAGACTACGGTGGTGATCCGGAGAACATCACGATTAACGGCGTTAGCGCGGGTGCGGGTTCGGTGCTGGCGATGATGTCGGCGCCGGATGCAAAGGGGCTGTTTCAAAAGGCAGTTGCCTTCAGTCCGGCAGAACTCGCGCTTGAAGTACCGGATATGGCGGGGGGTTATGCGGAGGCGTTGTCTATGTCGGAACAAGCCTTTTTTGAGCACGCGTCAGGTTTGTCAGGAGCTGAGTTGCTGGAACTGCAAAACGACACTGGATTGGGCATGGGAGCGGCTGTGGATGGACATACGATTGCCGCACCGATCGACCAGGCCCTGCGTGAGGGTATCAATCGTGTACCGCTACTCATCGGTAATTGTGAAAAAGAAGGCACTATGCTGGTGGCATCTGTTGATGAAGACGCAAATCTCGATCAGGAAGCCATGTTGGAAGGCATCGCCCACACAATTTCAGCAGGGAATGTCGACGCGTATAAAATTTACCTGGGACGGCGAACCGCTGAGGTGAACTCCGGCGAGCACATGGCACAAATCTGGACAGATTACTTTCGCGCGCCGGTTTTACGCACTGCTCAGACAGCAGCGGATGTGGGGCTAAATGCCTGGGTATATAGCTTTGAAGTACCCACAGATCGACCGTTTGGCTGTACACACTCCGCGGATATGCCCTTCAGCTACTTCCTGTTTGAACGGGCGTTGGAAGAAGACTTCGAGTTTCCGTTTCATCCCAACACCGAGGAAAATCGGGCGTTGGCCGAGATCTGGTCGGCATCGTTCGCCAGTTTTTTACGGACCGGTGACCCCAACTGTGATGATTTGCCTGAGTGGCAACCCTATAGCCGCGAATCGCGTGTGACCATGGTGGTGCGGGAAACTGCCCGGACGGTGGAAAACTACGATGGGAAAGATGCAATTGAAGCTTATGGGTTGTGACAGGCGTTTCACCAAGATTGTAGACATTTTCACTTAGTGTTTTACTCGTGTAGAGTTTGCAAACGGCGACCTTGCTGTAGGTGTTCATGATAGGGGCTGGATTCATCTAAGGCATAAACCAGTAGATTAACGTCTGGAAGAATCAACGCTCGCCGTCTATAAACGCATCTGTCCCCAACTCATCGACAAGTTCATTAAACCGCAATGCAATCGCCAGGTCGTTGGGTACAGAACTATGAGTCGAATTTTTGAAGTCAAATCCGTCGCACACGCAGGCTCTGAATGACCAAAGAAACAGCCAGGCACTCGGTCAGGAAAAAGAGAGCTAACATTGGTTGACCACAATACTGTCTATAACTCGAGCTCAAAAGACTATGACTTGCTTGTTAGTAGAGAAGACTACTTAGGTAACTTGTGGGCAGAAATCGATCGCATTTGTAACCCCCAGGGTTTGGATGTTATCGAAAGCGGCGCCGGGACAGGGCGGTTAACGACACGACTGGTAGAGAAAGCGCGGTTTGTATCCGCCTATGATCTTTCAAGCCATATGCTGAGTTGCTGCGAAGAGAACCTTCGCAAAACGAAACTAACAAATTGGCACCTGGGTGTCGCAAGCCACGAAAAGCTGCCAATACCAGACGTACCAGCGGACCTTTTCATATCAGGTTGGGCACTGTGTTATTCAGTGGTTTCTTATAAACACACCTGGAAAAAAGATCTGGGGGCTCTAGTTGATCGGTTCCGCTCTATGCTACGCAGAGGGGGAACCTTAATCATCATTGAAACACTGGGCACAGGTAGCGAGAATCCGGCACCGCCCTCAAACATGATCGATTATCTTGGGTATCTGGAACACGTGGGATTCTCAAAAAGCGTTGTCAGGACAGATTATCAATTTGAGTCCGTCGATGAAGCAGAGTATCTGTGCAAATTCTTTTTTGGCGATAAGCTCGCTGAACGAGTCAGAACGAAGCAGGTTATGCGGCTTCCCGAGTGCACTGGCGTTTATCATTTGGTCACGTAGCGAACGGGTTGTCCCAGGAACGGCGGGAAAGTAATCCCGTTCAACGCTCCAAACCGCGAGCATGTCGGTCAGCGTTCCGCTTCGTCAGGTGTCATCTGCTTTCCCCTTCGTTGCGTTTTCTATCAGCTTCTGCAGGTCCTGATCGAAGCCCATTCGCTCCTTTAACTCGCGAATTGAGTTGTACCATTCTGAGGGATCGCTTTCTTCCCATAGATTCTTCAGCTCAGAGGCATCTTCAGACGTGGCCAGGTGGAGTGCCCCGGCTGCTTTCCTGGAAAGAGCGTCTAGATCTTTGGGTCGATTTTCCGCGATCCAAGATGACAGGGTTTCGGGTAGGGCCTTGCTCGCGGCGCCACGTAGTGCTGCAATAACCTCCGCTCCGACTATTACGGCACACGCGAGATCCAGTTCGATAAAGTTCTGTTCACTGAGTTCGCGGCCACACTCGAGAAAGGAAGCCTCGATTGATCCGTAAGAATTGGATTCGACAATTTGATCGACAGTATCCAGCGCTGCATCGTTTTCGAAGCTGTCATGTCCCCATGTACCCATTCTTTGGCCTCTTTTTCGATGCGTCAGATTCAAAGCTCATTCTCCCTGGGTCCAGCACTGCGGTAAAGATGCCGGGGTCCAAGCGCTGGATTCGCCGTTGACGTAAATCCCGGGGCCGTTACTATCTAACCCTACCCACCTCCAGGTAGGCCGCTGTGCGCAATCGGATTGTGACATCCAAATTGAGACCCCCGCTGCATACGGGAGACGTGGTCGCGCGGAATGTGGTCGAAAATCGCCTCGATAGAGCAAACACGCCAAGACTGGTGATTCTCCATGCGGGCGCTGGTTACGGTAAGACCACCAGTCTGGCTTTGTGGTACGAAAAACTGCTCGCCCGTAAAGTGCCTGCCGCCTGGTTAACGCTGGATGTCCATGACCGGGAGGTGTCCCAGTTTGTCTCTTATTTAACCGCAGCCTGTGTTGAAGCCGGGTTTAACAGAAAGCTGGGAGAGGTGGGCAGCTCGCAGACATCAGCCAATATGACAATTGCAAACTACGGGGCGTCTCTGGTTAACGCATTTGAGCGATGTAAGGGCACCCACATCATCATCCTGGATGACCTGCATCGGGCAGAAAGCAAAGAGGTGGCCGGGCTGCTTCAATATTTAGTCAACTTTTCCCCACCCCAACTCACATTTGTAGTCAGCGCCCGACAGGCGCCAGTGCTTGCGCTGGCGGATTTGAAGCTCAGGGAAGAAGTCCTGGAGCTCACGCAAGATGACTTGCGATTCAGTAAACCAGAGGTTCGCGACTATCTCTCTGAACCCCCTCTGGCAGGTACGCCGGATGAATGGGCCAACACAATATTTGAGCGCACTGAAGGATGGCCGGTGGCGCTGCAGATGGTTCGCCGTTGGTTACGGGATGGAATCTCTCACGAACAGATATTAGATCAGCTCTCCGGCCGCTCAGCGGATATTGCAGACTACTTTTTCGAACAGGTGTTTGAGTCGCTGTCTGATGAAGCAAGAGAGTTTCTGCTGAAGACTTCGATATTGGAAAGAGTGAACGGGGATGTGGGCAATGAGATCTGCGCCAGCGGAAACGGCTGGGAATTGTTGCAGGCACTTGATCAGAAAGACGTGTTCCTGCAGAGCCTGGATGTGGAACGAAGCTGGTATAGATATCACCGGCTGTTCAGTGAATTTCTGCAAAGCCGGTTGCAACGGTCCGGGTTCGACCTGCCGCAACTCCACACCAGAGCTGCCAATTGGTTTGGTGCAAACGGATATGCCGCGGAAGCCATGCAGCATGCCTTAAGTTCAAATGATGAGGTCGTTTGTGCTGAGCTGTTGGAGTTTCTGGGCGGCTGGCAGTACATACTTCAGGGTCAGATTCTGGTCGTCGAGAGAGTGCTTCAGAAGTTGGATTCGGCAACGCTCAGAAAATATCCTCGTGTATGGCTGGCCCGCATTTACCTCGATTCGCGTATTGGAAAAATAACAAGCGCTGAAGAAGCACTGCAGGAGTTTTCGACCGTTTACGAAGGCTTGTTGGAAAGCGGCGCGTCTATCACCTGCGATGCAGCCCTGGTAACCGTCTTGCTCAATAGATACGGCGACGACCGCTCCTGCGAAGCGGACATCAAGTTGTTGGAAGAGCTTGATTTCGACCGCGGAGAATCTTCTCACACCTTGTTAGCCGTGCGGGATAACGTGCTTTGCTATCTGTATCGTGAGGTAGATCGTTTTGAGGACAGCTTGAGGTCGGGTGACAGCGCGATTGCCCATTTTCGGACGTTCGGATCGGTATGGGGTGAAGCATTTATCTACTTTCACGAGGGTAATACGTGCCTGCAGCAGGGGCGGGTACGGGATGCTGAGGCGTTGTACAACGAAGGGTATCGGCTTGCGGTTGAGAGCATGGGTGAGGACAGCGATCTGGCGGCGATAGCAAGTGCGTTTCTTGCCGAAACAAGTTATCTAACGAACAAGCCCCATGAAGCTGAGCAGTACCTGGCACGTGCCTTGCCGCACATTGAATACGCAGACGCATGGATTGATGTTTATATAGCCGCTTATTCGACACAGCTGCAGTTGCTTGCGGCAAAGGGCGATTTCGAGGCGTACGAGAATGCGCTGACCCGCGCCCGGCGGACCTCGATCACAAGAGGTCTGACGCGGCTTACGTCAATTGTTGACGTTCTGAGCACCGATGCGGCAGACAGCACAGGCTTACCGGTTGCGGAGGTGGACGATGGGCTGGTCGAACACTTCAGCATTCGCTCCCGCGCTCAAGCATGTCTCAAGCTGGGACGATACAGCGACGCCCGCGGCCTGCTAGAGGCGCACTGCGAAAAACTGCGTCATAACCGACGCATGCTGCGCTGGATAGAGCACTCAATTCTGCTGGCAGGTGCGTTCCTCGGCCTTGAACAGACACGCAAGGCAACAGAAGTTTTTGAAATGGTCTTATCCGCCGCTTTGTTTGAAAACATCAAGCAACCGTTTATCGCGCAGGGTGAGATTGTCAGAGATTTGATCCAACTTCTGACAGGGCAAACGACTAACCGGCTGGGTAATCGGCTTCGCGACGCATTCATTGCCGAACTCGTCTCGGAGATCGGTGCGCGCAGCACCGACCCGGCCCGTGAGAAACATGTGCTGAGCCCCCGGGAGCGTGAGGTGCTGCGTTATCTGATGCAGGGTCATTCGAATAGAGAAATTGCAAGTGTCATCGGCGTGTCGGTAAACACGGTTAAATTTCATCTCAAGAACCTGTTTGAGAAACTTGGGGTCACCTCTCGGGAAGACGCCGCCACCTTTGCGATTCGACAGGAACTGATCTAATCCTCATACAGCGCCTGTAACCCAATACCTACCCACCTGCAGTGCCTACCCTACCCGGGGCAGGTGTTCTGCCGCTTCACGCAGATTGCTACGGTGTTTGAATGCCTCAATTCGACTTGAGGTAGCAAAGGAGAGACATCATGAACCTAAGGCAGGCACTGGCGCTTCTGTTGCTGATCCCCGGATTCAGCTATGCGGCAGAAGATTTGTTAGTCATCGAAGAAATTATTGTTACCGCGGAAGCGCGCGCGGAAAATCTGCAGGAAGTGCCGGTGGCGGTCACGGCGTTTTCCTCCAACGACATAGAAGAAGCCGGTATCGAATCAACCGCGGACTTTATTGCGTTGACGCCGAACGTTTCGTTTGATGATTCGTTCACCGTCGGCAATAGCTTTGTTGCGGTGAGGGGCGTTACGCAGATCAACAATGCTGATTCGCCGGTTGCGATCGTCGTAGACGGTGTTCCTCAAAATAACCAGAAACAATTCAAGATGGACTTGTTTGATGTTGAACGCATTGAAGTCCTGAAAGGTCCGCAAGGCGCCCTCTACGGACGCAACGCCATTGGCGGCGCTGTGAATATCGTCACCAGAGCGCCGTCTGATCAGTTCGAAGGTTACATCAGCGGCGGGGTTGCAAATGGCGATGGGAGAAAAGTACAAGGTACTGTAAGCGGCCCGCTTGCTGAAGATGTCTTGTATTTCCGGCTGGCGGCTTCTTATAAAGAGGGTGATGGGCTGATAGACAACGATTTCTTAAACGAAGAAGTCGATTTTTATGAGTCCAGGGATATTCGGGCGAAATTGCTGTGGCATGTCAGCGACGCGCTCACGGTTGATCTGCGGGCGGCCACTTCAGATCTTGAGGGAGGGGCGACCTACGACAGCGCGTTCTTTGATAACTCCGGCCCTGGAAATACAAATCAGGAACGCAATCCCGTGTCGGATATTCTGGGCGAAAGCGAGCGGAATATTGATGAGTTCACGGTCAAGGCGGACTGGTCAACGGACGCGGGGTCGCTTACCTATATTGGTGCGTTTACCGATATAGAAGAAGACTATTACGGAGACCTGGATTTTTGTAATCCCGTAGATTGCCCGGGTGGTTTTTTCGGCTTTGGTCAGGTGGACCAGGCTCAAGACCTGGAGGTGGAACTGCTCAGCCACGAGCTGCGTTGGACCTCACCTGATGAGCAGCGTTTCAGATGGGCTGCAGGTGCTTTCTATATCGAGACGGAGCGGCAACTAAGTACTGTAGCCACGTTAACTCAAGCGGGTAACTTTCCCATTGTCATGAACACGGAAGACAATGACAACGAGGCCTACGCGGTATTTGCCCAATTTGAATATGACATTAATGATGCGCTCGAACTGTCCGGGTCTTTACGTTATGACGATGATGACCGTGAGCAGACTGACGTCGCAACCGGAGTGAGCAGAAGTACTTCGTTCAGCGCAACGCAACCCAAGGTGACCTTGACCTGGAAGCCGGAAGAAGATCAGCTGTTTTATGCAACGGTTGCGCGTGGTTTCCGGTCCGGTGGATTCAACGGCGTCGGCGGACGCGAGTTTGACGATGAACTGGTGGACAACATAGAGGTTGGTTATAAATCTCAGTGGCTGGATGATCGCCTGTTGTTGAACGCGGCGGTCTATCGGGCGGAAAGTGACGACTTTCAGTTCTTCTTTGTGGACATCAATGCCGGCGGGGCGCAGGTGATTGATAACCTCGACGAAGTGACGCTGACAGGGCTGGAAGTAGAGTTCGAGGCGTTGTTGAGCAGTGCGGTATCGGTGATTGGCGCCATCGGGTTGCAAGATTCTGATATCGATGACATCGATCCCAATCTGCCTGTCCCTGCAGAAACCGGTAACCGCACACCAAAGACCACAAGAAGCACAATCAACCTGGGCACGCAGATTGATTTCCCGCTGGGTAACAACTTAACGGGCGGGTTGCGCGTTGATTGGGAGCGAAGAGGGGACAAGTACTGGCACCCGGACAACGTGGACGAGATGGATCCGGTGAACTTGCTTAACGCGCGGTTCACGATTGCCGGTGAAAACTGGAACGCAACCTTGTGGGGCCGTAATTTGACTGATGAGTTCTACTATGAAGACTTCAACGCACAGCCTTTTACAGGCCTCCCCTGGAACATCGGTTTCCCGAATCGGCCCCGCACCTACGGGTTAGACCTCCGCTACAACTTCTAACGAGTAGCGTTATGGGAGCGCAAGGTAAAGACGTGCTGCGCATCGGCATCGACGTTGGCGGAACAAACACCGACGCGGTGCTGATGCTGGGGCGGCAGGTTCTGGCGGAAACCAAACAGTCCACCACGGCTGACGTGACCGGCGGTGTAATCAGCGCGGTCTCAAACATTCTCAGCCAGTCGGGTACCGCTGCGGGCGAGGTGGGCGCGGTTATGGTGGGTACAACACACTTCGTGAACGCCTTTGTGCAGAGACGTGAGCTGCAGGAAGTGGCTGTTGTTCGAGTGGGCCTGCCCATGACCTCCGGGATTCCTCCCATGGTGGACTGGCCGGAGGACTTAAGGGGAGTCATTGGAGAGAACGTCTACATGGTGGACGGAGGCTGCTATTACACCGGTGAAGAATATCGTCAGCTGGACGCTGAGCAGCTTCGGCTTGTTGCTCAAGAAATATCTTCGCGCGGCATAACCGCCATTGCACTGTCATCCGTCTTTGCGCCAATTCGTCCCGATATAGAGACGCAGGCTGCCAACATCCTGCGTGCTGAACTGGAAGCAGACACCCACATCACCCTCTCCCACCAGGTTGGCGGCTTAGGGTTGGTAGAACGGGAAAACGCAGCCATTATCAATGCAACGCTGCATAGCCTGGCAGCCAAAGTTGTATCTGCACTGCGTGAGGCGTTAACCAACGTTGGTATTGATGCGGCTCTGTATTTCTCTCAGAACGACGGTACGCTCATGGATGCGGTCACCGCGCTTGAATTTCCGGTAACCACCTGCGCGGCCGGACCAACGAACAGCATACGCGGCGCCGCGTTTTTGTCCGAGATTGACAATGCAATTGTCGTGGATGTTGGCGGCACCACATCAGACGTGGGTGTATTGCACAAAGGCTTTGCGCGGGAAACGTCCAGCGTCTTTGAGATAGGCGGGGTGCGAACCAATTTCTCAATACCGGATACGCTTTCCGTGGCCCTCGGCGGCGGCACTTTGGTGCGTAGGAATGCCGAAAATGAAATTACGCTTGGGCCGGACTCAGTAGGTTTCAGGCTGCAGCAGACGTCGCGGGTGTTTGGGGGCGGTCAACTGACCACAACAGATGTGGTTGTTGCAAGGCGCGGATTGGAAATTGGTGATGCAACCCTTGTTGCAGATCTGGAACCGGAATTCTGTGCCGAAGTTGACGGAGAAATTCGATCTTGTATAGAAGCCGCCATTGACCAGATTAAGGTGAGCGCGGCTGATGTTCCCGTCATCCTCGTAGGCGGGGGCAGTATCTTGATTGACGGCGCGCTTCAAGGCGCGTCAGATGTCATTAAACCCGATCATGGCGCTGTAGCGAACGCCATTGGTGCAGCAATCGCGCAAGTGGGCGGACGGGTAAAGCGCCTGTTTGACTACAAACAAGTAGGCGGACGCGACGCCGCGCTGGAGAAAGCCGTGGAGCTGGCTAAGGAGAACGCAGTCTCTGCGGGTGCAATGCCGGATTCGCTGCAAGTGGTTGAGATTGAAGAGTATCCGATGCCCTACATGCAAACTGATGCCGTTGATGTGCACGTGCTGGTGGTTGGAGACTTGGATCAGAGCACCTAGAAAACAAATGCGAATAGACACGGTAGAAAAAATAAAAGACCTCGCCCGGGGCGCGGTGTTGCTGGGTACCGGCGGCGGCGGTGACCCCTACGTCGGGCAGTTACTGCTTCAGCAGGAGGTGCGTGAAGGTAGATATCCCCACGTGATCGAAGCAAGCGAACTGGATGATGATGCGCTTGTCGTGTGTGTGGCAGGCATCGGCGCACCAACGGTGCTTGTCGAGCATCTGCAGGGCAGGGACGTCTGCAAACACCTGTTGGATACGATGGAGTCTCATCTGGGCCGCAAAGTGGATGCAATAGTTCCTGCTGAGGTCGGCGGCTTGAACTCCATCATCCCCCTTGCGTTGAGTGCCCAGGTGGGCCTGCCCGTTGTAGACGCTGACGGCATGGGCAGAGCATTCCCGCATCTGGAAATGGTGACTTACAGTGTGTACGGGTGCCGTACCTGTCCAATGGTATTGGCCAACGAATTTGGCGATACCGTGATTGTTGATAGCACGACAACAGACAGGAAGGCTGAAGACATCGCGCGTGTTGTGTGCGGACAGCTTGGCGCGATGATCTACGGCATGCTCTATCCCATGAGCGGCGCAGACGTAAAATCCAAAGCCATCCTGGGTTCACTGTCTTACAGTCTTGAAATTGGCCGGGGCATCCGTCTTGCCCGAACAGAGTACGACGATCCATTCGATGGCTTGTTAAATATCCTCCATCAGCCCGATATTGATCGTCATGCGCGGGTCTTGTTCGATGGCAAGATTGTCAACATCAAACGAGAAACTAAAGACGGCTGGCACTTTGGTCATGTAGAAATGTGTGGGCTGACCGACAGTAGTCAGACTTTTGAGATTGAGCTGCAGAACGAATATCTGGTGGCGCGGCAAAACGGAAGGATGGTGTGTATCGTGCCCGATCTGATTGCCACCCTGGACCGTGAAACCGCGGAGCCTTTAACAGGAGAAGCCCTGAAGTATGGGCAGCGATTAAAAGTTGTTGGTCTGGCCGCAAATCCAATGATGCGGCGTGATGAGTGTCTCAACGTTTTCGGCCCGAAAGCATTTGGCATTGATAACGGCTTCATCCCGCTGGAGGATCTGCAGATTGACGATTAGTCAGGCGTGCCCGGCGAACAACCCCGTGTTATGACGAAAAGCTTCCGTCAGGAAATCGGAAAACACACGAAGCCGTGCTGTTGTACGGGTGTCCTTATGTCTGAGTAGCCAGAATTCTCCCTCTGTTGTAGTTTGTCCGGGCGGTACCCGCACCAGCCCGACTTGCTGATCTCCCACGTAACAGGGGATGTGTACAGCCCCCAGCCCGTTTTTTGCGGCTTCCACCTGCAAAGCCACGTCATCGAACAACCCCCATACAGGAAGGTTGGGGTAATGTGTTCTCTGCGGCCAGACTGGGTCGGTTAGCCGCGTACCAAATCCGATCCAACGGGCGTCGCCGTCATCCTCGAAACGGTGTGCATCGATATACTGTTGGCTCGCATAGGCAGCCCAGGCAATGGGCGCCAGTTTGTGCCCGATGAGGTGTTCGGGCGGCTTCTGTGTACCGCGTATTGCGATATCTGCTTCCCGTTTGCGCAGGTCGAGTTCCTGGTAGCCGATGACCAGTTCGAATTCTATGTCGGGATAGAGCTCAGAAAACCGGGCGAGCCGCGGCATCAGGAAATGAGACGCCATGGTATCGATCGTGGTGATGCGGATGAGCCCGGCCAGACTTTGTTCGCGCCCGGTCAGCCGCAGCCGCATGGCGTTCATGTCGGCTTCCATCTCCAGCGCGGTCTGTAAGATTTCCTCGCCGTCCTGGGTGAGCGCATAACCCGAGGGTAGGCGGTCGAATACCCGTACCCCCCAACGGGTTTCCAGGGAGTCGATGCGACGGGCAATGGTTGCATGGCTCAAGCCCAGGAACTTGTTGGCGCCGCGGGCGCTGCCGCCCCGCCAGACCCCCAAAATGACCCGAAGGTCATCCCATTCGTTACCCACGGCGATACAGGATGTGGTTATGGTTCATCAGTGTGACGTAACGTTTCATATTAAAGTTATATGTCTCTTTAGTGAGACGATAAGCTACCCCTTCTCGATTGGATCTGGCAATCCCAAATTGATGGACCTGAACAGGAAGGGAAGAGGATATTGAAAGAATACGCTGCACGAACTCTGGCCGCCCTCATTGCGCTGCTGACCATCGCAAACAGTCTGATGAATATATTCGTCCCGGAATCTCAGTTCGGCAATGCTCAGCTTGAACCGCAAAGCATCGCCGGGCTCAGCAGCTTCCGGGTTGGCATGGGGTCACCGTTTCTAATGGCGGGATTGTTTGCCGGCTATGTTGCGCTGAAGGCAAAGCGGGAAGCCCTGATTCCCATCATGGTCTTTTTTGGCTGCGTGCTGTTTGCGCGGATGGTTGGATTTGTTGCAGATGGCTTCGACGAACGCGCCTTTCGATTTACGATCCTGGCTGCTGTTGTGTTCAGCGCGGCAGCAGCTTCGTTTTATCTGCTTCCGAATCAGGCCAAGCCGGACTAAGAACCTGCTCCAAGCACCCCAGGCCGTCAGTCGAAAAATCGAATTGCCGGACGCCCGTTGAATATCAACTCTTGCCGATGCTTGAACGAGAGCTGCTCCAGGATTCTGATGGAGCCGACGTTGTCGGCTGCGCCGCCGGCTTCCATGTTGGTGATTGCCAGATCGTTGAGTCCGAAGTCTCTGACTCGCATCGCTGCTTCCAGGGCAAACCCCTGTCTCCAATGCTTGCGGCCGATCATATAACTCAGGTCCACAAACTGCCCCGCTGGCTTTAGCCCGCAATAGCCGACTAATCCGGGCGCACCTGTCTGCTCAATTGCAAAGCGAACCAGCCCAGTTTCCGCCTCAATTTCCATGATCTCGAACAGCACCTGTTCGGCTTCTTCGCGAGTTAAAACCCCACCCAGGTAGCGCATGACCTCCGGGTCGGAGTGCATATCACAGAAGGGCCCGGTGTCGTTTGTGTGAAACGATCTGAGAATCAATCTTTCAGTGGATAGCTGCATATCAGAACGCCGTGCTAGCCCGCCGGTTGTTTTTCCAGGAGGTAAACCGCCGTCTGGTGTGAAAAGTGTATTGTTCCGTCCTCGCTTCGCGCCTTTAAGCCGGTTGTGTCCTTATCAACCTGTGAGGCCATTAACTCGCGAATATGTGCGCCGGTTTCAGCTGATGGTCCGCCATGTGCTATCCAACCCTCAAGATCGTAACTGAGTTCCGAACGTATACAGCGCCGGACCATCAATCCGCACCGGTCAAAAATTGATTCGAACTGTACCTGGCTCAGAGCTTCGACATGGGTTGGGTCGCAGAGCCGCTCAATGTGGTTGTGCGCGTCCGCCTTTGCTTTGTCTGCGTCGGACAGCATATCCGCCACCATTAAAGTGCCGCCTGGCTTAAGCGCCCTGGTAAGAATTGACGCCACCGACCCGGGGTGTTCAAAGTGGTGGAACGCTGCCCGGCATGTAATGACATCAAACGCTTCAACGTAGCCAAGCTCGTTAACATCAGCGGATTCAAACCTGACGTTTTTGATTCCCTCACGCTCCGCACGTTGCCGGGCCAGGCTGAGCAAATCTTCCGTGGCGTCTATACCAATCACTTCTCCACACGCGTTTGCAAGGGCACACGTGAGCACACCAGGTCCACAAGCCACGTCCAGTCCCAGACTATCTTGGCTCTGAGCACCGAGAAGGGAAACTAACCATTGCATCGCCTCCTGATCTTTGGCTTGAGCTGTATTCGCGTATGCTTCAGCTTGTCTGCTGAACTGGGTCCGTACTTCATCAACATGTTTTTTCATAACGCAGGTCTACTCAGTTTCTGTTGCGGTTTTGTTTGGAAACGATACTTCCAGTACTACGCAGCCGTCTTCCGATTTGAACGGGCCGTGCACCTCACCCGGCGGTCTGCTGGCGTAGTGGCCCGTCTCCAACCACATATCAAAAGCGGCGTCGTAGATTCGTCCGCTGGCGATATATACCTCTTCGGGGTAGGTGTGTGATATGCCACCCACATGGGAGGTATCAGCTCCCGGCAGAAACCGGGTGAGGCGGGTGTATTCGCCGTTGCCAGCATCGACGCTCAAATCGACAAACTCTGCAATACCTTCCAGACCCTCAACCGGTTGCCACCGGTTGCTGCTGGCCGGGTCGAGGGGGTTCCAATAGGTTTCAGTACTCTTTGCCATGGCCTGTTTCCTCTATGAAACCCAATAAAAAACCCCGGTGGTGGATGCCTGCCGGGGTTTCTTGCGGAAGGCACCAATCACGCCTTCCCGGAATTTGGGAGAGCGCCTAATAGATCAGTTGCAGTCCGAGATTTAGAAATGTCATACGGGCAGTGTAATTCCAACAAAGTGTTTATGACAAGTGCCTGCCGGGGGTAAAGGCACTCACGAGGATTCTGTGAGAGGGTTGCGTCTGTCACGGCGGCTATCGAAATAGTCAGGTGCGATTGCTTCCGCAATCGCCGCGTCGATCGTTGCCACCCAATCATCGTGACCGCGTTGTTCCCACTCAGACAGACAAAATACCTTCGGGTGAGAAGTGCTGTTCGAGGTAACATTTCAGAATGACGTGACGTTTCTTTGTTGACAACATATTACCAATTAGGGAGTATATTGCTTATGGCGCGATCACAGGAAGGTGAAGCTCTGACTGCTTTGATTCTTGAGACATTCAGATTGAACGGAGCGCTTCTTGCGGCGGGTAACCGGCTTACGAAGTCGGTGGGTATGACAAGCGCCAGGTGGCAAGTAATGGGTGCGGTAGTTGGCTCGAAACACTCTTTAACCGTCGCTCAAATTGCCAGGCGCATGGGGCTTGCCCGGCAGGGGGTGCAGAGAATTGTTAACGACCTGACCGGACTTGGGTTGGTGGTCCTGGAAGAGAACATAGACCACAAGCGTTCTCCGCTTGTCTCCGTGACTCAGGAGGGTGCCAAGGTGATGGAATCTGTTGATGAAGCTCAAGCCGACTGGGTGAACGGATTGTGTGACGGCCTTACACAGGTGCAGATTGTCGGGGCGCTCGAACTGATGGAAACGGTGCGTGATCGCGTGGAAAAAACAGCCGGAGAAGAATAGTAGGACTTAGCGATATGAAGAGAACATTCTGGACTGCGTTAGCTTTGACAGCAGCCCTGATTATGACAAGCCAGGTAACAGCCGACCAGGGAGCCAACGCTATGACGGAAAGAACCCCAGTGATTTTGATTAACCCGTTCTCAGTGCCGGAAGGCAAAGTCGAAGAGGCCATTAGCTTCTGGGAAGCGGGCCGTGACTTCCTGGCACAACAACCCGGCTACATATCGACGAAACTGCACCGGGCTATCACGCCGGACGCCCAATACCAGCTTATCAATGTTGCGGAATGGGAGAGCATTGAGCAATTCAAAGCCGCCACCACGAAGATGCAGGCTCTTCCTGACTTGCCGCGCGTTGACGGCGTGACGTACGGCCCGGCTCTCTACGATGTCATTCGTAACTAGGAACTGGTTGTGGCTGCAAAAAGTTCGCCTGACCGCTACGGCAAGGTTGCGGTAACGATTCATTGGCTCAGCACTTTCCTGATCATCGGTCTGATAGGGTCCGGCTTGCGGGCGGACGGCGCTGAAGATGCCATTGCAAAGGCGGGCTTCCTTCGAGCACACGTTCCGCTTGGAGTCGCTGTTCTGTTGCTCACGCTGGCACGTATTGGTTGGTGGGTGTTTGCTGATACGAAGCCCACATCTGTTCCAATGCCGGTTTGGCAAGATCGAGCATCACGCTCAGTCCACTTTCTGTTATATGTCGTGATCCTTGGCATGGCTGCCAGCGGCATCGGCATGATGATCCTGTCGGGCGCAGGACCAATCATCTTTGGCGGCGAGGCTGAGTCGTTGCCCGACTTCTGGGAGTACTTGCCGAGAACACCCCACGGGGTTGGGTCAAGGGTTCTGGTCGCTCTTTTGGTCGTGCACTCTGGAGCTGCGCTGTATCACCACTTTATTCAGAAGGATGGGCTGCTCAGGCGTATATGGTTCTCGGAGTGACGGGTGTGAATTAATGGAAGATTTTGTTTCTACCAAGGATGCTCTTTACCTTCCCAGGTCCAGAAACGACCGCTGTGCTCCATAGTCATGTTATCGATAAGCTTGAAGAGGCCCTCGGCACTGTCTTCAACCGAAATATCGGCGCTGGAACCGCCCATATCGGTTCGCACCCAACCGGGATGAACCGGGCAGGTCACTATGCCGTCAGCTTCCAGCTCCATGGAAAGAACCTGCATGACCTTGTTCACCGCGGCCTTTGAACTTCGATAGGCGTGAGACCCTTTGCTTTTTCGATTCAGCGACCCCATCTGGGAAGATAGCGTAATGGCTCTCGGGTTCCCGGCAAGCCGGAGGTTAGCTCGAAGGGAAGTGATTAACCTGAACGGCGCTAAGGTATTTACTTCAAACGCTTCGATCCACGCTGAATAGTCCATGTTGTCAATAGACTGGCGGTCGCCGCCCATGATCCCTGCGTTGTTGATGAGCACATCCAAAGTCTC
The DNA here is from genome assembly GCA_028279305.1 of Pseudomonadales bacterium. Classification (GTDB taxonomy): domain Bacteria; phylum Pseudomonadota; class Gammaproteobacteria; order Pseudomonadales; family Azotimanducaceae; genus UBA4421. The sequence goes on from JANQOA010000183.1 coordinate 101,153, forward strand.
GCCCTCAAGCTCGGCGCACAGCCGGCTGACGGACTCCGGGTCGGTAACTTCCAATTGAAAAACAGTCAACTGGCAGTGCTCCGCCAGGCGGGTCAGGTCGTTGGCATTATCCGGCTGACGGCAGGTTGCAATCACCCGCTTACCGGCGTCCAAAAAGCGCCTGGTCAATTCGAGTCCGATGCCTCTGTTGGCACCGGTTATCAGTATGTTTTCCATTTAAGTGAAGCTGTCCTGGTGTCGCGCTATTCAGGATACGCTTTGAATGACCGGGCGCCGTCGAAATCACCACACCACTTGTGCCGATATTGCGTTTGCATCGCCCTTGATGGACCCGGGAAAGCTGGATCTGCGAAGCAGCCTACGGCGATCAATATTATGCCTGGAAAAGAAGCGGGGTTTAGCCAATACACATTGGTCCCACACTTCGAACAGAAATGCCGCGCCGCACCCGGCCATTTGGGGAGGTCGTCATACTTCGTCGTTTTACCTTCGATTGAGATGACGTCTTCTTCGCGAAACAGAGACGCGAAGATTCCTATCGAGCCTGTTGTCTTCTGGCAATAGTCACAATGACAGACCCAACAATCCTGCGGATCTCCATGAACCGTAACGGTTACGCTACCGCAACCACAGCTAGCTACTCTTTCCACGTCTGCCTCTTCAGCGCCTGTGCAACTCAATCTTGTGGATAGATTTTACCATCAGGGCCGTGAAACAGTGCGGCCGGTCTTTGCGGCGACTGAAGGTATGCCTTGATAGCGGGCTGGGCTGCAAAAAACTCATAGAACGCTAAGAGTGCTGGAAAGTTTGCTAACGTGTTCGAAGACTGCGCTAGACCTTCGATCATGTGGAAAGCGGCAAAATCACCAACCGTAATCGATGCTCCGGCCCAGTACCCGGAACGGGGCTCATTCTGCAGGTAATACGTCTCCAGGTCCGCCAACAACGAAGGTTGTTCTTCAATCAGGAAGTTCTTCCTGGCTTCATCCGATGTGGACTTGGCGCCAAAGAGATTTGCGATCCGGTTTCCATAATCCCGCCACGCCTCAGCGGTCACATCACTTCGGACCCGGTCTACCTCCCTGGTACCGCACAAATTATGCTTACGTCCGAGATAGTTCATGATGGCAAAGGTCTCAGGTATTTCCAGCGGGCCTTCCCTGTACACAGGCATGCGTCCAAATGGGGTCGCCAGGGGCGCCGCCTCCCACTGTGCCTGTGTGATTTGTGTTTCCGTGAATTCGACACCCAAAAAGCTCAACATCATGCGGATGGGCTCCGCGCGTCCGCGGATATCGAAGTAGACCAGGGTAGGCTTGGTATCCATATTAGAGAGACGAATCAGTCAGCAGAAAGGTTACTCAGTATTCTGTTCCCGGCTTGGCATACGGCTCTGGTTCTTACGAACCCTCTTTCATTTCCACAAGTTGAATCAGGTTTCCGCAGGTATCATCAAGCACCGCCATGCGAACCGCACCGGCGTCCATCGGCTGCTGTGTAAACGCAACCCCGAGAGCGGTCAAGCGCTTGTACTCCGCCTGCAGATCATCAACCTGGAACGATGCGGCGGGAATGCCGTCAGCGACCAGGGCTGACCTGTATGGCTGGACTGCGGGATGCTCGCTGGGTTCAAGCAATAACTCTGTACCGTCCGGCTGCTCCGCCGGGACGACGGTCAGCCAACGGTGTTCTCCCAGCGGCACGTCATTCTTTACGACAAAGCCCAGATGCCTGGTATAAAAGTCGTGGGCTTTTGCCTGATCGTCCACAAACACGCTGGTGACATATATTTTCATCGCTCAGTCCCCCTTAAAAAAATTGACCGCCAGAATGTCCATCGCGCCGTGTAACGGGTTCTTGTTTATCGAGTGCATCTTCGTGCGGCCTTGCCACGTCACTTCAACCAAGCCCGCCCGTTCGAGCATATCCAGATGCTGCGATATCGTTTGGCGCGAGAGTGTCTGCCCGTCTTGCGCGTACGATGCCGCGCAAATCTCGAACAGGGACTGATTTGGCTGCTTGTACAAGGAGAGCAGAATCCGTCGACGTTCCGTATGCGCCAAAGCTTTGAACACAAGGTCAAGCTTGCCATCGTGCATGTTGGAAATTATGCAGTAAAATTACTGCATATCAAGTTTTTTGACTCAAGCAGTGAAACTGGCAAGGCATGCAAACAGTCGGTCCGCCTCAAGTGCGGATGAAGGCACACCAAAACGCAGCAGATTTGGGAACTCATCAAAACGCCGAAGATAGATCCCAGCCAACGCGCAGTGGTGCCATAGCGCGTTGACCCGAGGGTGGTCAATGGTGGTAAAGAGATTCGTTGCGCCGACTGGAGAAAACTTGAGATGTTCGAAACCACGCATCAAGTCGGTCTGGGTGTGCATCAACCGGCTGCGTGTTTTGCACTGCCACTCAGTATCCAGGTACGCGCGTTCCGCGATTGCAAAAGCGATACTGCTCACGCTCCAGAATCCCAGTAATTTGGCAAGCCTTTCCCTGAAATCAGCGGCGGCGATTGTCCAGCCCAGGCGCAGTCCGGGGAGACCAAAGAACTTTCCAAAGGAGCGTGTCACGATGAGGCCGGGCCGGGCGGGGAGATGGGCCAGGGAGTCGGCCGGTTGCACGTCGGCGTAAGCTTCATCCACCAGCAAGGTGCCGCCGCGTTGCCGCAAAAGCTCGTAAGCGTCCAACAAACACGCTTTGGAATAACGCCTGCCATCCGGGTTGTTTGGGTTGCAGAGGATAAGCACGTCAACTTCATGCGCAAGTTCGAGGGGTGTGTCGGAAGTGAGTATGGACGCATCGGTCCCGCGCCAGGCCCGGTGGTAGTCTCCATAGGTGACTGTTGCCATGCCGACGGTTCGCCCGCCGACTAAGTCGGGCAGGAGCGCAAACACGATCTCGCTGCCCGGGGTTGGAATAAGGTCCTCTTCACGGCACTGGTAGTATGACGCTGCGGCTTGCGTGGCGGATACTTGTGCCTGCAACTGCGGCAGCCGGTGTAAAGTGGTCATCAGGTCATCAGCGGGCGCAGGGTAGGGCCAGGGACAGATACCGGTAGAGAGGTCGAGCCAGGGTTGGGGGCTGTCCGGAAAATGTCGGGCGACCGCTGAAAGGTCACCGCCGTGCGTTATTTTCATCAATCGATCAGCACCACCCAGACTGCGAGCCCGATCACCAGACAAAGCACGGTGCGCCGGTAAAGCCGCATGGCAACCTCAAGCGCACGAACATCCGGGCCGTCTCCTTGCGCGTTAATCCACGGCTCCTGAATCAATTGTCCGCCATAAACTCTTGGACCGGACAGCCGGACGTTTAACAAGTACGCCATTGCAGCCTCCGGCCAGCCTGCATTAGGTGAACGATGCCGGCGTGCATCTGCCAGAAATGCTTTGCCTGGCGGACCTTGCATTGCGGACATCATGAATAGAAAGGCGGTCAAACGGGCCGGGAGGTAATTGACAATGTCGTCACACCGGGCTGCAAACCAGCCAAAATGTTTGTAACGCGGTGTCTTGTGCCCCACCATGGAATCCATTGTATTGATAGCCTTGTAAATAACGATCCCGGGCAAGCCGAACGCAAGCCCGAAACAAAGAGGGGCAACAACCCCGTCACATGTGCTTTCGGCCAGGCTTTCGATGGCCGCGCCGGCGACCCCCTCGTGACCAAGTTCACTGGTGTCACGGCCGACAATCATGCTCACGGCGGCGCGGCTGGCTTCGAGGTCACCCGACTTGAGTGCTTGAACCACCCGATCGACGTGCTCATATAAACTGCGGATCGCCAGCATACTCGCCGCGGCCACTACTGTGAGCAGGGTATCACCGACGGTTAACAGGTCCGGTAGAAAAGCAACCAGTCCGCATACTCCGATCACCGTGAGCGTCATGAGCATGCCGTTGGCCTTCCTCTGCACTGCGGGCAGCCTCACCCGGTTTAAAAGATGTTCTAATCTGGAGATCAGAGCACCCATCCAAACCACTGGATGCCGGATTCGCCGGTACAGTGGTTCTGGCCAACCGATGAGGATGTCCAGACACATTGCGGTCATCAGAATAGCGGCAATGGTCACGCAGCGCGATTTCAGCCTTGTTCGGGTTACATCTGTCCGGCGGCGGGAAAGGTGCACGCCGGGTCTTATCGATATTGTCTCACGATTGAGCCGGTCGGTGACATGATGAACACGGCGGTGTGACACCCGCTGTTAACACTTTGTCATCCGAAGTTGAGTGAAGCGTAGCTTGAGTTGGTTTAATTCTCCCGCGAAGCTAAGAAAAGGGGCGCAAAATGCCAATAGTCAAAGTGAACTGTGCCGCCGCGCTGCTGCTGGTGACTGCAGCATGCATAAGTACCAGCCTGCTTGCGAATACAGAGAGCGCGGTGTTGATGGAAGAGATTGTTGTGGTTGCACAAAAACGGGAGCAAAACCTGCAGGATGTGGGTGTCTCGGTCACCGCCTTTTCAGGTGACCAGCTCCGCCAGCTTGGGTTTGACAGTGCCATCGACCTGGTTGCGCAAACCCCCGGTTTGCAGGTTTCAGGCGCCGGGGGCGGTGCGATCAACTCGTTCAGCATCCGCGGTGTCACGCAAAACGATTTTGCCGCCTCCCAGGAATCCCCGGTTGCGGTCTACATCGATGAAGGCTATGTCGCCTCGAACACCATTACCGACTTTGGTCTGTATGACATTGAACGGGTTGAAGTGCTGCGCGGCCCCCAGGGTACGCTGTTCGGCCGTAACTCCACCGGCGGTCTTGTCCACTATCTGACAGTGCGGCCCAGCCAGGAGACTGAAGGCTACATTGACCTGGAATTCGGCGAAGACGGCCGGCGCAGAGTTGAAGCGGTACTCGGCGGCGGGCTGTCGGAGGCGGTATCCGGCCGGCTCTCGGGTATGTTCAACGAGAACGACGGGCTGATCGACAATAACATCGGCGCAGACATGATGAGGGCGGACAGCTATTCGTTACGGGGGCAGTTGCTGATTGAACCGAACGATGCGTTGAGCGTCCTGCTAAAGGCACAATACTCGGACGAAGACGGCGTGCGCGGCGGGTACGCACATACGGTGGCTTCCGCGGGCGACTTTGTATCAGACCCGGCGGCAACGGATTTTTTCGGCTACCGTGACGCGGACGGAGATCCCTTTACGGCCTCCACAGACTTCTCCAGCTTTTCTGCCGCGGAAATCAGCGAGTTTGCCGTGAACATTGACTGGCGTATTGGTGACGTCACGCTGACATCGGTCACCAACTATCAGGATATCGACGACTCTTACGGCGAAGATGCAGATGTGTCACCCGCTGATGTCTACAACTATGAGCAGTTCAACGATGTCCAACAGTTCTCTCAAGAGCTGCGTCTCAGCGGCGGCTCAAACCGCTCACAATGGGTGGTGGGCGCCTACTATCTGAACATCGACGGCGAATACGCTACCCGGCAGACCGGTGATGCGTTCTTCGGTACCGGTGTCGGTTACCCGGCGGGTACTTCGGAAGACGTACTCGGCGACCAGGAAACGACAACCTGGGCAGTATTCGGCCAGGTGGAATACGACCTCAGCGAAGCGCTTACGCTCACCTTAGGCGGCCGCTATAACTCCGATGATAAAGACTACGAGTACTTCTCCACGGACATCTATTTCCTGCAAGGCAGCAACTTCAGCTTCGCTGATTCTCTTTCCGATGATGATTGGTCCGGTAAGCTGCAACTGGATTACAGGCCACACGCGGACTGGCTGCTGTATGCCGGAGTCAACCGCGGCATCAAGGCTGGCGGCTACAATCTGCCTCTGTTTCCCATCGCTGCGGCCGACTTTGCATTCGACGGGGAGGTGTTGACCTCTTATGAAGTTGGCTTCAAAGCGACCCTTGCCGAGGTCACGCGGTTGAACGCTTCAGTGTTCTACTACGACTACGAGGATTACCAGGCGTACTCTTTTGACGGGTTTGCCACTTTCCTGTTCAACGCTGAGGCGGAAACTACCGGCGCGGAAATTGAGCTGACCACAGCACCGCTGGAAGGGTTGGAAATTCTCCTCGGAGTGTCATGGCTGGATACCGAAGTCAGCGATGTGCCGCTGTCTATATCAGCAACGGGCGAGGAAGACGCAGCACTGTCACCCGAACTTTCCCTCAACGGCCTGATTCGCTATTCATGGCCTGCGTTTGACGGCTACCTGTCGGTGCAGGTGGATGGAACCTGGAAAGACGATCACAACTTTAACCTGTCGTTTTCACCGGTTATCGAAGAGAAGGCGTACGGAGTGGCGAACGCCCGCTTCAGCTACGAAAGCAACAACGGCCGGTGGTCGGGCTCGGTATTTGTGATGAATCTCACCGACGAGGAATACCGCACCTACGCATTCGACTCCACCGCGTTCTTCAACTCCATTGAAGATGTGCCGGGGATCGAACGCTGGTTCGGCGCCAGTGTGCGCTTCAGCCTGTAGCCGGCAGTGGCCGCAGGCAGCAGGCGAACTACCGCTAAGCATAAGGATTAACAGGAGCTGGACATGTCAACGACTCAACTGAACACCCCTCTGCGACTCGATCATCTGGCTGTCTGGGTTGCGGATATGGAAGCCACCACCCGTTTCCTGACCGAAGTGGTGGGTTTTGAAAAGCACCCGATGTTGGTTGAGGTCAGTGCGGACGATCCCACCGTCGGCGGCATGGAGGCTGTGTTCATAGACGGCAAAGGGCTCTGGTTGGAAATGATTCTGCCTACCACCCCCGGGCCGGGACAGGACATCCTCGAACAAGCCGGTGATGGTGCGATTGTTGAGGTGAACTTCGAAGCGGTTGATGAAGACTACATGAACGTCATCAACAACATGGCTGCGCATGGCATTCAAATGCTCAGCATGGACGGTTCACCCCTTGTCGACGGCGGCAGAATTGAGGAAGGCGTGCGGGGCTACGATGACACTCACGAGAGCGGGCAGCGGATTGCATATTGGCCGACCAGCGTCAGTTGCGGCACTACCGTGGAGGTATACGAGAAGTTGCGCGGCGACAAAACCAACCTGCTCAATATACGCAACGAAGAATGGGGGCATGACAAGCGCAATCACGCAGCACCCAGGGTCGATAGTGTGGGAATTCTTGTTGAAGACATAGAGCAGGCGGCGGAATTCTACGCCACTACCCTGGGTCTGGACCGTTGTACTGAGGATTTCGCCGTGCACTCGGCGGTAGGCGGCGATCTGAAGATTGCCTTTGTCAGCGCCAGCCACACCGACAATGTGTGGATTCAGCTGATTCAACCTACCTCGCCGGGGCATGCAGCGGACCTGCTGAAGGAAAAGGGCTCCGGTTATGCGATGCAGATCTGCGTGGAAGTGGATGACCTGAGCGCCTATTGCGGGCGGATGCAGGACAAGGGCATCACCATGACCGGTTTAAATGGCAGCCCGCTTGAACCCGGTGCCGGCTGGAACGTGGCTGAGCCTTATGGTGACCGTTATTGCTACTTCCCGCTGTCACAGAGCCGGGGCATTCGCATCATGATGTTTGAGCGGGGGCCGCGTGCAACCAGCATGCTGCACCGCCGCGATGGACTCAGCTGAACAACAACACTTTGCAGGAGGGAACAATAATGTCAAACGCTAACGCCAAGTGCGGCCGCCTGACAGTCGATCAATGGGGACGCACCATGCCGGCCCACAGCGCATCTTACGGCACGGGCCCCTGGTACTACCGCGACACCGAAGCAATCATGCTCACCTATCTGACGGACGAAGACATGGCGCTGGACATACTACCGTCGGACCTGGAACTGATTCTGCCTGCCACCGCATTCATGGTGCTGGAAGTGAATCACTTCACTACCAGCGGCGGCCCTTACGGTGAGGTTTATACGGGCATTATGTGTACTTACGAAGGCCAGGTTTACGGGTACACCAACGCGGTCTATGTGACCACGGAAAATGCTCTGACCATGGGTCGCGAGATCTGGGGGTTCGGCAAAAAGATGGCGCACCGGATAGAGCTTAAACAGTTGGGTACGGGTCTGGTTGAAGGTGTGGTGGAACTGAACGAAGGTAATATTGTGGCCCGTGCCACCGTATTGCCCGAACGCAATGAGCCTGCCGGCTCCATGCAGGACCTGCCGTTGGCGGTTTTGAAAATTGTTCCGGATGTGGCGGGCGGCGACAAACCCGCCCTGGCACAGTTGAACTCGGTACTGTTCAAAGGTGTACCCCATAGAGGCCCTGACGGCAAGGATGAAGTTTATAGCGGTCCGGCCACTCTTGAGGTCAACGCCCATTCGGACGTCAATTTGCCTGTTGTTGAAATTGTTGATGCCAAGTATCTGCGCATGACGGCGGATCTACCGTACGGTCAGGTGCTGAAGAGTTATGCGTAAGCGCCGGTGGCCGCGGGCGAGGTATAAGCAATGGATTTCACAGCTGACTTAAGCGGGCGGGTTGCAGTGATCACCGGCGCAACGGGCGGCATCGGATGCGCGGTTGCGTTCAGTCTGGTCAACTCGGGCGCCTCGGTTGTGATAACAGACCACCCCACCCGGCAGGAACGGTTGTTTGATCTGGCCGCCCGGCTGTCAGCAGGGAATCGCCGGGTACGGGCCTCGGCCGCTGATGTATCCAGCCGAGCTGACGTCGACCAGTTGATGGGGGACGTGCTGGATGCCTTTGGCGGTGTCGACTTGCTGGTTAACGTTGCCGGTGTTTATCTGACCGGCGTGATATCCGCATTTGAAGAAAGCGCATGGGACCAGACCATGTCCGTGAACCTCAAAGCGCCTTTCTTGACTTGTCAGGCGTTTTCCAAGGTCATGTGCAGGCAGGGGCAGGGCATCATTGTGAATGTGGCATCGGACAGCGCAGTTGATGTTGCTGCCGGTGACGGGCCTTACGGCTCCTCTAAAGCAGCGCTGGTTGCGCTGACCCGGCACCTGGCGAAAGAACTGGGTGAGTATGGGGTGCGAGCAAATGCCGTTGCGCCGGGTTGGGTTAAAACGGAGATGACGCGGTTTGTGTGGTCGGACCCGGCTGCCCTGCAAGAGGCGGAAGCGGCGATCCCCCTCGGCTTCATGGCGGAGCCGGCAGACATTGCGGATGTAGTGTTATTTCTCGCCAGCGAGGCGTCCCGGTATGTTTCGGGTCAGCTGATTGTGGCTAACGGCGGGCGTGTTTAGCCGTGGACGTGGGTTTACTGGTGCCGCTGGCAGCGCCCTTTGCTACCCCCGAGTTTGTGGAGGTACTGGGTTGCCAGGCGGAGCAGAAAGGCTTCAGTGCGCTGTGGGTAGGCGAGCATGTGGTTGTGCCCGAAGAATGGGAATCCATTTATCCCGCCGGCGATGGTCACCTGCCGGCCGAAATTCAAAAAGGTGAGTTGGATCCCTTTACCACGCTGTGTTATCTGGCGGCGGTCACCCGCCGCATCAGGCTGGGTGCCTGTTGCAACGTGGCGCAGCGCAATCCGGTTTACACTGCCAAAGAGGCGGCCAACGTAGACTGGCTGTCCCGCGGCCGCCTGGAATTCGGGGTTGGCGTAGGTTGGGCCAAAGAGGAGTTTGCGGCTTGCGGCATGCCGTTTGCGCGTCGGGGCAGCAGGGCCAGGTCGCACATGGAGGTGGTGCGCAGGCTCTGGCGGGAACCGGCTGCGCAATACCGGGATGAGTTCTACGAACTCCCGCCCAGTCTGCTTTACCCGAAACCCACCCAGGCAGGCGGGGTACCGATCCATTGCCTGGGGGAATCGAGGCCGGCGTTGCAACGGGTTGCGGAATTCGGTGACGGCTTTTTTCCGCTCTCCGCAGGGCCGGGTGAACTGGCGGGCCTGCTGACCACATTAGATGAACTGCTGGAAGAATGCGGCCGCACGCGCGCGGAGATCACGGTATCCGCCACTGGGGACGGCGCCAGCTGCGGCCTGGATGAGGTCAAACGATACCGGGACGCAGGCGCGCAGCGCATGATCATGATGCCGTTTGTTGATTCGCTGCAGAGCCTGGAGCCTACCCTGGACCGGCTGGCGGAGGAGATTGTGCATCCCGCACGGGCGCTCTAGTGCATGCCGCGGCATCCTGCGGTAAACACTTGTCATCTCAAGTTAAGCCGGAACGGCGCCACTTTCCTAGACTGTAGCGGCTAAAAGAAGGGCGGGCCGAAACATGTCAACGAACCCAACGGTGGTGAAACATCCCGATGCATACCAGCAGCTGCGCGGGCAGATCGTGGCTGACTATCTCGAACGCACCCCCGGTTCGCGTAAGCTGCATGAACGTGCCCGGGGCGCGCTTGCCGGCGGGGTGACGGGAAATCTCAGGTATTTTGCTCCTTATCCGATCTATATTGAGTCCACGCGGGGAGCGCGGATCACGGATGTGGACGGCAATGAATACATCGATTGCTTTTGTGCCAACGGTCCGATGCTGTTGGGCCATAACCATCCGGACCTGATTGCCGCAGTTGAAGACGAAGCCAGGCTGGGTGCTCTGCCGCTCAATCCGCCTGTTATGGTTGAGTGTGCTGAACTGGTCCAGGAGATTGTACCCTGCGCGGAGTCCGTGAGGTTTCTCAATACCGGCACGGAGGCGGTGCTCACCGCGGTCCGCATTGCCAGGGCCTACACGGGCAAGACGGGTATCGTCAAATTTCATGGGCACTATCACGGCCAGGACGACCAGTTCCTGATCGGCATTGATCAGTCGGCTGCGTTGTTTTCGGACGGTGTTGCACCGGAGGCACCGGCCAGTATCCACCTTTGCAGCTATCTTAACCTCGACGAGCTTGAGGCTCTGCTCTCCCGCAACAACGATATCGCGGCAGTCCTGCTGGATCCCGCCATGCATGCGGGCGGCTTGTGGGGCAGCAGCAGGGAGGCACTGCAGAAACTGCGCGGTTTGACGGAACGTTACGGGGTGCTGTTGATATTCGATGAAGTGATCTCGGGCTGCCGTCTGTCGCCGGGCGGCGCGCAGCAGTATTTTGATGTAGTACCGGACCTGGTAACCATGGCAAAAGCACTGGCCGCGGGTGAGAAACTCTCTCTGGTCGCAGGCCGGAAAGCGGTAATGAGCGTGGTGGACCCGCTGGCGGATGAAGGTGTGCCCCGGGTATTTCAGTCGGGCACCGTCAACGACGGCGCTGCGGCGCTGGCGGCTGCATGCGCTGCGCTGCGTCTATACCGGCAGAAATACCGGCACGGCGAGTACGCGCAACTCGAACAGCATACGGGTTCGATCAAGGCGGTCTTACAACAAGCGTTCCGAGGGGCGGGAATACCTTGTCAGGTCAATCACCTGTCGTCCATGCTGCAGATCCACCTTGGCGGCGACACCCTTAGCTTCGAAACAGCGGCAAATCAGGACCTGGAAGTTCTGGAGCTGTTCTTCCTGGCCCTGATTAATCATGGTGTGTTGTTGTCTTTGCCGACATCGAACCATATCTACTTTTCTTTTGCCCATACCGCACAGGACTTCGAGTGTATTCAGCACAAGATCAAATTCGTTTTTGAACACTATCGGTTTGATCTGCTGGTCACCGGGGCATGACTCACTGATCCATCCGGAGGCATAACAATGCACGAAACGACAAAAGCTGAGCTGGATGCGCTGTTTGCAAAACAAAAAGCAGCGTTCAAGGCAAACGGAAATCCGAGTTATCAGCAACGCATGCAGCGGTTGCAGGCGCTGGAAAAGATGATGGTGGACTTGCGCATGGATATACAGCAGGCCATTACAGAAGACTTTGCTGTGCACAGCCCGGCAATCACGGACATCTTTGAAACAGGTGGTGTGCTGGGCCGCAACCGCTACATTCAGGCATCCTTGCAGGAGTGGATGGCGCCGACTGCGCGGCCGCTGCCCGCTGAAGTGCACGGGTCTTCAACCTGCGAGGTTGTTCTGCAGCCCCAGGGTGTGATGGGGAATATTTCCCCCTGGAATTTCCCCATTGAGTGTTCGCTGGTAATGGCAAACGAAATGCTGGCCGCGGGCAACAGGGTCATTGTCAAGGTTTCAGAACTTGCACCGGCCACCGCGGAGTTATTGCAGGCCCGGGTGGGGGACTATTTTGATGAAAAAGTGTTAGCCATTGTGGTGGGTGGGGTTGAGTTTTCGCAGTATTTTGCGGCCTTACCCTGGGATCACTTGACCTATACCGGCAACACGGCGGTCGGCCGCCTGATCATGCAGGCTGCCGCACCCAATCTCACACCGGTGACCCTTGAGCTGGGCGGTAAGAATCCGACCATCTTCCTTGATGACGGCATCACCGAGCAGCACATTCTGGAGTATCTCAGCTTCAAGTTCTGCAAGAGCGGGCAGATATGCACATCACCCGATTATGCCCTGGTGCCTGAAGGGCGGGTGGAGGAGTGGGTCGGCATTGCAAAAATCGTCTGGCAGGCTGCATACAAAACATACATCGGCCACCCGGATGTCACCGGCATTATTAACGACCGGCATTTCAAACGGCTGGTGGGTTGGCTCGATGAAGCGCGGCAAAGTGATGCGCGGGTTATTGCGCTGCATGAAGAAGAGCCGGATCCGCAAACCCGGCAGATGCCCATGTATCTGGTGGTGGACCCGGACGAAGCCCTGGCGTTGATGCGGGAAGAGGTCTTCGGGCCGATAACCCCAATAAAACCTTATCACTCAATAGACGATGCGTACGCCTACATCGCAGACCGCGATCGGCCGCTGGCGTCATATCTTGTCACTGCGGCCAGAAGAAATGAGGATATTGAAACGTTTAAACACTCGATCATCTCCGGCGGTGCGGGCGTTAACGTTTTTGGTTTTCAGGCTGCATGGCCCGGCGCGCCATTCGGTGGAACAGGCGCAAGCGGCATAGGTTGTCACGCCGGCAAAGAAGGGTTTTTGAACTACTGCCATGCCAAAACGGTATTCAACTGCGCCCAGGACAACCCGGTTAAGGCGTCGGTCTGCGCACCCTATGACGAGGTCACCGCAGCGGTGGCGGATGCCGCGTTTCCAAGCGCCTGATGATCATTCCCTGGTGATAATTAGAGTGCCAACTCCGATGCGATATACTGGCCGGAGGTCGATTGGGTGGGGTTTATGGTCGGATAATGTCTATCGCTCGGGAGGAAGGGGCCGGACCAAGTTTTAACGCGGAAGGATTGTATATCCGTTTCCGCGACGTCCTGGGTCCGCTGGTGGAGGAAGCGGGGATCAGTCCGGAAGTACTGACTGATCCCGACGTCCTTGTACCCCTCGACAAACATTGCCGGCTGCTTGAATTGGCCGCCAGGCGGTATGGTGACGACGCGATTGGCCTCAAGATTGGTTACCAGGTGCACCCCAAGGACATGGGCGCGCTAGGGTACACAATTTTAAATTCACCCAGTGTCCTCAGCGCGCTGCAAAGTTTTGTGAGATACCTTGCTGTTTATGCCAGAGGGTGTGAGATGGCCCTTGACGTTGACGGCGCCTCTGCTTACTTCCTCTATCGATATACCATAACTGATCCGAGTGCACTGGAGAGACGCCAGGAGGCTGAGTGCACGCTAGCCATGGTCAAAACCGTGGTGGAGAGAATTACTTCGACAAAAATGCAACTGGAGGCTGTCGGGTTTGAACACCCCAGTCCCGATGCCACTTCCGAACACAAACGCATCTTTGCCGCGCCGCTCTACTTTTCCCAGCCGGAAAACTACCTGAAGTTCAATAGAACTGTGCTTGAGCAGGAAACCATGCATGCAGAGCCCCGCTTGTTTGAGGTCCTTGAGGAACATCTTGCCCAAGTGGTTACTTCGCAAGTAGAGGAGAACGATCTGGTTGCAAAAGTGGGAAATGCCATTGCCCAATCACTCAGCAGCGGGGTGCCCAGTATTGATGACGTTGCCGCGTCGCTGTTCTTGACAAAACGCACCCTGCAGCGCCGCCTTGCGGATGAGGGTGTGCTCTACAATGAATTCGCGGACGAGATCCGGCGCAAACTTGCCGTGCAATACGTTAAGAATACCAATATGCCCCTGACTGAAGCGGCGTTTCTGCTGGGTTACTCCCATATCAGCGCCTTTTCCCGGGCGTTTCGCCGCTGGGTGGGCGAGAGCCCAAACGAATTCAGGGCGCGCGGTTCAAATGCGGGCTAACAAATTGATGCCAGTACCGGAACCTGGATAGCCTGTTAGGACGGGCCTACTCCGGCAGCGGCTTGAATGCCGTCATGGCGTCAAACAATTTGCTCAAGGGAAAGCAGACATTCTGCTGTTCAGCCGCCGCAAACAGGCGCGCGGCTTCATCATCATCCAGCACCACATAAGTCTGCAGCGTCATGCGGCCGCCATCCATATGAGCGAGCGCGGCCATGGTAATAACTTCCATCGGCAGATAAAACCAGGTGAACTCACCCTCAGGCAGGCGGTCCGCCATCCAGCGCGCGAAGCCGAGGGTCAGCGGCGCGTAGTCGGTTTCAGCATGGCCGGAGAGACTGACCACCTCAAGGGTTTCCAGGTCAGCCCGATAGCATAGAAGCGGGCAAAAACTTAACGGCTGTTTCTCCGCAAGGATATGCAATTCACCGGCAAACCGCCGGATCGCGGCAAACTGCCGGTCGGTCCAGGGAAACGCTTTGGGTAACACGCTAGGCTTCCGCCGGCTTAGCGCTATGGGCCGGCGGGGCGGAAACGATATCCATAATATTGCCTTCCACCACCACCCCGTCGCTTTCAGCCCCCTTCAACACACTGGCGTAGGCGCTGGCGGAGACGACAAAATAGGAATTTACCTCCACGTAGTCGGCATGACCGACACACATGGTCCAGGCAGTGGCGGTGGGCTGCAGCACAAGTACCGCGCTCATCTCGCCGTCGCGCAGATGATCCACCAGCGTACGCAAACACGCGTGTCCAGCGGGCGAAAGGTGGGCCTGCCGCTGCGGGCAGGAGTACTCGTACGTACTCCGCTGGACTTGAAAAGCGCGGAACTTGGCGAACCTGACATTGTCATCGTCGGCCCACGCAACCATTTGCGATGGTGTCATGTCCGCATAAACCGGCTTTTTTCGACTGCCCCCATCTTCACCTTCTGTTCTCATTTTTGCACCGAGGTCATCACAACAATTTCCCCACTACAGCCTCATATGTTACGCCGCTTGGGTGCCACTGGAAACGATAACATCGATCCAGCGGTTTGAAGGGCGGATTTTTTCATATGGCGAAAAATCTATGCGTATTGCACGTTTGTATACTTCTGCAGGTATGGTTTAATCAGGTTATGAAAGAGGTTATTGAGCATCTGGCCCGGCTGCATGGGCTGGTGCACGAATCGGGGAAAATCAACTACACCGCGTTTGCGGAAAAAGCCGGGCTGCCGCCGCCGACGATCATGCGCTGGCACAAAGGCATAACCAAGGATATTACGCTGCATACCGCGGAAGAGGTTGCCAAGGCATTTGGCGTGCGTTCCGCTCTGCTGCGCGGATTAGAGCCGCTGCCCACGGCCGCAGCGCAAGCGGCCGGCAAAATGAAATTGTCGGCGGACGATATGGAGTTTCTGAAAAAGTTCAGGGCGCTGCCCACGGAGGATCAGTACGAGGTCAGCGAATGGATTGCGCGCGCGGCCCGGGACGAAAATACGTAGCACCGGGGTCACAGGCAGGGTGACGGTCAACAAGGGGAATGGAGCGGTAGAGGCGCTATGCGAAAAGGAAAGCGGGTAACAGGCGAAAAAGGGAAGCGGGATGATCTGACCCAAAGTCTGCAGCAGCTGGCGGAGCTGCACGGCCTGACCCATGAAGACGGGAGATTGAACTATACGGCGTTTGGCCGGCGGGTGGGGTTGCCGGCGCCAACCATCATGCGCTGGCACAAAGGTATCACCAAAGACGTGTCGTCCAAAGCAGCGCAACTGATTTGCCGGGCATTTAACATCAGCGAGGCGCAGGTCCGCGGGCTGGAGCCAATCACGCCGCTGCTGAATAAGCGCAACAGCGAACGCAAACCCGATCAGCGCGACGTGCAACTCATCGCACAATTGCGTTCGCTTCCGGTCAGGGAGCAAAAAGAAGTTGAGCGGTTTGTTGATATACGGCTGAAGATGCTGAGGCAATAGCCGCGGCGGCGGCAGCCTGATCTGCAATCTGCTTGCCTCAAAATTAAAGCGGCAGCGTACGTACAGGGGATTTCTGACGGTTTGAACTTGAATTCACGCCCCTAATACGTCTTGCAGCCGGTCTAACACCTCTACCCAGCCCTGGCGGCGCTCTTCCGCGGTGTCACCGCCGTCGAGGATAGCCAGTTGGTCTGTCATCAGGACGCGGGTGCCGGAACCGGTTCCGGACAGTTCGATTGTGACAAGGGATGCGGTCAAGCGCTGGGTGCCGGCGGCCACCGTCATCGTGTAAACGATTCGCTCATTGATAACAATATCTTCGTAGCGGCAGTCTTCACTGTAGGGTATTTCGCCCCGGGGGCCGAACGTTAACCGCTTGACCCCCCCGACCCGGAAGTTGTGCTCAACTACTTCACTGCTCCAGCTTTCATCGCCGGGCAGATACCAACGGCCGAGGGCCTCCGAATCCTGCCAGGCGCTGAACACCTGCTCTAACGGCGCGGAAAACGTGCGTTCAACCTGTACCAGTTCATGTAGCACAGTCATCGGTCCCCCTCGATTCTTATCCTCCACGTCAGTATACTAAACCACATGGTAAAGTATTCGCAACAACTGGATAAAATGTTCGGTGCCCTGGCTGACGGCACGCGCCGCGCTATCATGGAACGGCTTTCGACCAGCCCGTGCTCCATATCCGAACTTGCTGACGAACACGACATCACGCTGGCCGGCATGCTCAAGCATGTGCGGGTGTTGCAGGATGCTGAGTTGATCCGCACCACCAAGCATGGGCGAACCCGGGTATGTGCCATCAAACCGGACTCCTGTGATGCCGGCGTGCGCTGGTTGGAAACCACCCGTGAGCGATGGCATCAGAGATTTGATTCGCTGGATAGATATTTAGCCGACCGCAAGTGATCGTGGAACGCCGCACGTCTCCACGGGGTATTGCGTATGTTCATTGCAGGCAATCTCAAATAAAACACCGCTATGAACGATAGTGAATATTATCCGGCCCCGGCGGCGGCAGCGCCGGGTTCAGCGGCGGCAGGTTGATGGCCCGCGTGCTGATCGTCTTTGCAACAACAGAAGGCCACACGCGCAGGGTGGCGGAGGCTGTGGCGCGTGAAGTGATCAAAAAGGGCAACCAGGCTGAGGTTATTGAGCTTTCGCTGCATAGCGGGCCTGCTGATGTTGAGGCTTATGACGCTGTCATTATTGCCGCGTCGGTTCACGCGGGTAAACATCAGCGTGCAGCCCGCGGCTTTGTGCTGAGCCATCGTGATTTTCTTAAAACCAGGATTACCGCGTTCTTATCCGTCAGTTTGTTTGCAGCGTCCACAGATCCAGCCGGGTTGGACACTGCTGAAGCGCAGGCGCAGAGCTTTTTACGCGAAACCGGTTGGCGCCCCGACTATGTTGAAACGGTACCGGGCGCCTTTCGGTATTCCGGATTTTCACGGCCGTGGCAGTGGGTGATTAAGACCTCGGAGCGCCTGTTTAAGAAAGAATTGCAGAAACAAGGCTGGCCGCGGCTCACGGAGGATCAGGAATTTACCCGGTGGGAGGCTGTACGCGGCTTTGTTGACCGGTTGTGTGCGCAAATCGAATCTTCCGGGGCCGAATCTTGTGGGGTCACAGACCCGCGCCGCTGAAATGCCCCCGGCAACTGCGCCGGAAAGCGCTGAATGGATACCCGCCGCGCAGCAGTACCTTACGGTGCTCGCGCCAGACGACAATAATGGTCCCGAACAGTAACAGTCTGTGCAGGGCGCGCATGAGCCGGCGTTTAAGCGGACTGTGCTTTGCGCGGATAAAGCGAATCAGCGTGGATTCATACGCCACATGCGCCGTCTCATCAGCCAGTATCTTGCTGCAGATGGCTTTGAGGTATGGGTGCCCGGTTGCCTGCCTGAGTGCGCGGTAGTAAGTGAGCGCAATAATTTCAGCGGTAATCAGCACGGTGATAGACAGTTCATAACCCGCGCGTTTGCGCAACTTTCTGAACACTGTGTCCGTGTAGGTTTGCTTGATTGTTGGGATGGAGTTGCGCGCCATAAAATCTTTAAGCAGCAATGCGTGGTTCTGCTCCTCACGGATGAACATGCGGGTGATTTCTACCAAGGCGTCGGCGCGCTCGGTTTCAGCGAATGACCTGGCAAACTTCATCAGGCTGTGGCCTTCCGAATATTCGCCCAGTTGGAAAGCGGCGATGGAGCCGCCAATGGCCCGCTTTTCGTCCGTGCTCAAGCAGCCGGGTTGCGCGTCGACAGCCTGGGGGTTGTTGCGGAAGTAGTCCAACCAGCCGTGCAGTTCCGGGATGTGCGGGTGAGCTGACTTTTCATACGAACGTAAAGCGGATTTGAGCAAAACCAGGGGCCCTTCCGTGGATAATCTTCCAGTGTACAGGCCCCGGCCGGCCGGCGGCACCGCTGGGGGTTTATCATCCAGCATTTGGAGAAATTCAAGGAATTTGCTGAAGCGACTGCAGCCGGATCACTTTAAGGGATTGGCGGCACGAAATTCATCCGCCACCGCGGCAAGGGTTTTGAATTCGACATTGTCATGTTCTTTTATGTATGCAATCAGGCGTTCCAGCATGAGCATGCGGCTGCCTTTGCCCGTCGTTTGCGGATGCATGGTGAGGACGTAGACACCTTCGCCAATCCGGTTGTAGAGGTAGTCGAACTCATCCTTCCAGATCTGCAGCACGTCTGCCGGCGCACGCAGGCCGGGCCGTCCCGACCCCGGTTCGTAGCTGAAGTAGGGTGCGTCGTCCATGTTCCAATCGAAGGGTAGTATCACCAGGTCAACTTCTTTGCCGAATTCGAAGGGACCATCGGTGCGAGGTACGTCGCCGAGACGGTGATACACCGGTGCAAAATCGTTGGGCGCCATGGAGCTGTCATAACGGATGCCGTGTTCCATCAACAGGTTGGTCCAGCGTTCACCGAGGTTGCCGCCGGGCAGGCGGTGGCCAACCGGCGCCTTGCCGCTGATGCGGTCTATACATTCTATGGCGCGCAGCAGAATGCCTTGTTCTTCTTCAAAAGGCCGTTTTGAGCTGGGGCCTTCATGACAATAGCCGTGGTAGCCCACTTCGTGGCCAGCGCCGGCAATTTCGCGGCAGATTTCCGGGAACGTATCTATGGTATGGCCCGGGATGAACCACGTGCTGGGCACATCTTCGTCATTTAAAAGGTTCAGCATGCGCTCAGCGCCGACCCGTGCGCCGAACTCGCCCCGGGAGATGAGATTGGGAGAGCGGGTGCCCTTGGGTCCGACCCAGATTGAGATGGCATCAAAGTCGAACGACAGGCATACGCTGATTTTTTGAGTCATTTTGCCTCCCGGTGGTTGTCAAAAGCCCAATTATACTCAAGAATATGTTATTTAGTTAGCAAAGAATAACTATATGGAAATGATCGTATGAAAGTAGGTGCGCTGTTGTTCGCGACGGAACATGCCATGCCGGGGCAGGAACTGGTACCGGAGCTGGAGTCCAGGGGGATTGACTCCCTTTTCATCGCTGAGCACTCGCATATGCCGAAATCCACGGACCGCGAATTGCCGCGGATGTACTACGAGGCCATGGATCCGTTTGTTTACCTGTCAGCGGCGGCAACGGTGCAGTCGAATGTACTGCTTGGCACCGGTATCTGTCTGATCATCCAGCGCGACCCGATACAGACCGCCAAGCTGGTGGCCAGCCTGGACGTGATCAGCAATGGCCGCTTTGTGCTGGGTATCGGCGCCGGCTGGAACGAGGAAGAGATGGCCAATCACGGCACCACCGATCCTGCCAGACGATTTAAGCTGATGCGCGAACGCGTGGAGGCAATGCAGGTCATCTGGCGTGATGAGGTGCCTGCATACCAGGGTGAATTTGTCAGGTTCGGACCGATGGAGGCCTGGCCCAAACCCCGGCAGAAACCGAATCCTCCGGTCCTTGTCGGCGGTACCTATCCCGGCGCCTTCAATCGGGCGTTCCGTTATGCGGACGGATGGCTGCCGCGTTCGGATGTGCCGGACCTGCCGGCAAGAATCCGCGAGTTCCGCGGCAAGGCCAGGGCGGAAGGCCGCGATGATCTCAGCGTCACCGTGCTGCTGCTGGACCCGGCTGAGGCTGAAATCTACGCGGAGGCGGGTGCGGACCGCATCATCATGGGTGTCCCCCCCAAGGGTGCAGACAAAATGCTGCCGGTGCTGGATCGTTACGCGGCGATTGCGGAGTCGGTGGCCGGATGACCGGCTTATCCGTCGGCACGGTAGGCTCTCCGTATCTGGTGGCCGGGGATCTTAAGCAGCGCAAATCGCTGCTTGCCCGCATTGAAGCTTCTGCCATTGATCATCTGTTCATCGCGGATCACATCAGCTTCCACACCGGCATGGGTATGGACGGCCTGATCAACGCGGCAACGCTGGCGGCGATGGGTGAGAACTTTCGCATTTACATTGGCGTTTACCTGCTTGCCCTGCGCCATCCGGTACCCGTGGCCCGGCAGTTGGCGTCCCTGTGTGCCGCTGCGCCCGGCAGGATTGTGTTAGGTGTAGGGTTGGGCGGAGAAGATCCTCACGAGCTTGAGATCTGCGGGGTAAATCCCAGGCGAAGGGGTGAGCACACCAATCACGCCCTGGCTGCGCTGCGGGGTCTGATGAGCGGTGAACCGGCAAGTTACAACTGCGATTTTTTCTCGTTTGACGATGCGCTGATATTGCCGGCGCCGGAACCGGCGGTGCCTGTGGTGATCGGCGGACGCTCAGACGCAGCCATACGGCGTGCCGGACAGTTGGGAGACGGCTGGCTGGGCCTGTGGTGTTCGCCGCGCCGGTTCGCCGCGGTGCTGGACGAGATTAACGCCCATGCGGAAGCCGCTGAACGGCAACCGGAGTGGCACCACGGCTTGCAGTTGTGGATGGGGGCCGGTGATACGGAAGCTGAAGCGCGCCAGTACGTTGCCGCCGGCATGCAGGACATGTACCGCATGCCCTTCGAGAATTTTGAGAAATACAGTCCGTACGGCAGTGCAGTGCGGATTG
Organism: Pseudomonadales bacterium; assembly: GCA_028279305.1. Taxonomy (GTDB): domain Bacteria; phylum Pseudomonadota; class Gammaproteobacteria; order Pseudomonadales; family Azotimanducaceae; genus UBA4421. The sequence continues at coordinate 122,248 of JANQOA010000183.1, forward strand.
CTGAATTTCTGGTGCCGTATATAGAAGCGGGTGCCCGGTATCTCAACCTCACGCCCCGGGGGCCGTCTCCGGAGGCTTGCATCGATACGGTCAGCGAAGTTGCGGGGCTCCTGAAGAAGGAGTTTCCAGAGCTTGCTGCTTAACAAGAGGAAAGACGGATGTCTGAGTTTGACTTTCAAGCGCTGGACTGTGGCCTCGGGGTAGAAGTGACCGGGTTGGCGGCGGACGATATGTTCGACGACGCGGTGTTGGAAAAGCTGGTTGAGTTGTTCCATGAATACGGCCTGATCAAAACCAGCATCCCCGGCTTCGGGGAACCGCACCAGTATGCGCTGGCGTCCGCGATTGGCGAGGTGACGGACCGTGCCGGTGCGCCGGGGCAGTCCAAAACACCGGGCATGCAATACGTTTCCAATGTGCGTGAGGATGGCGTGCTCGGCAAAGGCGCCATTCACTTTCATCACGACCATCTGTTCTACAACCCGCCGCTGAAAGCACTGATGCTATATGGCATTGAGGTACCGGAGTCGGGGAGCGAAACTCATTTCCGCAGCGCCATTGCGTTTTACGACGCGCTACCCGATGACGTCAAAGCCCGGGTGGACTCCATCGGCTGCGTGCATCTATACGATCACACAAAAATTGCAGCGCGTGAGTACCGCGACTGGGATCCCGCTCCCACCCCCGGCTCGCCGACGGACATCAAACCCTGGGTCTGGCGGGATCACAAAACCGGCAGGAAGGCGTTGTTGCATTCCCAGAGTACCCTGGACTTTGAAGGCATCGAGCGGCAGGAGGGCATCAAGCTCTACCAGCAGCTCACCGCCTTTGGTGAAGCCCACGCTGACGAGATTTGCACCTACCGGCACAAATGGAAACCTGACGATCTGATCGTGTGGAATAACCTCACCATTGCCCACGCGCGACTGCCGTTTGCCAAGGAAGAGCCGCGCACGCTGCGCCGCACGCCGGTTATTTAGTGAGGGCGAAAGTTTGAATACAAGAATAGCCAGACGTACCCAGGCGGAACGCAAGGCCGAGTCGGACCAGCGTATGATCCAGGCGGCGATAGAGTTGTTTGCCGAGCAGGGTTACGTGCGCACCACCCTGAACGATATCGGCAGCCGCGCCGGGTATACCGGGGGGCTGGTGAGCAAGAGGTACGGCTCTAAACAGGCGCTGCTGAGCGCCGTGTTGGATGAGTTGTACCGGTCTTTTACCCGGGATTCGATGACGGAAGTTTCACGCACCGAGAGTGTGGTTGAGGGGCTTGCCACCTACGTGCAGACGTTTTTACGCCGCCTGTCGCGCAACAATGCCCAGCTCAGGGCTCTGTACCTGATCATGGGTGAATCGCTGGGGGCGGTACCGGAGATGCGCAGCGAAATTGCTGCGTTTAACAAGCAGACGATTCGCGCCATCGGCAACTTGTTGCAGCAGGGGGCGGAGAATGGTGAACTCAGGCAAGATCTTGTTGTGCGTGAAGCCGCTGCTTCCGTACTGGCGCTGTTGCGCGGCGTAACCACCCTGTATCTGACAGACCCCGGGAGTTTCTCCCTCGATAAGGTGGAACAGGAAGTGGGCCTTATGCTGAAGAGTATGGAAAATGGAAAAGCTAAGAAAAGAAAAAATGGACCAAATAGAAAAAACGTCAACAGTGAAAATACAAAATGAGCCAGCACGACATTAGACAAACGTTAGCTGACCACTGGCGGGGCAAATCGCCGCTGGATGTTGCCAATGCGTTCTCGGCACCGCTGTTCGGCACACCCGGCGAATGGGATCTGCCGCGGGACGTGGAACCCAAGCGCGATCTCCTGTATCTGGCTGTCGGCATTCCCGATGCGCAGTCCCTGCCCAAGGAAGCGCTGGCCGGGGCGGCGGATGTGGTGCTGTCCCGCCCGGGTGACTTAGCGCTGCGCTACGGTTTCGGACAAGGCCCGGAGGGCATCCGCAAGTGGCTGGCGGAACACCGCACCGGCCTGGAAGGGTTTGCGGTGGATGCAGACTGGTTTCAGTTAACCAACGGTTCCGCCGGCGCCATCGATCTTGTGGTGCGGTCTCTGATCGACCCGGGGGATGTGATCATTGCCGAATCGCCAACCTACATGGGCACCTTGCACAACTTCAGGGGGGTAGGTGCGGATGTGCGTTGTGTGCCCGTGGATGGGGAGGGACTTGACGTTGATGCGCTTGAGCAACTCCTCGCGGACCTCGCCGCGGAAGGCAAGCGGGTGAAACTGATCTACACGATCTCCGCGTTCCAGAACCCTTCCGGCGCAACCCTTGCCGCCCGCCGCCGCGTGCGTCTGCTGGAGCTTGCCTGCGCTGCTGACGCCATGGTCCTCGACGACGAGGCTTACCGGGAACTGTGGTTCGACCAGCCGGCGCCATCTGCGTTGTCCGCCATGTCAGAGGGGTGGGGGGTGATTACCGTTGGTTCGTTCTCAAAAACGGTGGCGACCGGGATTCGCGTCGGCTTTATCCACACCCGGCCTGAACTGTTGGGCCTGTTTGCGCGCATGCGGTTTGCCATGGGTCAGAACCAGTTTGGTCTGCGCACCTTTGGTGAGTTCCTTTTGCAAGGGCATTACGAGCCGCACCTGCAAAAAGTACGCGGTGTCTACCGGCGCAAACGCGACCTGCTTAACGAGGCCATGTTACAGGCGGGTCTTGCCCAATACATGGATTGGCAGGTGCCTCAGGGCGGTTTTTATATCTGGGCGCGGCTGCGTGAGGGCCTTGACCGCGAAGCGGTCTGGCGGACCGCGGTCAGCGAAGGCATAGCGGTTAATAACGGTAAAGGCTTCACTCCGGAGGGGGAGTCGCAGCACGTGCGGATAGCCTATCCCTGGACACCGGAAGAGCAGTTTCCGGAGGCGGCCAGACGCCTGCGGCTGGCCTGTGACCGGGTGGCTGCCGGGGACACCGCTTGAGTACCTGCTGCGGAACATGCCGGCAATTCTGCGCAGAACCGTTGGCTGGGGGTAACAATGGCTGATCTTAACTTTGCTGATCTGTTGGAAGCGGTGGCGGAAACCTTTCCTGACCGTACCGCCATCATCCAGGGTGATCTGAGAAGGTCCTGGCGGGAATTTGACGAGCGCACCAACCGCCTCGCCAGACATCTCATTGACGCTGGCCTGACCCCCGGCAGCAAGGTGGGATTTTACCTGCGCAACAGTCCTGCTTACCCGGAGCTGTTAGCGGCTTGTTTCAAAGCGCGGCTGACCCATGTGAATGTGAATTATCGTTATGTGGACAGAGAGCTGTTACACATATTTGCGGACGCCGACGTCGAATGTATTGTGTTTGACGAAGCGTTCAGCGAACAGGTGCATACGCTGCTGGATGAGTTGCCGCTGGTGCGGACCAGTCTGGTTGTCAGCAGCGGCAAACATGCGGAGTTAACCTGGTGCAGCGATTTTGAAAATGCCTGCACCGCAGGTGATGGGTCGCCCCTGGGCATCGAGCGCTCGGGTGACGATCTGTACTTCATGTACACCGGCGGCACAACCGGGCAGCCGAAAGCGGTCATGTGGCCGCACAAAGAACGCATACGGGTTATTGCCCTGAGTGATGCGGAGGATGCCCGGGCACATGCCCGGGCGTTGCTTGAAGCGGGCGCTCCGCCGCTGCAACTGGTGCTCTGTCCGATGATGCATTCCACCGGTTTCACGGGCGCGGTCACCGCCCTGTGCAGGGGCGGCACGGTGGTGTTTCTGCAACAGCCGGGCTTTGATGCCGTTGAATGCCTGAATACCATTGAAACCCGGCGTATTACGCAGATTGCGCTGGTGGGTGATGCATTCAGCGTGCCGCTGATTGAAGCCCTGGGCCGGGCTGAGCGGAGCTACGATTTGTCCTCCGTAGAGCTGATTTTCTCAGCCGGCGCGATGTGGAGTGCCAATTACAAAGAGCAGTTGCTGGCTTACTTTCCCAATGCCTCGCTGCGTGATGCGCTGGGTTCTTCCGAGGGCTCGCGGCTGGCCAGCGCGGAGTTGCAGCAGGGAGAGACCACCTCAACAGGCAGATTCCTGCCTGGGCCGGACACACGGGTGTTCACCGAAGATTTCAAAGATGTGGTACCCGGCTCCGGGCAACCGGGTTTAATTGCAACCAGCGGCGCCATCCCGCTGGGCTATTACAAAGACGAAGCAAAAACCGCAACAACTTTCCCGACGGTTAACGGTGTGCGTTATTCGGTGCCGGGCGATTGGTGTCTGGTTGAGGAGGACGGCTCCCTGACCCTGCTGGGGAGGGGCAGCAACTGTATTAACACCGGCGGCGAGAAGGTCTATCCCGAGGAGGTTGAAGACGCGCTCAAACAGCACCCGCAGGTACTGGACGCGGCGGTGTTTGGAATTCCGGATCCGCGCTGGGGCCAGGCGGTTGCTGCGGTGGCGCAGCTGCGGCAGCCGGGCGCGGTGGATTCTGCTGCAGTCGACGCTGCTTTACGTACGCGGCTCGCCGCTTACAAGTGTCCCAAACGCATCGTTTTTGTGGCGGATGAACTGCGGGCTGATAACGGCAAGATGCTCTATGACAAGGCAAAGACACTGTTTACCGCGCACAGTGAATAGAGTTGCACGCAGGATATGACGCCGGATAACCAACAATACCGTAGAGCGGCTGGGGTTCGCGCCGCGGCGGGCCGCTCAGAGGCCGGCGGCCTCATCGTCAAGCCCCAGCATCACCCGCCCGGCCAGCTCCATCACCGTCTCCGCAACCATCATGTGTTGAGAAGCCACGTGCACGTCGCGGAAATGCCGCTGCAAACAGGAGTTGTTAAACACGGAACTGCCGCCGACGATACTGTACATGCGGTCGATCACCTCCACCGACGTGTTCATGGCGTGGGTGTTTGCGGTGCGGATCGCCACGCGGTCATCGAGATTGGCCTGCCGGACTTGCATCGCCTCCCAGATCTCGTCAATCGTCTGATAAAGCAGCGCCCGGGCCGCGCGCAGCTTGGTGTCCATGACGGCAACATCGCGGTGCAGGATAGGCCGTTGCGACAGCGTCCGCCGCGAACCCTGGGGTGTCTTCTCTTTGGCCAGTTCGATGACTTCAGCAATGCTGGCTCGCGCCATGCCCAGGGCAATGGCTCCGCAGGGTGTGGACAGGGTGCCGTAGAGGGGGAAACGGTATATCGGTTCTTCGCTGAGGTCGCCGCCGCGGCTGCCTTTGCCGAGACGTTCCGCGGGCAGCCACACATCTACGGCGTGGTAGTCGCCGGAGCCGGTGCCTTTGAGGCCGGATACATGCCAGTTGTCCGGCATGTCGATTTCGTCAGGACGGAACACGGCGCGGGTGACGGCGTCCTCGGATTCTACCGGTTTGCCGTCTTTGTCGACCTCCCGCAGGGACCCGCAGATCCATTCAGCGTTTCTCGAACTCGAACCCCATTTCCAATGCCCGTTGATGCGGTAGCCCGGCCCTTCATCACTTTCTTCATAAACAGCGGTGCCGCTGGGCGCGAAGACGCCGCTGATGATTGAGGGTTTGTGCATCTTGGCCCGCTGTGAGTCGGGCACCGATCCGGCGTTGAGATGTGATGTAGCGCTGATGAAGGCGCACCAGGCGGCGGAACCGTTAGCGGTTGCCAGCAGCTCCACAAGCTCACAGAGATCCTTGGTGGATCCGCCCAGCCCGCCAATCTGCTCAGGGCCGATGACGTGATAGAAGCCCAGCTCCGCCATCTTGTCAGCAAGGTCCTGGGGCAGTTCGCGGAGATCGTCGATTTCCTGGCTGCGTTCGTTGAGCTCGGGCAGCAGGGCTTGTGCGTGCGTCAAAAGTTCATGCATATTCTGATTCAATAACTTATCAACTTAGGTGTTTTGCCAAGCAAAAATTACCACAATTCGGGGACCATATCATGGCTGGATTATTTGACTTGAACGGCAAGGTTTCACTGGTAACGGGAGGCAGCAGAGGTATCGGCCTGGCCATGGCCAACGGTCTCGCCCAGTCCGGCTCCGACGTCATGATTTGGGACGTGAGTGAAGAACGCAACTCCGCCGCGTTGCAGTCGCTGGCGGCACATGGCGTAAAAGCGCAAGCCATGGTGGTGGATGTATCCAACGAAGCGCGGGTGGTCACCGCCATGGTGGAAACGGTGGAACGGTTGGGGCGGGTTGATACGGTGGTGGCTAATGCCGGGATCAGCCGCCACGTGCCGTCTTTTCTTGATCTTGATCTGGAGAATTTCCGCAATGTCACGGCGGTGAACCAGGAAGGCTGGATGTTCACGGTGCGTGAAGCGCTGCGGCACATGAAAGAGCGGGCGGAAAACGGCGACCCCGGCGGCTCGATCATCGGCCAGTCGAGTCTGCAGGCAACCCACGGTTCACCGGGCAACCAGGCTTATGGCGCAAGCAAAGGCGCGGTGATTGCCATGATCAAATCCATTGCGGTTGAATTTGGCCGCTACGGGGTGCGCGCCAACGCAATTATGCCGGGCTTTATCAAAACCGAGATGAACAAACGCAACCACGATAACGTGGCGTTGTACGAAAAGGTCATCAAGCGCATGCCGATTCGGCGCTGGGGAGAGCCGGACGACCTGGTGGGCCTGGCGGTGTATTTTGCCAGCGATGTCTCACGCTATCATACCGGCACTACCATTGAGCTGGATGGCGGGTACAGCGCTCTATAGTCTGTTGATATATGCCGTTTTTGTATTCCCCGGCTCAGGCAGGTTGAAACTTCATGTGGATCTGACCCAGCGCCCGCAGCCAGATACCCGGAAGATGCCTGTAGTTGTCCTTCTCCGGCACCGGCTCAATCGATTGCAGGCGGCTCAGCAGAATCTGCCAGGCCCAGTTCTGTTCGAAGCGGGACAGGGTTGCGCCGGGGCAGACATGTTCACCCAATCCAAAGGCCAGATGGCGGCCGGCGTTCTTGCGTGCCAGGTCGGGAACGCCCGGGTCGGGAAAACGCAGCGGGTCGCGGTTTCCCGCGCCGTAGCGGATGCTGAGCACAGAGCCCCGGGTCAGGGCCACGCCGCCAACCTCAGTGTCTTCGGTGACGTAACGGAAAAGGCCCTGGGTTGGCGATTCGATACGCAGGGTTTCTTCCACAAAGTTCTTGATCCGCTCCGGATCCGCCCGCAATGTCTGCTCCACCTCCGGGAAGCGGAACAGCAACCACAGCCCGTTTGACAGGGCAAACGCGGTGGTTTCGTTGCCGCCAATGAGCAGGTGGTCCGTGATACCGATGACCTCGGTATCAGTCAGCGGACGGTGTTTGCCGGTGTCAGCGTCCTCAACTTCACAGCTCAGCAGGTGGGAGATGATGTCGTCCCGCGGCCGTTTGCGTTTGTCCTGCATGGCGGCGTGAATGTAGTGCTGCAGCTCAATATGCTTCTCCACCGCGTCGGTTTCCTGCTCAAGGGTCAGACCGCGGGAAAAAGGCCGCACCCAGGCTTCGGACCATACTTTGAGCTGGGGCAGGTCCATGCGCGGAAAGCCCAGGAGTTCTGCAATCACGATCATGGGCAGGGGTTCGGCAAATGCACCCATGAACTCAACTTCGGTATTGTCGATGAACTGATCGATCAGTTCGTTGATCACTTCACGCACAAAAGGCTCACGCCGCTTGAGTTCCCCGGCGGCGAGTTTCGGATCAACCAGAGCCCGGTAGTATTTGTGTTTAGGCAGATTTTCGCCCAGCGGTGTGTAGCGCGGCCAACCCTTGTTGTCATACAAGGCTGACGCCTCCGGGTGTTTGATCAGGGGTTCCGCGTCGCGCACATCCGCACCGGCGCTGAACAGTTGCGGGTGCCGCAGGACGTACTCGATTTCGTCGTAACCGGTGAGCACATGCATGCCGAGCTGGGGCATGTAGTAGATGGGGGATTCCTTGCGCAGGATGTCGTAAGCATCGAACCAGTTCTCCTGCACTATGGGGTCCATGAGATCTATTTCGGCTGCCTGCTGGTACGGGCAGCCGCCGGAAGCGGGTGCTTGGCTCATGGTGCTTTCCTCACGCCTGGCACATTGTTCAAGACCCTCTGAACTGCGGAGGACGTTTTTCGGCAAACGCGGCAACCGCCTCTTTGTGGTCGTGGGTGGTTCTGGTTTTGACAATACGGTCAGCTTCCCGGTCAATGGCGGTGGCGTGGTCTATTGCCAGGGCTTCGTCGAGGTTGTCCTTGATGTAGCTGTAGGCGACTGCGGGGCCGTTAGCCAGTTTGTCTATGATCTGCATCGCCCCAGGCAGCAGGGCGTCTGCCTGAACAACATGGTTTACCAGGCCGATATCGAATGCATCCGCCGCGGTTATTCTCTCTGAGGTCAGCAGCAGCTGGCGTGCCCTGCCCGGTCCTACAACCCGGGTCAACAGCCACGCGATGCCGTAGTCGCCGGATAAGCCGATACCGGCATAGCCTGTGGTCAGAAAAGCCGTGTCCGCGGCGATGCGCATGTCGCAGGCGAGTGCCAGTGCCAGTCCGGCACCGGCCGCGGGCCCGGGGAGAGCGGCTATGGTGGGTTTACGCAACGCATAAAGCGCGCCGCCGACGCCGGTGAGCAGGACTGCCCCGACATCGTCGGATGCAGCAGCCCAGGCAATTGCACCGCTGAGCCCGGCGGAGAGATCCGGCGATAAGGCATTGCGCGCCTCCGGCCGGTTCAGGGTGAGGCATGCAACGCGATTTTCCAGCGTCACCAGGAGCTGATCCGTGTCGGGTTCAAATAGTTCCATGCATGCGCCTCCGTGGGTTAAGGATACCGCAGCGATTCATGTCTGCTGCTTCTTTTTTGATAAGTGGGTGAGCAGGGACAGCGCTTCTTCCGTGGAATCAAGGAGCTGCGGCATGATCTTGCGGACCTGCTTAAACGTGGTTGCCGTGAGAGTGCCGAAGTGTACATCGTTAACCTGGGTCTGCACCTGCGCCAGCGCTTTCAAGCGGCGCACGGCCTCATCTGTAATCTGCAACAGCACCCGCCGCCGGTCCTCAGGATCGGTGCTTTTTGTCAACAGCCCCATCGATTCCAGCTTGTTGGATTCCGTGGTGACAAAAGAGCCGCTTAAGTGCAGATGATTGGCAACGCTGGACACCGTCACGGGGCCGCGTTCAGCCAGATGCGCCACTGAAACAAGAATGGTGTATTGCGGGCCGGTGATGTTGATGAGCTTGGCGAAGCCATCGCGAACGGCTAAAAGCCGCGCTGCGAAACCAAGGCTGTCGTGCACAAACTGACGGAATTCGAAATCCGACCCGTCCACCAGCAACGCTTCTTTACTGACCGTGGCCGGTGCATCTTTGCGGCGTCTTCTATTCGCTGAGTTGCTCAAGCTGTCTCCTTTCTCAGGGCTCCTGTAGCTTTATTATTCTAACTCGCCGGGCACCTGTATTGAAAAGTGGCACCCGGCTTAGGATTGTTGAAAAGCTTCGTAAGAAAGCTAACAAATAGTGCGGGCTGGTGCCGGTATTTCACGAGCAGAGAATTCTTTGCCAAGTTCAAAGAAATAGGGTTCTGCCGCCGGCTGTTTCAGCTATGCTTGCCCGCTTGTTATGTCCGAACTGACACAGACAGGTAAAGCTTACGGCGCACCCGCTTACCGCGGCTTTGTGCTGGGCACCTTGACGCTGGTTTATACCTTGAGCGCCGTCGATCGCTTGCTCATCGGCGTTGTGGCCCAACCGATCATCAATGAATTCCAGCTGAAAGACTGGGAATTTGGCCTGCTCAGTGGATTCGGTTTCATGATCACCTATACGCTGGCCGGCATCCCCATCGCCCGTGCGGCGGAGCAGTACAACCGGGTACGGATCATTGCCGTGTGTCTGTTCATCTGGTCGATCATGACAATGCTGTGCGGTCTCGCCTGGGGATTTGTCTCCATGCTCATCTTCCGCATAGGCCTGAGCATTGGCGAAGCCGGCTGCGTACCGCCTGCCAACAGCCTTATCGGAGATTACTATCCGGCTCGGAGCCGGGCCAAGGCGATGGCGATTTTTGGCCTGGGTGTACCCCTGGGGGGGATCTGCGCCAACCTGATCGGCGGACCGGTAACCGATGCGTACTCCTGGCGCCATACCTTTTTCCTGTTTGCCCTGCCCGGCATCCCCATTGCCATCATGATGTGGTTTACCGCCGCCGAACCTCCGCGGGGTTACTCCGACGAACCGGGCACGGTGACGCCGGCTGCGGAAAAACTGTGGCCCACAGCCCGCACGCTGTTTCGGAAAACCACTTTCTGGTGGATAACCGGCGCATCGTTGCTTGCTTCCATGACAGGGGGCGCCCTGGCCAATTTTCAGGCGCCGCTTTTTCAGCGGCTACACGAGATGTCGGTGGGTGACGTTGCCATAAAATTTGTATTTCCGATGGCAACGGGTGCGGCCATCGGCTCGTTTTCAGCGGGCTGGCTCACCGAAAGGTTGACGCCGCGGCACCCCAACGCGATTGCCTGGATACCGGGGGTTGCCCTTATTGGCTCGCTGCCGCTGTACCTGGTTTCATTGTCAACACCAACGGTTGCGTTGGGGGTCGCTGCGCACGCCACGGCGGCCACCCTGATGTACACCTATCTTGGCAATCAGTTTGCGATTATTCAGGGCATCAGCGCGGCTAACAGCCGGGCTACCGCTGTGGCGCTGTTTCTGTTGATGAATAATCTGCTCGGTTCCGGCTTGGGCCCGCTTGTTGCGGGGGGCCTTAGCGACATGTTTGCGGGCGTGGCGATGACCGGCAGCGCCTGGGCTGAGGGGTTGAAGGTGGTCGACTGTAAGGGGACTTCAATGGAACTCGTGCAACGGCTGGGTGAAACGGTGGCCGGGCATTGCCGCGATGTGACCCGGGACGGTCTGCAGCAGTCGTTGCTGGTCATGGTCAGCCTGGCGCTGCCCACCGGGCTTGGCTTTCTGCTGGCCTGCCGCGGGTTGCAGAAAGACCTGGTCTCGAAGCTGAGTTAGATCAATCAGTTAGATCGACCTGCCCGCGGCGTTACCTTCCGCCACCGCGCGTACCAGGAAGCGTGGTGCATTGGCGTCGCCCGCCAGCGTATACGGCAATCCCTCAGCTT
>JANQOA010000209.1 GCA_028279305.1 Pseudomonadales bacterium
GTCAACGGGATCCGTGGGCAGCCGCCAAACGTTGGGCGGAACGGCTGATCCCCGGGTTTGGCGCCGGCTGGCCGGAATCCGCAGCCTGGCGCCAACCCGGCCTCGCGGCCGCCGGCTGGCAGGTGGTATCAGCCCGGCAGCAGCATCCGGCCAGCCGTTTCGGCAAGGCGGTACTGTTTAATGTCAGCGCGCTGGCGGTGCTGGCCATGCTGGTGGCCTGGTTTCTGATTTATCAGGTGGCCGTAACCTGGTTGAGAAAACTGCAGCCGACCTTACAGAGGCTGCATCTGCTGGGCGTGGGCTGGGGCGTGCTGGGTGCGTGTTTTATCAGCCTTCTTGCTGCTGTGGGTCTGGTTGGAGGGTTGCTGGGGCTCGGCTGCGGCCAGTGGCTGGCCCGGGGTTTGTATCAGTTGGCGGTGGACAGCGGACCGCAATTGCCGCTTGCCATGGATGGCTGGGTGGTGGTGAAAGGTATGGGCTCTGCGCTGGGTGTCAGCGTGGTGGGCGGGGCCTGGGCAGTGTACCGCAGCCGGGTCAGCACCCCGGTATGGCGCGCGGTGGCTATGGCGCTGGTGTTGGTGTTGATTGCGGGCTGGGGCATCACCTCAGCGGCCAGCGGTCTGGTGGGCGGATTTGCCGCGGTAGCCGTACTGAGTGTATTGACCGCGGCGCTGGTGCGGCCCAGCCTGGAAATGGTGCGGCGCTGGTCGGGCCGGGTCAGCGGTCCACCGCTGCTGATGAATGCGGTGCGTGAAGTGTTCTGGTATCCGCGGGACCTGTCGGTGGCGCTGGGCGGATTGACGCTGGCGGTAGCCACGGCGATTGGCGTAGGCACCATGGTGGAGAGTTTCCGCGGCGACTTCGAACGGTTCCTGCAGCAGCGGCTGAGTTACGACATCGTTGTACGCCCGGCCCGCCAGGGTGATGCGGCAGCGCTGCAGGGTTTTGTCGAAGCGCAGACCCGGTTGCCTGTAGCCGCGCTGCAGACCTACCACGAAGGCAGCATGCGGGTTGCCGGCAGCCCGGTGCAGGTTACCGCAACCCATCTGCATCAGTTCGAACGCCGCCGCTATCTGGGGGATGACGCGGGCGCCGGGACCGGCGGCATCCTGATCGGCGAGCAGTTGCTGCGGCAGGGGATCGCCGGGCCCGGGCCGTTGGTGATCGACGGTGATACCTACCCGGTGGACGGCGTGTTTCAGAGTTTTGGCGACCTGCAGGCGCGGCTGGTGGTTGACTACCGGCATCCGTTAGCCGCGGCGGGACTGGCGCTGCAAAGTGTCAGCTTCAATCTGCATGATCGCCGCGCGGACCCGCAGCAGGTTGCCGCGGACCTGCAGAGGGAATTCCCGCAGCTACAGTTTGACTCCCAGGCCCAGGTACGCCAGGCGGCCCTGCAGACGTTTGACCGTACATTTGCGATTACCGGGGTGCTGATCACCATTGCCCTGCTGGTCGCCGGCATCGGCATGTATGTTGCCACCAGCACTCTGCGGCTGAATCAACGCACGTCCAGCCGCTTGTTGACCAGCATGGGGGTATCCTGGGCGGAAACCCTGGGTGCGGATGCAGCACGTTCAATGGCAATTGCGGCAGTTGCGGTGACCATGGCGCTGCCGCTGGGTCTGAGCCTGGGTTGGATTCTGTGTGAGGTCATCAACCCCCGCGCGTTCGGCTGGGCGGTACAGATGTGCGTGCAGCCGCAGGTGCTGCTGGGGCCGGCGTTGTGGGGCGGACTGGCGGCGTTGGTTGCCGGGGTGGTGCGGCTGGGTCAGGACGAGGAGAGCCAGTATGCGGTTGCAGCCGGGCATTAAGCGGCTGCCGGCGGGTGTCTGGTGGCGGCGCTTGTGGTTGTTGGCGGTGTGGTCGGCTGCCGCTTGTACAGCGGATGAAACCGATCAAAGCGCTTTTACCGGCAATCTGCGGGTCAGTCAGGTGTTGGGGCAGACCGCTGCCGGCGGCAGCGCTGATGATTTTACCCGCGCCGCTGAAGTGCGGACATTTGTGTTCCCGCGGGATCATGGCGAACACCCGGATTTTCGCAGCGAGTGGTGGTATGCCACCGCGGTCCTGGAAGACGCGGCGGGGGCGGAATACGGGGTGCAGTTTACGCTGTTCAGACAGGCGCTGAGCCCGCAACCCGCCGGCAGCGGGCCGTGGCGGCGCGGGCAGGCTTATCTTGCCCATCTGGCGCTGACGGATGTGGACA
>JANQOA010000223.1 GCA_028279305.1 Pseudomonadales bacterium
CTGTTAAGGGTGCGGCGCAGCGCCTGGGCGGTCAGCCCGTCGGTGCCGGGGGCCCGCCCCAGGCCCAGATCGATGCGGCCCGGGTACAGCGCTTCCAGCGTGCCGAACTGTTCCGCCACCATCAACGGCGCGTGGTTGGGCAGCATGATGCCGCCGGCCCCCACCCGGATGGACTGTGTGCCGCCCGCAATGTGGCCGATCACCACCGACGTGGCGGCGCTGGCGATCCCCCTCATGTTGTGATGTTCAGCCACCCAGTAGCGTTTGTAGCCCAGCCGCTCCGCGTGCTGGGCGAGGTTGAGGCTGTTCTGCAGCGCCTGGCGGGCGTCACCCCCCTGCAGGATGGGGGAAAGGTCGAGAACGGAAAGACTCGTCATCGGCTGCCTGATTTGTCAATTCAAAAAACAGGGGGCATTGTATGGGAAAAACGTGTATTGAAAATAAGCGGACAGGAATAAGGTGGCGCGAAGGTGGAATTTGACCTGAGGCAGATAGACGAGATACTGAGTACGGCACGCTCGGTGCGGCGCAAGCTGGATTTTGACCGGCCCCTGGAACGGCAGGTGTTGTACGACTGCATAAACGTGGCGGTGCAGGCCCCCACCGGCCTGGGGGGAGAAAACTGGCGTTTTCTGGTGGTGGACGAGCCGGCGCAGAAGGCGGCGTTGGCGGAATTGTATAAAACCGTACTGCTGGAGATCATGGCGGAGCGGCGACTGCCGATGAAACCCAGCCACCAGGCTCTGATCGATCAACTGCACCGTATTCCGGCGATGATTTTTGTCTGCGTGGACGGCGCGCCGGCCAATGACACCCATGCCGGCCAGCTCGGTTTTTACGGCTCCATATTACCCGCCGCGTGGTCGTTAATGTTAGCCTTGCGGGCTAGGCACATCGGCAGCACGTGGACATCGTTGTTGTCGGCCCGGCAACAGGAAGTGGCGGCCATTCTCGATATGCCGCCGCAAACCACCCAGACGGTCATGCTGCCGGTGGGTTATACCAAGGGGGCGGTGCTGCGCCGGGCGGAGCGTCTGCCGGCGCAACAGGTCACGTATTTTAACCGTTGGGGAGAACAGGGGGGATAGATGAGTGAAGCTCAAATGATACAGAACGTAGCGGACCGCATTGCGGTGCAGGATGTGATGCTGCGTTACGCGGCGGGTGTGGATGAGCGGGACATGGATTTGTACCGCAGTTGTTTTGCTGAAGATGTGGAGGTGGTCGGCTTCGGCGACCAGGTGGTGCACGGCGCGGATGCGTGGGTGGACTATGTGGAAAAGGCGCTGCAGGCTTTTGGCCCCACCCAGCATATGCTGGCCCCGCAGCTCGCCGACATCAACGGCGATCAGGCGTCAGCGCGCACCGATGTGCAGGCTCTGCACTATATGAAAGAACCCCAGGGTGAGACCCTGACTCTGTGGGCCACCTATAAGTCGGACATGCGCCGCACCGCTGACGGCTGGAAAATCGTCCGTCACGAACTGGTCAGCCGCGGTACCCGCATTCAGGGCCCCTGATTGAGCCGGGGTTTACCCCGGTCTCCGATCAGGCGCTGTTAATGCGGTCTTACTTCTGGGTCGGCGCACCCTGGCCGGTAAACTCCGGGTCCGGCTCGTTGCCGAGGAAGATGCTGCCCAGGTCCTGATACAGCGGATGGGCCACCCAACGGTGGGTGGCGCAGGCGTGGGCATCCCGCAGCTTGCGTTCCAGCGGACTGTGCATGCGCATGCCGCTGGTGCCGGCGGTATTGTGCAGCAGGTCCACTACTTCCATGCACGCGTTGGCGCCATAGGTGCAGGCCAGACGGGCGTTCACGGTAGTTGCGGCGCCCGGCGCGGGCACCCCGGTGGCCAGTTCGTCTTCAACATCCTGCATGGCCTGCATGACGTAGGCCCGGGCGGCCCGGTATTTAGCCATGGCTTCACCCATGCGGTATTGGGCAATCGGCCGCTTGCTGAGGGTGCTGCTGGATAGCATCGGCACCTTGTTCTGGGCCAGGTCCGAGAAGGTGTCCAGAGTGCCTTTGGCCACCCCCAGGGCAATGGCCACCTTGTTAAACGACAGGCGCAGCGGCACCGGCATGCGGTAGACCGGGTTGTCGTAGTGGGGCGGGGTGACCATCAGGTCAACGTCCACCAGGTGGGGCGGCACATAGGCGCCGTCCGCTTTAACGTCATGGCTGCCGGAACCGCGCAGGCCGGCCACATCCCAGGTATCGAGGATTTCCCACTGGTCGCGGTGCAGGAACCACATTTTGAATATCGGGTTGCCGTTCTTGTCCAGTTCGGGGTTGTCTCCCTGCATCAGCGGCGCGGCCATAAAACACCAGGTGGCGTTGTGGCAGCCGCTGATGAAAGTGGTCTGGCCCCATACCCGCACGCCGCCGTCATCGGTGCGCTCGGCGCGGGGCGGTTGGGAGCCGGGCCCGCCGCCGCCGCACATGATGACCTGGGGGTTGTCCAGGTAGACGGTCTTGGCAATCTCCGGGTCCATGCCGCCCACCGCCATGGCGTTGATTTCCGAACCCAGCATGACATTCCAGGCCACCGAAGCGTCGATGGCGGCAATGGCTTCCAGAATCTCAATGGTGTCCAGGGAGCTGGCGTTTTCACCGCCCATTTCCGGCGGCAGGGTGAAGCGGAAGAACCCTTCTTCCACCATCTGATCAACAATGCTGTCCGGCAGGCGCCGCAGCTCCTGGGCTTCATCCCCGGCGGCTAGAATGTTGTCGCGGAGGCGCTCAACGCTGGCTAAGCGGCTGGCAAGAATATGTTGGTCCATGGTTTTTCCTTAAGCGTGTTGCCGTGCAAGTTCAGCTTGCAGTTCAAATATAGGGTCATCCGGCGCTCTGCCGCCCCGGGCCAGCCCGTCAAAGGGCGGGCCGGTCAGGATGGCGGTGGCCTCGGTGTTCTGGTTCCAGTCCATCACCACCCGGCGGAACAGCATCTTCCACACGCCGTTACGTTTCTGCATGTGATCCACGTAGCG
The DNA here is from genome assembly GCA_028279305.1 of Pseudomonadales bacterium. Taxonomy (GTDB): domain Bacteria; phylum Pseudomonadota; class Gammaproteobacteria; order Pseudomonadales; family Azotimanducaceae; genus UBA4421. The sequence continues at coordinate 2,992 of JANQOA010000223.1, forward strand.
GCCGAGATAGGTCATTTCGGTGTCCGGGTCGGCGCCGTCCGCAGCCGCCAGATAGTGGTAGGCGGTGACATAAGACTCCACCGCGGCGTCATCGCCGTAGAAGCTGATGCTGATGTTGGTGACCCGGTGCTGGGTGGCCTGGTAGCGCCGTATGCCATCGGGCAGCGCTTCGCAGAATGTATGCGCGGCGCCGTTAAAGCCGCCGTAAGCCACTTCCGCATCCGGCCAGTAGGCACTTTTCAGCAGCGCT
>JANQOA010000230.1 GCA_028279305.1 Pseudomonadales bacterium
CGCATGAATATCGAACACTCAATCAACCTGACCGAAACCCAGGCACTGGCTGCACTGGCGGACGTCTACCCTTTTACCATGGTGCTGGATGTGGAGCCGGTGGATGGCGGCCCGCATTGGCACAGCTTCGATGCTGAATTTCATATCCTCTCCGGCGACCTGACCCTGACTGACGCGGACGGCCGGGCGCACCCCTGCAAAACCGGTACCCGGGTGGTGGTGCCGCAGCGGACCATCCACGCTGAGCGCAGTGAAGGCGGTTATAGAATTGCGCTGGGGACCTCAACCACGCCGGATAATTTCGGCGAGCCGGTTGACCGCCCGGTTTCCGAACTGGACCGCTGATGTCAAAAAACCGTTTCCAGCGTCTGTTACAGCGCCTCGACCTGCAGGCTGTGCAGGACCCGGCAGCAGCAGCCGATGTGTCAATCTTCAGCGGCGGTGCCGGAGAAGGAGGGGTGGGGGCCCAGGACCGTTTATTTGGCGGCCTGGTTGCGGCCCAGGCCAGCATGGCTGCCCAGTTAACCGTGGACGAATTTCCCATGCATTCGCTGCACGCTTATTTTCTGCGTCCCGGCCGGCCTGAACGGGACATTTACTATCACGTCCGCAACAGCAAGCAGGGCCGCAACTTTGCGGTCCGCCAGGTTGAAGCGTGGCAGAACCGGGAACTTATTTTTCAACTGCAGGCCAGTTTCCACCGGCCTGAAAGCGGTGTTGCCCATCAGCAGCAGATGCCCGATGCACCGCAGCCCGAGACGCTGCCCAACCGCGATCAACTGCGCGGCCGCAGCTACTGGCAGGACATGCCCATCGATGTGCGCATGGCAACTGCCATCACCGCCGACACCCCCAGCCCGGCGCACCAGAAGATCTGGATCCGCGCTAACGGCACCCTGCCGGAAGACCCGCGGCTGCATCTCGCTCTGCTGGTCTACGCCAGCGACCGCAGCCTGCTGGACACTGCCTGGCGGCCCCACGCGGACCGGGGCGAGTTGGCCGGTGCCAGCCTGGACCACAGCATGTGGTTTCATACCCAGGCGCGCCTGGATGACTGGCTGTTGTACACCCTGGACAGTCCCGCCGCGGCTGCCGGCCGCGGCCTGGCCATGGGTGCAATGTACAACCGCGGCGGCACGCGCCTGGCCACCGTGGTGCAGGAAGGGCTGCTGCGCCGGCGGCCGGTTAAGCCTTAAGCAGTTTACCCGGGTTGAGGATCTGCGCCGGGTCAAACAGCTCTTTTAAGCCTTTCATCAAGCGGATTTCCGCCTCGCTGCGGCTGTAGTTGAGAAAATCCCGCTTCAACAGGCCAACCCCATGCTCAGCGGAAATGCTGCCGCGCCGCGCCTGCACCAGGGCAAATATCTTCGGACTCATGGCGTGGCCCTTGGCCATGAACTCTTCGACACTCAAGTGCTGGGGACGCAGGATGTTCAGATGCAGGTTGCCGTCGCCGATATGCCCGTACCAGCACACCTCAAAATCCGGGTAACTGTCCTGCACAAACTGATCAACGTCGGCGAGAAATTCGGGCACCTGCTGAATGGTCACCGAGAGATCGTTTTTGTAAGGCGTGAAGGGTGCAATACTCTCGGAAATCCCCTCACGCAACTGCCAAAGTGCCGCTGCCTGAGCCTGGGACTGGCTGACCACACCGTCGACTACCCAGCCTTTTTCAACACAGTATTCAAATGCTTCGCCGGCGGCGTCGAGGCTGCCCTCGTCAAACTCCAACAGGGCGTAGTAGGCAACCGGCGTGGCAAACGGCGCCGGCAGCTCGCGGTGCGCCCGCACCTTGGCCAGGGCCAGGTCGGAAAAAAACTCAAAAGCGGACAACGTCAGACGCTGATTGAAACCCGCCAGCACATTCAGCAGATCCACCACCTGGGGCACGCCAAGCACCATCACCATCTGCGGGGCGGGCTGGGCGGCGAGACGCACGTCTACCTCACAGATCAACCCCAGGGTGCCTTCGGAGCCGACAAACAGATGCCGCATATCATAACCGGTAGCGTTCTTTACCAGCCCGGCGTTACAGTCCAGCAGCTCGCCGCTGCCCGTGACCACGCGCAGACCGGCCACCCAATCCCGGGTTAGACCGTAACGGATGACTTTAATGCCGCCTGCGTTGGTGGCCACGTTGCCGCCAATCTGACTGGAACCCGCGGACGCAAAATCCACCGGATAATACAGCCCCTGCTCAGCGGCGTACTCCTGCAGGCTCTGGGTAATCACGCCTGCTTGACAAGTCACCAAACGGTCCTGGGGGTTGAAGTCGAGAATCCGGTTCATGCGGTCGAAGGACACCACTACCTCGCCATTGCCGGCCACCGCACCCCCGGACAAACCGGTACGGCCGCCGGAAGGCACCAGGCCGACCCGCTCCGCCAGCGCATACTCTACCAGCGCCTGCACCTGCTGGTTGGATTCCGGAAATACCACGGCGCTGGGGGCCACCGGAAAACCGTTGGTCCAGTCTTTGCCCCATACCGCCAGGCTTTCCGCATCACTTTTGATCTGTTTGTCCGCCAATATGCCCTGTAAGGTGGCCATTACCCTCTGTCTCCTATGCCCTCAACCGTGCTGTTGGCTGTGCCAGGCGAACCCGCGGGTAGAACCGCGCAAGGTTGGTCCGGCTCTCAATGCCAGCGGCATTGCGTGTCCAGCCAATTGAACATACGTTGCCGCAACGGCTCCGATTCGTTGGCCAGATGGTGGCCGGCCTCAGGCAGGATACACCACTGCGCTTGCCGGTAACGCCGTTGCAGCAGCCTGGTATTGTGCCGCCAGCTGACCGTGCGGTCCTGGTGCCCCTGGACAATTCTGGGCGTCAGGTCCGAATCCGCATAACGTTCAAAGCGCTGGAACCAGTCCACCATGGCCTGCACCCAGACCACCGGCAGCACCCGCGCCTGTAGCGGGTCCGCGTGCTGCAGTACCAGAAACTCGGCGTTCTCCGCGTTTCTGGTAATCGTGCGCGGGCGTTCCTCCACCGTGAGTTTGGCTAGGGCAAAAACAAACTGCGCCATCCACCAGCCGAACGGACGGACCAGCGGCGCCAGCAGCACAACTTCGCCGTTGGCAAGCTGCGGGTGCTGATGCAGCGTTTCCATGACAATGGAGCCGCCCATGCTCTGGCCGAGCCAATGCCAGCGCTGGCCGGGGCTGGTGCCAAGAGTCGTGCAGGCATCCTCCCAGACCGCCCGGGTGGCCTCCACGTAACGGTCGAAGCTGGTTATCGAGGCGCGCGCGCCGCTGGAGAGGCCGTGGCCGATCTGATCCGCGGCCACCACC
>JANQOA010000233.1 GCA_028279305.1 Pseudomonadales bacterium
AAGTGCCGGCGCGGGTGCAGTCGGTGGAAGGCCTGCCGCCCGCCTGGCTGTTCACCGCCGGTCTGGATCTGTTTCGCGATGAGAACATCGAATACGCCCAGCGTCTGATGCAGGCGGGTGTAGCGGTGGAATTGCTGGTGTATCCGGGGGCCTGCCACGGCTTTCAAAATGTCCCCGGTACCCGGTTGGGGGCTGCTTTTGCCCGGGCGCACCGTGCGGCGCTGGCGGCTGCATTGGGTGTAGATGCCTGACAAAATACGCAATCGAAGTATTTGAGCTGATAATCTCGATAAATTGCGTCTTGAAAAGGCGCAATTTCTGCGTAAAACTGGTTCCGCACACGCCGTTGGAAAGGAAAGGGGAGACTGATGCGCGACCGATTTACTGTGCAAGCGTTGCACCTGTCCGCTTTAATACTTGTGTTGTCCGTGCTGCCGGGGCTGCCCCGGCAGGCCGCGGCAGCGGAAATAGAGGAAATTGTCGTTACCGCGGAGCGCCGTGAAGGCACGCTGCAGGAAACGCCCATCGCCGTCACCGCGGTGACCAAAGAAGATATCCAGATGCGCAATCTGGATGATTTTTCCCAGGTGCAGTTTGTCGCGCCGGGCCTGGTGTTCAGCGAGATTGCGGACATGGCGCAGATCACCATGCGCGGCGTAGGTGTCGACATCTCCACCATGGATGCGGAACCCGGAGTAGCCCTGTACGCAGACGGGGTCTACCGGGGCGGCCTCACATCTTCGTCGTCCCTGCTGTTTGACGTCGAGCGGATTGAAGTCCTGCGCGGCCCCCAGGGCACCCTGTTCGGGCGCAACTCCACCGGCGGCGCGCTCAACGTCGTGAGCCGCCTGCCCGGCGAAGAAGCGGGCTTTGAAGCCAACCTGATCTACGGCGACTATGACCGCACCCGGGTGGAACTGTCGGGGGATGTGCCGGTGGTACCGGGCATCTTTGCCCTGCGCGGCGCGGTGGCATACGACAACCGCGATGGTTATGCGGATAACAACTTTACCGGCCGCGAGGAGGACGATGCGGAATCATCCCATGCCAAGCTGGCCGCGGTGATTTCGCCGAATGATGCGCTGGATATCACCCTGCGGGCTGAATACACCGACAGTGAAATTGGCGGACCGCCGTTCATTAACACGGACGTTTTGCCGGTGCCGCCGCTGCTGACCAGCACTGCCAACCCGGGCGGCATCCTCAGCATCCCGGGGGCGTTGTGTGCGCCGCTTAGCTGTGTGGATACGTTAGGTCTGACGCTGAGCCCGCCCGGGGTGGGCAGTGATGACCCGCGCGAGCTGTTCAGTGACGGCGACACCCAGTTCGACCGCGAATCATTTGGCTTCAGCGCCACCATTGAATACGACCTCAGCGACACGATGACGCTGAAATCCATCTCCTCCTATTTTGAAATTGAGCAGATTGGTGACCAGACCAACAATGACGGCGTGGACATCACCTACCTGACTGACAATTTTGTACAGGAGAATGAAGAGTGGTCCCAGGAGTTGACGCTGAGCGGCAGCAGCGGCAACTGGGAATGGATATTGGGTGCGTACTATTACGAGTCGGATATCGACGAGAAATTTGAATTTACCCTGCCGGCGCTGCAAGCCACGTTCGAGGCCGTGTTTGGCATATTCGGCGGCGGCGGACCGCTGCCGCCGGGCTCGCTGGCATTTTTCGGCACGCGTCTGGATAACTCCATGTCCGCCATCCCGTTTCTCGACTTCCAGGTCATTCAGGATCTGACCTCCACCGCTGTATTCGGCCAGGGTACTTACGAAATTACAGACAGCTTAAGGGGTACGGTTGGGGTGCGCTGGACGGAAGACGAAAAAGACGTCACCCAGACGGTGGTGAATAACCTGGGCGGAGACTTCTGCCGCGATATCCGCCTCAGCGATGAATGGAGTGAAACCACCTGGAAAGTGGGCCTGGACATGGACGTGGGTGAAAACACGCTGCTGTTCGGCGCGGTATCGACGGGTTTCAAATCCGGCGGCTTTAACGGCGGGCAGTGCAGCAACCCCTATGAGCCGGAAACGCTGACATCTTATGAGCTGGGTACCAAATCCCGTCTGCTGGACAACACCCTGCAGTTGAACCTGACCGCTTTCTACTACGATTATGAGGATCTGCAGGCAAGGTTGTTTATCAACAACGCGTCCATTGTTGAAAACGCGGCGGACGCGGAAACCTATGGGCTGGAAGTGGAATGGCTGTGGCTGGCCAACGAACGGTTCCGTATCGACGGCTCAATTTCTTATCTGAGCGCGGAATTTGACGACTTCATGTCCACCAATCCGCTGATTCCCCAGGCCGGGGTGCAGGACTTATCCGGTAACGACCTGCTGCGGGCGCCGGAACTGAAAGCCACGGTGAGCGCTGAGTACGACATTTCCCTGGGTGATGCCGGCACGCTGACGCTGCGCGGTGAATACGCCTTCACGGACGAGATGTACCATACCGTATTCAACGATGACTTTGCCTTGCAGGATGACTTCAGCCTGACCAATGCAAGGCTCATCTGGTCGCCCCGCGGTGAGCTGTCGCAGTTCCGCTTTATCGCCTTTGTGGAAAACATCAGTGACAAGGAGTTTGTTGTCATCCATGCACCCAATGCCACCACCGGGGGTACCATCTCACAGTTCGGCCCGCCGCGGACCTGGGGCATCCAGATGCGTTACAGCCGCTGACTGTTTCAGCCGCTTAACAGCCGCTCCAGTTTGACCTGATCCGCGGCAAATGTGCGGATGCCTTCCGCCAGCTTTTCCGTGGCCATGGCATCGTCATTCAACTGCCAGCGGAAGGCGGCTTCGCTGACCGCCTGTTTCGACGTGCCGTTAGCCGCGGCCGGGTCCAGCCGGCGGCTGAGCGTGCCGTCGTCAGCAGCCAGCGCTTCCAGCAGCGCCGGGCTGATGGTTAGACGGTCGCAGCCGGCCAGCGCTTCAATTTCACCGGTATTGCGGAAGCTGGCGCCCATCACCACGGTCTTGTAGTTGTGGGTTTTGTAATACTCATAGATGCGCCGGACCGACAACACGCCGGGGTCGGTTTCAGCGGTGTAGGTTTCGCCGGTGGCCTGTTTGTACCAATCGAGAATGCGCCCGACAAACGGCGAGATCAAAAATACACCGGCGTCCGCACAGGCCGCCGCCTGGGAAAATCCGAACAGCAGGGTTAAGTTGCAGTTGATATCCTCCCGCTCCAGCACGCTGGCCGCCTGTATACCTTCCCAGGTGCTGGCCACCTTGATCAACACCCGGTTGCGCGGGATATCGTTCTGCTCGTACAGGCTGATTAACCTGCGCGCGCGGCTGATGGTGGCCTGGGTATCAAACGACAGGCGCGCATCCACTTCGGAGGACACCCGGCCCGGAATCACGCTGAGGATTTCGCTGCCGATGTCCACAGCCAGCTTGTCACAACAGTCCGCCAGTTGTTCCGCGGCCGAGCCGCCCTGGGATTCCGCCCAGCATCTGGCGCCGCTTAGCAGCTCCGCGTATTCCGGCAGCGCCGCCGCTTTCAGCAGCAGCGACGGATTGGTGGTGGCGTCCAGGGGTTTGAACTGGCGGATGGCGTTGATGTCGCCGGTGTCCGCAACCACGTCGGTCATGGTCTTCAGTTGAGCGAGTTTGTCCATACGTTCAGCCGGTCTGGAACAGTTTGGGCAGGTCTTCGTCGCTGGTTTCCAGCAGTGTATCCACCCACTCGTGGAAGCGTTGGCCCCCCAGTTCGTTTTTGCCGAACAGCACATGGGATTTGGCCCCGGCGTCCAGGTTTTTCTGCAAGGCGATACCGGTGGCGTAGTCTTCCTCCTGCACCACGTATTCCAGAAACTTGAACTGCTCCTGAGCTTCCTGCTCCAGTGCCTCGGTGGCGGGTTTGTTTTCCATGAGGAAAATCTGATTGGTATAAGATGTTTCCGGCGTGTCTCCGGGGAACAACTGGGAAATCATCACCGAACGCCCGCCGCCGGCAAAACTGGCAATTGAAATATGCGGGAAGATTGTCCACACACCCATCAACAGCTGCTCGGTGGGCCAGTCCTTTTCATCCAACCCCTCATACTCAGCCCAGCCGGTATCCGGCCTGCCCATATGGGTATGGGGCCCCCAACTGTAGTAGTTGGCCTTGTTGCCGATCTCCGTGCCGAATGTATTGCGGTGCAGTATCGGCAGGTGGTAGTAGTCCAGATAACCATCGTACGCCACTTTCCAGTTGGGCCCTTCCACCCGCTGGGTGGAGTGGTGATACCAGTCTTTGAAGCCGAACTCGGCCAACAGCCCATCGTAGCCGGATAGAAATTGTGCTATATCCAGCTTGGAGTCCGGGTCCAGGGTCACCCAGATCAGGCCGGCTTTTTCCAGGCAGGGCAGTGGTGTGAGGCCGTGTTCCGCTTTATCGATATCGCCGAACTGTTCTTCCGAATACACCGCCACCAGATCGCCGTCCGGTGAATAGCTCCAGGCGTGGTAGGGGCAGGTAAAGCGGTGCGCGCTGCCGCAGCCCTCAGCCATCAGGCGCGCGCCGCGGTGGCTGCACATGTTGACAAACGCTTTCACCTCGCCGTTGCGGGTACGGGTGATCAGCACCTGTACGCCGGCCGCCTGCATGGCCTTGTAATTGCCGGCTTCAGCCAACTCCGCGGTGGTGGCCAGCAGCAGCGGCAGGCGCTTGAATATCAGGTCCATCTCCTGCCGCCAGCGTGTGTGGTCGAAGTAGTTTTCCACCGGTATTTTGACGATGGAACTGGCTTGATCCTGGGTGCCTGCCCGGCCGTGGGCCAGATCTTTCTTGGCGATTTCGATCAATTGCGCTTTTGACATGACGGTACTCTTAACTGTTCAGGGGTAAATGTAATATCTTTTGGTCCACGGGGTCCAATCCCCATTCAGATACAGGAGAGAGGGGTGTGACAAAATCCGTGAAGTGGTGCGTGCTGCTGGTTGCCCAGGCAACCTTGGTGGCCGCGTGTCAGCCCCAGACCGGCGCGGGCGCGGGCACCGATGCGGCCGCCGCGCAAGACCCGGCATTTGATCCCCAGGCGGCGTTTAACACCCATTGCCTGCATTGTCATGACGGCAGCGTGCCCAAAGCGCCGCATCAGATCAAATTCCAGATCATGGGCGCCCCGGCTATTGCCGCGGCCATGTCGTCGGGCCTGATGCGGGAAGAAGCCGGTGCCTTGACGCCGTCACAGCAGCAGGCTCTGGCTGCTTTTCTCGGCGGCGCGGAATTATCATCAAACCCGGTGGTGCGGTGTGAAGAATCTACGTTGCCGCGTACCGCCCCACCTACCGATGGTTGGAGCCTGACCCGGGAAGGCACCCGTTTTATCCCCGCGCAAGTTGCCGGTCTGCAAGCGGCAGATGTGCCCAACCTGACGCTTAAGTGGGTATTTGCCTACCCCGGCGCCAGTCGCGCCCGCAGCCAACCGGTGCCTTTCGGCAACGCGGTGCTGGTAGGCAGCCAGTCCGGGGCGGTTTATGCATTGGACCTGGAGTCGGGCTGCGCACATTGGATTTATCAGGCGGCGGCGGAAGTGCGTAGTGCGCTGGCCGTGAATGCGGCCGGTGACAGGGCCTATTTTGGAGACATACAAGGCCGCGTTTACGCCATAGACCCGGCTTCCGGGCAGGCGCTGTGGCAAACACAGGCTGATCCGCACGCTGACGTCACCCTCACCGGTTCGCCGCGCCTGTACCGGGATACCGTGTATGTGCCCTTGTCCTCCAGCGAGTGGGCCAGCGCCGCGGATCCGGGATATGCCTGTTGCACCTTCCGCGGCGGCGTGGCGGCATTTGCCGCGCGGGACGGCCGCCACCTGTGGACCGCGTACAGTATTCCGCAAGCGCCGCAGCCGCGCGGGCGTACCAACGATATGGGCGCGGAGTTGCATCATCCCGCCGGCGCGCCGATCTGGAATACACCTACCATTGATGCGGTTGAGGGCCTGGTGCTGGTGGGCACCGGCGAGGCTTATACTTCGCCCGCCGCGGACACCAGCGATGCGGTGCTGGCTTTTGATCTACAAACCGGGGTCAGACGCTGGGCATACCAGTCCATTGCCGGGGACGCCTGGAATATGGCGTGCTTCATCGGCGGCGGGCCCAACTGTCCGGAAGAGAACGGTCCGGACCTGGATATCGGCGCACCACCCATGGTGTTGGAGTGGGGTGGGCGGCGTCTGGTGGTGGCCGGGCAGAAATCCGGTCACGTATTTGCCCTGGATGCCGGAGACGGCTCGCTGGTGTGGCGTAACAAGATCGGCCGCGGCGGTTTTGCCGGGGGCGTGCACTGGGGGATGGCCACCGACGGACAGCGGATTTATGCACCCAATGCCGACACCGTGTTCACCGGCCGCTTTAAGGGACCGCGGAAGCCGGGTCTGTTTGCCCTCAACCCCGAAGACGGCAGCGTTGATTGGTTTGCACCGGCACCGGATGTATGTGCGGAAGAAACCAAGCCGGCCTGCGATCCCGGGCTGTCAGCAGCGGTCACCGCCATTCCGGGGGTTGTGTTTGCCGGTGCGTTTGATGGTCACCTGCGTGCTTACGCCAGCGCGGACGGCAAGGTGCTGTGGGATTTTGATACCAACCGGTCATTTCCATCGGTTTCCGGAGACCTGGCCAAAGGCGGCAGTATCGAGGCGGATGGCCCGGTAATTTACCGCGGTCATGTGCTGGTCAATTCAGGCTATCTGTTCGGTGACCGTATGGCGGGTAACGCCTTGCTGGTGTTTGCCGTGCCGGCGGGTTAATCCGGCAGCGCAAACACCACCAGGTGATCGCTTGCCGGCAGCGGTGACGTGAAGTGCCCGCCGGCGGCAATGGCAACATATTGTTTGCCGTGGTGCGTATAGGTCATGGGTACCGCGTTACCGGTGGCCGGCAGTTCGTGCAGCCACAGTTCTTCTCCGTTGTCGATGTCAAATGCCCGCATGTAACCGTCGGAGGTGGCTGCGATGAACACCAGTCCGCCGGCGGTAATTATCGGGCCGCCGGCGTCCAGGCCGCCCTTCACAAACAAAGTCACCGGCCACGGGGCCAGGTGCTTTAGCGTGCCCAGCGGCACCCGCCACAGTATTTCTCCGCTGACCAGGTCGACAGCGTCCAGCGTCGCCCAGGGCGGTTTGGTACACGGCGCACCCAGGGGCGAGAGCAGCGGCGCCATGACGGCGCAATAGGGTGAGCCTCTCTGCGGGAAAGCCACCTCCGCGGGGCATTCATCCTGCGGCACCAGTTTCACTTCAATGGGCGTGTGTTTGGTGTTGGTGACCATGATCTGCCGGGCCGGATCTACCGCCGGCGCACCCCAGTTGTTGCCGCCCAGATTGGAAGGGTAAAACACCGTACCCCGGGTACTGGGCGGGGTATAGATAGGGCCGGTAGCAGCTTGTTCCAGCAGTTCCCGGCAGCGGCCTTTGTCCCAGAACGTAAATCCCCAGGCATCGTCCGGCGTGATACCCAACTGATGCAGAGGTTCCGGCTTCAGCGGGAACGGCTGGGTGGGCGCCAGGTACTCCCCCTCCACCTGTCCGCTTTGCGGTACCGGGCGTTCCTCCACCGGATGCAGGGGTTCACCGGTTTCTGTAT
>JANQOA010000200.1 GCA_028279305.1 Pseudomonadales bacterium
AATCTTCCCCCACCTTGGTGTAGCTGACCGAGCGCGACCACAGTTCGGAGTCGTAACCGGCGCGCAGGCGGTAGGCCAGGTCGTCGCCGCGGCGCCCCGGGGTATCCGTTTGCGCCACATAACCAGAGATCAACGTGTTTGCGCCAATACCCCAGCGCCCGTCAACCGCATACGTGCGGTTGTAGTCGGAACTTTCGTCACCACTGATGCTGCCGTCACCATCCCGCTGCACACTCATGGCGCCGATGGCGGAACGGTTGGGCAACTCCTGGTTGACCCGCGCCACGGTAAAGTCGTTTTCCGGCGCCAGACCCTCAACACCTTCCGCGCGCATGTGCAGAAAGCCGACATTGGTGGTGGCGCCAATTTTGCCCGACAGGCGCACACCGCCGTCGATGGGTTGCTGCACGCCGCCTTCACCGACGCCGATGCGGCGGCTGAAAAAAAGCTCCACTTCTTCCGGGCTGCCTACCGAAAACTGCCCAGCGTTTTCCAGGAAGAACGGCCGCTTCTCCGGGAAGAACAGGCTGAAACGGTCCAGGTTCACCTGCAGCTCGTCCACTTCCACCTGGGCAAAGTCCGTGTTGTAAGTGACGTCCAGGGTAAGGCTGGGGGTGACCGAATATTTTGCGTCAAAGCCGAATTCTTCTTCGTAATGGGTGCCGTCCGGCAGTTCACCCCCGCGGCGGGCTGAGCCCAGCGCGTAGGGAGTGAACTTCAGGTTGCGCTGGGACGGCGGCTGCACCCCCTGCAGAGTGCCGGCGTCGGACACCCGGTACAGATCGTACTGGCGCTCCAGCGGCGCCCAATAGACCTCTTCATTGTTGCGGCGGATGTTGCGCTGAAAATTAATCCCCCAGGTCTGCACGTCGGCGCTGCCGTAACGCAGGGATTTAAATGGGATTTCAAATTCCGCACTCCACCCCAGATCCGACACTTTGGAACGCACCGACCAGGTGGTGTCCCAGTTGAGGTTAAAAGCGCCGCCGGAGCGGAAACCACCGGCCCCCTCGTTGGTCACCTGGCCGTTATATTCCACGGAGGACGGGGTGGTGCCGAACACCAGACCGTTCTGGCGGTCGTGAAAAACATCGAGGATAACCTGGAAACTGTCCGTGTCCTCCATGGAGGAATCCCGCCGGCTGTCAGCAATGACGATGCCGTTGGGGTTATCGTCGTAACACACCACGCCGATGTATAAGGCGGTGTCACTGTAGCCGATGAAAACCTCGGTGCGCTGGGTGGCGGCTTCACCGGCATCCGGCCGCACCTGGGTGAAGCCCGTAGCGGCGGGCAGCCCCTGCCAGGCCAGGTCATCCAGCACGTTGCCGTCCAGCAATGGGGTTGCAGTCAAAGGCTGGGCGGTGAGTTGCGGCGGCGCGGCCTGCACGCCGGGCACGCTGAACACACCGGCAAACAAAAATACGGCAAATACACAAACTGTGAGCATACGGCGCACGCAAAACGTCCCGGATGTGGCTGGGGCAAGCGGCGTAGCTTAACGGTTTATCAGGCGGTCATCACCTGATTCAAGAACCCGTCCATATCTATGTCACCGTCCAGCAGGGCACAGACGGTGTCGACAAAAGGCGCCGGCAGGTTCTGTTTCTGGAACAGCGCCTGGAACATGCGGGCCGCGCGCACCCCTTCGCTGACCATGACCATCTCGCCCTGCGCTTCTTCCAGGGTCTGGCCTTTGCCCAGCCGCTCACCCATTTCCCGGTTGCGGCCGTGGGGAGAAGTGGCGGTGACAAACAGATCGCCGATGCCGGCGGCACTCAGTGCGGTGTCCGCCTTGGCGCCCAGTTCCGGAATCAACCGCACCGCTTCACGGTAACCGGCGGTAAACACCGCGGCTTTCAGGTTGTCACCGCCGCGGCCATCTTCTTTTAATCCGTCCACCACCCCGCAGGCCAGGGCTATCACGTTCTTGAAGGCGCCCCAGTATTCCGCGCCCAGCGGATCGTCCGCTGCGGCCAGGGACAGGGTACGCGTGGTGAGGGTTTCAGCCATGTTGGCCGCCAGCGCGGAATCTTTGCTGGCCACCAGGGCGGTGGTGTAGACCCCGCGCGCCAGCTCCGGCGCAATGGTGGGACCCATCATCACACATAGAGGGTTGTGCAGGTTTTTGGCGGCCAGCTTTTCTTCGATGACATCTGAAATGAGCTGGTCACCCGGGGCCAGGCCTTTGGCCAGGTCCATGAGGATCTGGCCTTCCGCCAGATGGTCCAGGAGTTGGTCCACCACTTCCAGCACCACCCCCGAGGGCAGTGCCAGCACCACTATGTCTGCGCCGGTGACGGTTTCGGCGATATCCATGGACACATCCAGACCGGTGAGCGGCACACCCGGCAAATACTTTTCGTTGATGCTGGTGGCACTCATGCTGTCGAACACTTCCTGCTCAACGGTCCAGCCGGTGACGGTGTTACCTTCTTCCAGCCAGTTGCGCGCCAGCGCGGTGCCGAAGTTGCCAAGACCAAGGACGGCTATTTTTGTCATTGTGGAATCCCCCTTGCTGAGACCAGGTGGCCGTGTATCCGGCCGTTACCCCGGTTCGATCATAGCATCAATCAGGGGAGGCGTTACTTATGGGACAACCGCTAAGAAGCACATTTGCTAGCATGTAAAAATCAACGAGTTTCCGGACTAGGATGGCGCGGCCTTCAGGAACTTCTTGCTTACGCTCCCAGACATTAGGCACGATGATATTAAATGATGATTCCTCAAACATTGATTCGTTGTCGACAATTCGTTTGCCATAGATTGGAATCTAGCTCCGCACAAATGTGCACCGTTCATCATCGATGTATATAACCGCCTTAAGGATGGATGAAAAGCAACCCCGTTCATCTCATGGGTTAACTCGTCTAGTTCAGCATCTGTGATCGGTGGAAAGATTTCATGAAAATATGCGTATGAGCCGATCTGGGGCATGTTCCCAAGCTGAATTGTTCCAAGCTTGGTATCCACCCTATCCAGGCCTTTCGCGCGAAGATAGTCAAGAATGTCAGTAGCTTTTTCACCTCACATCGGGCCAGGATCCCTACGAGGCAGCGCCTCTTCGATCCATATGGCGTCATAGAGGAGTATGCCACTAATCGACATTGTTTGCATTATCAATGTACCGCGGCTCACGCCGACAGGTGCTATGCGTTCAAACAAATATCTAATGCGGTATGTCAACACACTTCAGCGTGGTAACATCGTCAAAACCCGCCACCCAAACGTTTAGATAGTCGTCTTCGTACGTCGAGTCGATGATGTAGGTTAACTCCAATCGGGTATGTCGAAGCATGCGGCGACTCAAGACTACAACGTATTCAGCAAAATCAAATGGCATCTCTACATGGCCACCGGTGAAGAGATCGGACTTCAGGAATGATCCAGTGCCCGCTTCATACGTTATCGAGGCAACTCCAGTGGCCCGCTTTTCAGTCTGAAAAGACCTGTCGAATCGAAAATTCAGCGCAATCAACGTTTCTTCTGGAGTGTCTCTGATTTCAGATACAACCTCGATTCCAAAGCTCTTCAATCGCTCTACGCACGGGTAGATATCTGCGCCGCTTGCGTGGCACGGCACAAATACGAATGCTGCAACAACCAAGCTTAGTAGTTTCATCGGCTTCCTACTTCACCTAAGTATGCCCTATAGAGCATCGCGTGATCGACCTTGTCTCGTCTAATAGTTCGGGACTCTGCGCCGATACCGTATCCAGTTTTTACTTCCACCTGACCGAATACTCCTCGACTTCTTGCGTCTGTATTTGGGTTTACAACAACTGTGTTAGGAGACAAAACACGACGCACGATTACCGAACCTCTTCCAAAATTCGGCGATCGAGACACTTCATAGTCCATAATCTTGACTCCAGTCCTAATAGTTTTGCCGCTCCACTTACCAGTGTTTTCATCAAAGAACTGTGGATTCGTCGTCCGGCTGGAAGTAACTGTAGTATTTTCCGCCGGCAACGGTTAACGGACTGGACATCCGCAAGCCCCACCGGGACACTTGACGCGACATTTGTTTGACGCTGCTGAAACCGGACCGCAAACCCATGCCCGATCAAAACCAGAAACGCCTGCTGCAGCGGTTGATCCGCGACGGATTGCTATTTACCGCCGCTTACTTTTTGTGGCACGCAACTGCCGGATGGTACACCGCTGATCCCTACTGGCTGCCCGCAATTCTGATAGCCGTCTTTAGTTTCAGCACGGCTTATGCCGCCTGTTACATTATGCACGAATGGGGTCACTACTTCGGCGCGCGGCTCAGCGGCGCCAACATACCGGTAGCGCCGGTGGGGAATATCCTGCTTGGATTGTTCGATCCCAGGCAGCACACCGTTCGGCAATTCCAGTGGATGAGCCTGGGCGGCGTGGCCGCCTATACCATTACCGCAATTCTATTCGCCGTAACCTACCAGCCTGCACTGCCGCTCCAGGCTTTGACGCTGGGCGGTGTCGCATTTGTGGCTCAGTCCTGGTCCGTGGATTTACCCATTATCTGGCGGGTACAGCGGGGCGCGCCGGTACTACCCACCGCCACTGACGGCGCCGCACCCCAGGTGATCGGCCGCCGCACGCTGCAGAGCTGGAGTCTGCTGGCCGCGGCGGTTGCGGCGTTGGCCCTGGTTTAACCGGCAATCTTATAAAGCGTTTAGTCCCCCGTCGATCAGGAACTCGCTGCCGGTGGAATAAGAACTCTCATCACTGGCCAGGAACAGCGCCATGTTGGCCACCTCTTCCGCCTGAGCCACACGCCCCAGCGGCGTGCGCTTGGCGATCCGCTCCGCGCCCACCCCTACTTCATCCGCCATGGGTGTTTCTATCAGGCCGGGATGAATGGAATTGACCCGCACGCCTTTGCGTGCCAGTTCGATGGAAGCCGCCTTGGTCATACCGCGCACCGCCCATTTAGACGCGCCGTAGGCAATGGAGCCGGCCGCACCGCGCATACCGGCCAGGGACGAAATATTCACAATAGAGCCGTTGCCGCTGCTGATCATCGCCGGTGCCGCGGTGCGCATGCCCAGAAATACGCCGGTGCTGTTGATGCTCATTACCAGATCAAACTCTTCAGTAGATGTGTCCACCAATCTGTTTGAGCGGAAGATACCGGCATTGTTGATCAGCACGTGCAAACCCTGATCGGTGTTCACAATCTCGTCAACCACCGCCTGCCATTCCTCTTCACTGCTCACATCCAGGTGCCGGTACTGGGCGCCAATTTCCTCCGCCAGCGCCTGGCCTTCCTCATCCAGCACATCGGTAATCCATACCTTGCCGCCTTCCGCGGCAAACAGGCGCGCTTCAGCCGCGCCCTGCCCCCGCGCACCGCCGGTGATTAAACAAACTTTTCCCGCCAGTCTTGCCATGTTCCTGCCTCCCCGTTTTTTCAGTTCTATACCTCAGCCCAGCAGCGCCTCGCGGAACTGGGGTGAGGTGCGTTTAAGTTGCACTATCGTTTCTCTGGCCCGCGCCACCAGCGGATGGCTGTGCTCGAGGATGGCCCGGGTGTAACTCGGCCGCTCCCGCAACGCCCGCCAGTATGCCGTTACCGCCGGACGCTCCGCGGTGAGAAACTCCTCAACCCAATCCCCTTCGTCCAGCCGGCTGAAAATCACCATCATGCTGACATCGGCCAGGGTAAACTGCTGGCCGACAATCCAGGGCCCGTCCGCCGCCGCCAGCACTGCCTCGAGTTCGTCCAGGTGCTGGTGCAATGCAGCCCGGCTGCGGCTGATGCCCTTGCGCAGCGGCGCTCTGTTCGGCAGCTTGTTAATCCCCTGCAGCTTCAACATGAGAAAAAACAAAGCGCGCTGTTTGATGCGGTGGAACAACAGGCCTTCAAGAATGCGGTAACCTGGTATATGGGCAATCATGGCGGCAAAAATAGGCAGGGTCAGGCCCGGCACCGTGTTGCCGGCGGTCTCATGCATGGCCGCCACCGGGTTGTCTCCCACCAGCGAACCCTTGTGCACCCAATAATCCATGAGTTGCTTTTTTTCCGGGTCAGCCGGGGTTAAGGCCGCATCCAGGTTCACGCCCGGTTGCGCCGCCACCTGCTCCGCCGCGTAAACAATCTGTTCATGGGATTCATATACGGGGTGGCCGTTATGCACCAGCACCGGCACCGTTGCCGCGGGGTTCACGCGCAGAAAACAGCGTGAAATGTTCTCGTAGCTGCCGGTTTCAATCAGATCGATGTGGTGGCTTTTGTAGGTAATTCCCAGCTCCGCCAGACAGACCCTGGTTTTCTTTGAGCACAGCGAAAAGTCGTTGTGGTACAGCTCCCACTCCTGCTCATGGGGCAGGTTGATGTGCTGCTGGCAGCCCGGTGGTACCTGGCCGGTACGGCGCTGCCGGCGCTCCCAGATATACCAGCCCGCCACAGCAGCCAGCAGCAGTACAAGCAACATGGACCTTTCCCCTCCGCCAAGCCTCCGCCAAGTAAGGGTCCATGCTACACCAGCAGGTCCCGCCGCAACAAAAACGGCGGAACCTGGTCAGCCCACGTAACGGGCCGCGGGACGGAAAATACGATTGTCCAGGCGGCTTTCGATAAAGTGCGCGACGTAGCCGAACACCCGGGCCATGGCAAATCCGGCGGTAAAGAAATGGTTGGGAAAACCGATGCTGCGGTACACCACCCCTTTGTAGAATTCCACGTTGGCATGCAGCTCCTTACCCTTGGGCAGCATCAGCTTGCGGAACTCATCCTCCATGGCCACCAGAATGCGGTAGGTGTTTTCATGTTCACCGCCCAGCGCCAGTTTTTCCGCCCAGCCCTGCAGGCAGCGGGCCCGCGGGTCGCGCACCCGGTATTCCCGGTGGCCCATGCCCGGCAACTTTTCACCCCGTTGCAGGCTGCACTGCACATAGGCCCGCGCCTCCTGCTCATCTTTCAGGGTATCGGCAATTTCCAGCACCGCCTGATCCGCGCCGCCATGCAGCGGCCCGGACAGCGCGCCAATCCCCGCGGCTATGGCGCTGTCAACGCCGGCCAGGGTCGACGCCACCACCCGGGCGGCAAAGGTTCCCGCATTCAAACTGTGTTCGATCTGTAATATCTGCGCGACATTAAACGCCTGACAATAATCCGCATCCGTTACCCCCAGCGCTTGCAGGAAGCGTTGCGCATAAGGCAGGCTGATATCCAGTTGCACCGGTTTGCGCAGCAGGTGGGTGGCCACCACCGCCGGCAGCTTGGCCGCCACCTGCAGGCCGCGGTCCGCTTCACCAAAGCCGAGGTCCGCGCCGTCATCGGTGCTCAGTACCGGCACCATCGCCTGCAGCACCTTCATCGGATGCAGTTCCGCCGGCAGCGCCAGAATCAGCGCCGTCTCCGCATCTTGAAGATTTACCCAGGGCCGCAACAGGGCTTCGAAGTCCTGCTCCTGCGTGCCCGCCACCACCCAGGCCGCCACATCCATAAACGGCCGTTCGATCAGGTCTCCGATATCCACTCCCCGGTAGGCCAACACCCCCTCCGCGCGCACATCCGATATGCGGGTTTCCTCCACCACCACGCCGGCCAGGCCTTTTGCCACCATTGTCATATTCAAGCTCCTCCGTTCAGGGAACACCCATCTAAGCGGAATCAGAGCGTGATTAGCAGGCCATTGGGCTACTCGATACTTAAGTAAAACTGATATTCGGATCAATTATTAGGTAAAATTGCAGTTTCTATCACTTTTACTAATAGAACGATGCGCTCTTATCACCTAAAGTGACGGTTGTGAAATCCAACCGCTTACAGATCGAACGGCACGAGGTACGGGTTTTTGACGCCATCGTGGAAGCTTCAGGCTTCAGCCGCGCGGCTGAACGGCTGAACCTGTCCCAATCCGCGGTCAGCCAGACAGTGGCCAATCTGGAGCACAAACTGGGCACACAACTGCTGTTACGCGGACGTACCCCGGAACTCACTGAAGCCGGCCGGCGCCTGTACACCTACACCCGGCTGATGCTGAATGAAGAACAGCACACCCTGGAAGATATAGAGCTGATCCGCACCGGCGCCCTGTCGACCCTGAACCTGGCCACCAACTCCATGGTTAACCGCTACTTTGCGCGTACGCTGATGCTGGAGTTCTGCGCCCAGAATCCGCTGACCCGGCTGAAGCTGGACGTGGTGCCGAGTAAGGAAATCATCTACGGCGTGGATGACGGCCGCTGGGAACTGGGGTTCGGACCCTTTCAAAGTGACATGCCCAAACATTTCACCACCCGCATCTACTTCGACGAGCAGCGGGTGCTGTGCGTGCACCGTAACCACCCGGCTTTCGACAAGCTGATGCAGGACCCCTCCGCTGAACTGGCCAACACCACCCTGCTCACCTCTTATCTGGATGAAGCCACCAAACGCCCGGAGGCGAACCGTTTAAGCAGCCAATTTGCCGCGGTCTGGGAAGTCAGCAACCTGGACCTGCGCCTGGCGCTGGCGGAAGAAGGCAAGGGGGTCACCTACCTTTCGGACCGGCTGCTGGAAGACACCCCCGGCATGTCCGCCATTCCCAGCCTGGATGCCGCCAACATTCCACGCCACGTCGGGGTGTACTACAAAAAACATGAACCGCTCTCCACCGGCGCCAAACACTTCCTGGCTTTGTGCGACCGGCATTTCGAAAACACTTCCCTTTGATACCCTGTTTCTGTCCGCCGCGGCTTGTGTCAATATGCTGCGCCGCATAAACCTGAGCGTGAATTAATTTGTCAGACGCATACCTGCAGCGTGCCCGCCATATCGTCACAGAGGATGCCTTCGCCAGACTGCTGGGCGTCAAACTTCTGCACCTGGCCGAAAACGAAGTCAAAGTAGAGTTGCCGTACCGTGAGGATCTGGGACAGACCCGGGTGCATGGCGGTGCCATCAGCGCGCTGGTGGATATTGCCGCCACTGCGTGTTTCTGGGCGCATCCGGCCCTGAACGACAAGTCCAGGGGCGCTACCGTGGGCTTTACCGTCAACTTTCTGAGCCTGGCGGTAGCCACCGACCTGACTGCAGTGGCCGCTGTCCGCCGCCGCGGCGGCACCTTATGCACCGGTGATGTATCCATCCGCACCCCCGACGGCAACGAAGTCGCAACCGCCATCGTGACCTACAAACTGAACCCCTGAAGCCCGTTATCTTTTGGTCAGCGCGGTGCTACTCTAGGGCTCTGTCCTGTTAAACAGACAGGACACCAGGCAGTAGCCAATGCAAACGGATTTATCGGGAGTGAATAATGTCCGAAGACAAACCAGAAGAAACTTCACAAGAACCCCAACCCGCGGCCGCGGAACCCGCACCGGCTGCAGCCGGCGCCCCATCGGATACCCCTGACAGCGAACAGCAGACCTGGGCCATGATTGCTCACCTGTCGGCGCTGGTCGGGTTTGTCATCCCTTTCGGCAACGTCATCGGGCCGTTGGTGGTGTGGATGATCAAGAAAGATGAAATGCCTTTTGTCGACGACCAGGGTAAAGAAGCCCTGAATTTCCAGATTACGGTACTGATCGCCGTGATCATCTGCTTCATCCTCACGTTCGTACTGATTGGCTTGTTACTCCTGCCCGTGGTGGGCATTGCCACCCTGGTGCTGGTGATTATCGCCGGCATCAAAGCCAACTCCGGTGAGGCGTACCGTTATCCGTTTACATGGCGTCTGGTCACCTAACCTTTCACCACGTCCAACAGGCGGCCGGGCGCCTGCTCGGCCGCAGCATTCTCACCCCGCTGCTGCGCCAGCCTGAGCTGGACCGGGACACCGGCGCCCGGGTTGTTGTCAAACCCGAATGCCTGCAGCGCAGCGGCTCGTTTAAGTACCGCGGCGCGTTTAACGCCCTCAGCCGGCTGACCGCGGAACAACGCCGCGCAGGGGTGCTGGCCTGGTCTTCCGGCAACCATGCACAAGGGGTTGCCGCTGCCGCGCAGGAACTGGGTATTACCGCCACGATTGTTATGCCGCAGGATGCGCCGCGCACTAAAGTCGACAACACGCGCGCCTATGGCGCGGAAGTGGTGTTCTACCACCGCACCCGTGAAAACCGGGAAGACGTTGGCCGCGCACTGGCTGAGGCACGCGGTGCCACCATCATCGCCCCTTACGACAATTATGACGTGATGGCGGGGCAGGGCACCTGCGGCCTGGAAATTGCTGAACAGGCGCGCGCCCGTGACATCACCCTGGATGTATTGCTGGTCTGTTGCGGCGGCGGCGGGCTGAGCGCCGGGGTGGCTACCGCCATGCAGCACCTCAGCCCGGGCACCGAGCTGTGGGCGGTGGAACCTGAGCATTTTGACGACCACGCCCGCTCCCTGCACAGCGGCCGCCGTGAACAAAACAAACCAGGCAACACATCGATCTGCGATGCCCTGCTTGCCCCCTCGCCCGGGGAGCTTACCTTTGAGATTAACAGGCAGCTGCTGACGGGTGCCCTGACCGTCAGCGACGCTCAGGTCCGCCGCGCCATGCGCTACGCCTTTTCCCGGCTGAAGCTGGTGGTAGAGCCCGGCGGCGCGGTGGCATTGGCCGCCTTGTTAGAAAACAGCCGGTTTCAGGGATGCACGGTAGGGGTGATCATCAGCGGCGGCAATGTAGATCCGGCGCTGTTCGCGGACATTATCCGGGCGCCGGACTGACTCAGGCGCTGAACGCCAGCCCGTTTACCTGCATCAGGTTCGCCGCGCCGCTTTCCAGCGCCTGCCGGTGTGCTTCAGCACGGGGCAACATGCGGGCGAAGTAGAAGCGGGCAATATCCACCTTGCTGCTGCCGTATTCCGCATTGTCGTGACGGGCACCCGCCAGCGCAATTTTTGCCCAGAATACCGCCAGCACCGCATAACCGCTGTAAAACAGATAATCAACGCTGGCAGCCCCCACTTCTTCAGGGTCCTGCATGGCTTTGGCGCCGATGTTCATGCTGATCTCACCCCAATCCTGATGCAGTTGCCGCAGGGTGCCGGCAAATTCGGCGAAGTCCGCATCACATTCATCCGCAACCGCCAGCATCATCTGGCCGAACGCCTGCAGCCCGGCGCCCTGATTACCCAGCATTTTGCGCCCCACCAGGTCCAACGCCTGGATGCCGGTGGTGCCTTCGTAAAGCAGGGTGATGCGCAGGTCTCTGACAAATTGCTCCACGCCGGTCTCGCGGATGAAGCCGTGGCCGCCGAATACCTGCACTGCGTGGTTGGCCGACTCAAATCCAAGCTCGGTCAGCAGCGCCTTGGCGATGGGGGTGAGAAAGTCCAATTGCAGCTGGGCCTGCTGTTGCTGCTGTTCGTCAGTGGTATGGCTGGTGATTTCCACAAGCTGCGCCACGTAATAAACAAGGGCGCGCCCGCCCTCGATAATGGCCCGTTGGGTCAGCAGCAGGCGCCGCACATCCGGATGACAGAGGATCGGATCAGCCGGCTGGTCCGGTAATTTAGGTCCGGACAGGGAGCGCATCTGCAGCCGTTCCCCGGCGTACTCACTGGCGCGGTTAAAAGCCGCCTGAGCAACACTGATACCCTGCAGGCCAACCGCCAGGCGCGCGGCGTTCATCATGGTGAACATATAGCGCATGCCTTTGTTTTCCTCACCCACCAGATGGCCGACAGCCTGGTCAAATACCAGTTCGCAGGTGGCGTTACCGTGGATGCCCATTTTCTCTTCGATATTGCCGCACGCCAGGGCATTGCGGCTGCCGTCGTCGTTGAACTTGGGCACCACAAACATGGAGATGCCGCGGGTGCCGGCGGGCGCGTCGGGGGTACGCGCCAGTACCAGGTGGACAATATTGTCGGACATATCGTGCTCACCGGCGGATATAAAAATTTTTGTGCCGCTGATGCGGTAGGATCCGTCAGCGGCGGTTTCAGCCCGGGTGCGCGCCAGCCCCACGTCGGAACCGGCGTGGGGTTCGGTCAGGCACATGGTGCCGGTCCACTCGCCGGTCAGCAGTTTCGGCAGAAAGCGGGCTTTCTGCTCCTCGGAACCATGTTCAGCCAACGCCGCGATACAGCCCCGCGACAGCCCGGGGTACATGGTCCAGGCCATATTGGCGGTACAGCAGATCTCTTCTAACAAGAAACCGAACGTTTCCGGCATGCCCTGGCCGCCGAAGCGGGGCTCACCGCACAAACCGGCCCAGCCGCCTTCAATGTACTTGCGGTAGGCTTCCTTGAAGCCCGGCGGCGTGGTGACCTGGCCGTCCTGCAGGGTGCAGCCGGCGTCACCGGCGGCGTTAATGGGTTGCAGCTCGCTGGAGGCAAACTTGTGCGCTTCGTCCATGATCATGTTCAGCAGATCGCGATCCACCGTGTTATCCAACCCCAGCGCGGCGTAGTGGGACCGGTAATCCAGCACATCGTGGAGGATAAATTGGATATCGTTCAGCGGTGATGACATAACAACTCCTGTTTCGCCTGCTGATGGCCGGTGATATTCAGTCGCACCGGTTTAAATGACCGTTAACCTGATAGTTATAACCTAAAGCGGCCCGCCGGGCCGCGAAACCGCTCCGCTAACACTTGCAAGGCGTTGCAGATATGGGCAGAACTGTGACCGCTGCCACACTCAAGTGTTCCCCGCGGATGCGGTACACTGTGGCCGGGCAGCGCGAGTATATCGAGGAGGAATGTGGTTAACGAGTGGTTGTTGAGCCTGGCGCGCTGGCTGGACGCGCAGAGCTGGAGCACCCAACTGCACGAGTCCATTTACATGTATGCCTGGGTAGAAACCACTCATGTGCTTACCCTGGCTGTGTTTCTGGGCATGTTATTTGTCATCGATCTGCGCATGCTCGGTCTGGTGTTCACCGATACACCCGCCTCTAAAATCGCCGCGCGGCTGGACACCCCCATGATGGTGGGTTTTGTGGTGATGGTGGCCACCGGGCTGGCCCTGTACTACGCCATTCCGGTGCGCTCCACCCAGAGCATCTGGTTCCGCATAAAGCTGTTGTTACTGGTGGCTGCCGGCGTCAATGCCTTCCTGTTCCGCGCCCGCATGCGCGCTTCCGTCGGCACCTGGGACATGGATCCGAAGCCGCCGCGGCATATTCGCGTGGGGGCCGGCACCAGCCTGCTGTTATGGGCGGCAGTGGTGATCTGCGGACGCACCATCGCCTACGACTGGTTTGACTGCCACAAGCAGCTGCCCTACTTCATGTACTGGGCAGCCGGCTGCGTGGATGAAATGGCCGCGCTGGAATGAGGACACACCCGTGGACCTGCTGAGCTTCTTCAATTGGCTGGACACCTCCTGGCTGGCGGACATCGCCAAAGCGTACGGCGGCGTGTTTGCGGTGGTACAGATGTTCCACCTGCTGGCGCTGTCGCTATTGGGCGGCATGGTGCTGGTGGGAGACCTGCGGCTGCTGGGGGTGGTGATGAAAGACATTCCGTCGGAAACCGTGATAGCCAACACCGAGAAGTGGTTCGGCGTGGCCCTGGTAGTGATCACGCTGAGCGGCGTGTTCATGAGCGCCGCGGTGGCGATGAAGCTGTACTACAACGAAATGTTCTGGGCCAAGATGGTGGCTTTTGCCACCGGCGTAGTGTTCTTCTACTTTGTGCGCAAACCCTTGCTGGATACCGACCACAGCCGCATTAACACCTGGACCCTGCGCCTTACCGCCCTGGCTTCCATCACCCTGTGGTTTACCGTAGCCGCCTGCGGGCGCTGGATAGGATTCTCATAAATGAAAACCCGCTACCGCGAGCGTATTGCCCTGGTTTGCGCCGTCAGCATTCTGGCCGCGGCGGCGTGGTTCTGGAGCGAACAGATCCGCGACGTGCTGGAACTGCTGGAGATGGCTTACGGCTGACCTCCGCCGCCGCGGCCGTATAGCCGCCCGGGCGCCTCCGTCAGGCTACGTCAAAAAAGTACCACCCCAGGCGGACCTGCGCCGCATTTTTCCGCCGCCGCAACACCAACAGTGACCCAGTTCCCGCCATGCCGCGCGCGGATGCCGTAAATTTGGCGCCGAAATTGGTGCGGGATGACCAAAAATCGATCGCTGCCTTTTTTGCAACACATATTGTGACTTAGTTCTCAACTGTTTATGGAGTGTTAACAAATGAGAAAAGAAGCAGCTAATCTGCTGAAGAAACTGGCCCTGGGCGGCGCTCTGGTTGCGGTAACCACGGGTGCTTATGCAGCCTCCGACGGCACCCTGGGTGCCACCTCAACCGGTACCATTGATATCTCCCTGACCGTTAACGGCGCGGTGAAGATCTCAAACCTGGACGACATCACCCTGCCCGCATTCAGCGGCGCGGATGTCAGCGATACGCAAACCGCCTGTGTATACAGCAACAGCACCGGCGGCGGTTATACGCTGACAGCAACCGCCACGGGTGCATCGTTTGACCTGTCCGGCACCGGCGGCAGCATCCCCTACGCGGTGGAATACGACGACGGCTCCGGCTACGTCAGCCTGACCCACGGCTCAACCGCCAACATGACCGGCGCCAGCGCCACCGACGATGACTGCGGCGGTTCCGGCAGCAACGCAACCGTACAGGTTTCCGTTGCCGCGGCGGATGCTTCCGCCGTACCTCAGGGTGGATATACCTCCACGCTGACCCTGGTTGTTGCGCCTATCTAAACCGCACCCGCGGTACCAGGACAGCGCGCGCCGGTGAGCCGGGCACACAAGACGTGGGCCCGCCGCCGGCTGCGCGGCAACAGACCCGCCCGCGGTTACGTGAAGCCATTTGTGAAGAAGAAGTCACAACGCAGGTCACCCGTTATGCAGCTTGTCCGGCATCTGTACCGCAAACTGCTGCCGGGGCTGCTGCTCTTCAGCGCCGCTCAGCCCGCCTGGGGCGCCCAGCAGGGCTCCACCGGCGCCGCTTCCAGCGGCGACATCACGATCAACTACATTCAGAATCTGAATACCCGCATCACCGGCTTTAATGATATGCCGCTGGGCACCTGGAGCGGCGTGGGGCCGTTGACCGCCAACGAAAATATTTGCGTGGGCCGCAGCGGAGTGGGATTTTTCGGCACCGGCACCTACCGCATCCTGGCCCGGGGTGACGGTGAACCCGGCGACCCGTCCGCGTTTACCCTGAGCAACGGCGCCAGCCGCATCAGCTACAACGCTTACTTCAACGACCAGGCCGGCACCGCCAACCGCCAGCAGCTGACGCCGGGGCTGCAGCTTACCGGACAGTCCAGCTTCGGCCTGTGGATGATTTTCAACCTGCTGTTCGGCTGCGCGGTAAACAATGCCAACGTCTCCATTGAAGTGCCGGCCTCCGAGTTGGCCAGCGGCGTGGGTACTTACACCGGTACCCTGACAATTACTCTGATCCCGGAATAAAAAATGCCGGCAGCCGCCCGCATGCCTCAACTTGTTCTGCTGATCTCACTATTGACCGGCGCCGCCAGCACTGTTGTGTTCAGCGGCACGGCAACAGCAGCCACCCTGCAGATTACCGAACTGTCCGATATGGACCTGGGAGAGGTGCCCGCCGGAACCAGCCGGCTGCGCCAGCGCATGCGGTTCTGCGTGGCCATGACGCCGGCGGGGCCCTATCAGATTACCGCCAACGGCACCCGTGAGAACGGCCGCTTTGTGCTGACCAACGGCGCCGGCACCCACCGCTCGGTGGCTTTTGACCTGTTTATATCGGGCCGGGGGCAGGGGCGCGGCCGCCGGCTGCAGCCGGGAATACCCCGCGGCGGGCTCAGCGCCAGACCACCGCGCGCGGACGGCAGTTGCCGGAGGCCTTTTGTGCAACTGCGGCTACAGGTGGACCGCGCCGGTTTAAGCAGTGCTGCCAGCGGTCACTACAGCGGCCAGATTCAACTTACCGTTGCGCCTGAATAGGCCGGCAAGGCAGCGGCTCCAGCACCCGCAAACCATCCTGGTTACGCACCCGGTCCGCCGGCGGCAGGCTTAACTCACACATCCCGCCGTCACCCCGCTGCAACTGCAGCGGCTCATCGTGGGCCATTTCAACCTGAAACCAGCCCAGCTCATCCGTGGCGCCGTAACCTTCCACGTTGCTGAAACGCGCCCGCGCCAGAGGTGTGCCGTCTTCAGCCAGGGCCTGGCCGATCACAACGGTCAACTCGTTGGCGCTGAACTCCAGGGTCTGCACATTGCCGGGATACAGGGTCACCTGCTGGGGTGCCTGGTCGTAACCCACGATGCGGTCGCCCAGCGGTTTCACCCGCACGTCATAACGTTCGTAGGGCCGCAGGGAAATTACATTGGGCCGGCCGACCCAGGCATGACCCACCACCCGGTTACCCACCAGCACGGCAAACCTGCCGTTGAAGTTGCCGTTGATCTTGACTATGACCGCGCCGGCACTGCTGCCGCCGTCACCGAAGGTGGTGCCTTCGCGGCTGTTGACCATACTGAAGCGGTTATTCACGGCATAAAACAGGTCCGATTGCAGGCGGCTGCGCTGATACCCCACCTCAAAGTCCGCATGACGCAGTTCCCGGGGTGTATAACGGGCGCCAACCGCGCTGCGCTGCTCGGTATGCTCCGCGTACAGTGCCTGGGTGACATCACCCAGACCCCACACTTCCCGCGGGCTTTGCCAGCGGCCGCTGAGTTCCGGATCCACGCCGCTGCCTTCAGTCCGCAGGCGCGGATGCAGGGTTGCCGAGCGGCCGCGCTGTCGCTGCCAGCGGATGCTGATGCCGGCACGAATCCAGTTGTCTTCGTCACCCACGCCGCCGTCAATCACCAGATCCGCGGTCATACCGCTGCGGCTGAGCAGATTCCCCAGGTAGGAGAAGCCGAAGTCTTTCTCTTCAACGCCGTAACGGTTGTTAAAGCGGCCGCGCAGATAGAGCTGGCCGCCGCGCACCGGGAACCCGATATTAGCGGTGGCCTGGGTATAGCCGCCGCGGGTAATGGAATACTCTCCCAGCGCAACCTCATCGTTGTTGTCGCTGACGTGCCGCAGATCAAAGCTGGTGTAGATGCCATCCCGCTGCCAGCCGCCGCGCAGGATGATGCCGGCATTGCTGTCGTTGGTCAGCATCGCGCCGCTGTACAGGTGCCAGCCCGGCTGCAGCCAGAACAACCCGCTCTGCAGCGCCATCTGCCGGTTGGCAAACAACGCTTCGTTATCCCAGGACAGGTTCTCCCGCAGCCTGTGGCTGCTGCCGCCGCGCAGCCAGCCGCCCGGCGCCAGCTCCGGTACACCCCGCTCCAGGTTCTCCAGCAGCGTGCCGCCTTCCACGTAGTATTGCGGTTCGTCCATGGGCGGCATCTGTCCGCTGCGGACAAAAAACTGTGTCTGCGTACGCACGTTGCCGCCGGCATCTTCAAAATACAGGGTGATGTCGTAGGCGCCGTCCGGCAGATTGGAGGTATCCAGCTGCTGGTTGCCGGCTGGATAAAAACGCGAGTCCAACAGTTCGTTGCCGCGGTACACATCCACCCGGCTGCGCTCCGCCAGGAACAACAATACCGGTGTGCCCAGGGCATGACCCAGATCAGTGCGCGCCTTGGGCGACGACGCCACCCGGAACCCCAGTACATCCACATCGCTGGCAAACGAAAGGTTACTGCTGCGGGTGCGGAAGCTGCCTACTTCATATTCCACATCGAGGCCGTCTTTCTGCCAGGCGAGCTCGTAAAGCGCCGCGCCGCTGTCCGTTAAACCGTAACGGGAACGCACCCTGGCCTGCTTGTGGGCAACA
>JANQOA010000284.1 GCA_028279305.1 Pseudomonadales bacterium
GTCTTTGTCCAGGGTCATCTTGCCGTCCACCCGTTCCACCACCGGGCCCTTGCTGGTGACTTTCGCCAGCCCCAGGCTTTCGAACAGGCGGATCCAGGCCCAGCCCAGGTCAAACTCGAACGGCTTAACCGACAATTTGGCGGAATTCGGATAGGTGTGGTGGTTGTTATGCAGCTCTTCACCGCCGATGAGGATACCCCAGGGCACAATGTTGCGCGCTGCGTCCGGGCATTCAAAATTACGGTAGCCCCACCAGTGGCCGATGCCGTTGATGACACCGGCGGCAAATACCGGAATCCACATCATCTGCACCGCCCAAACGGTGATGCCCAGCACACCCAGCAGGGCCACGTTGATAACAAACATCAGCGCAATGCCGCCGAATACCGCGTTGGAATATACGTTGCGTTCCACCCAGTCGTCCGGGCAGCCTTTGCCGTATTGCTCCATGATGCTTTCATCCCTGGAGGCATCCCGGTAGGCTTCCGCGCCGCGCCAGAAGATCTCGCCGATACCTTTAACCACCGGGCTGTGCGGGTCTTCTTCCGTTTCACAGTGGGCGTGGTGTTTGCGGTGAATGGCGGTCCATTCCCGGGTCACCATGCCGGTGGTCAACCAGAGCCAGAAGCGGAAAAAGTGTTTCAGCACCGGGTGCAGTTCCAACGAACGGTGGGCGGAGTGCCGGTGCAGATAAACAGTGACTGAAACGATGGTGATGTGGGTAACCACCAGGGTGTAAATCACAAGGCCGGTGACGGACAGATCCAGGAATCCATGGCTAAGCCAATCCAGCATACTCACTTATTTTGTGTCCTCGCGTATGTACGGTAGTGCAAACCGCGGATTGTAGGCTGTCAGCCGTAGAATGCCACCTTGCACTCAGTAAATATTGTTATTGTAGGGTGCTTTATTGATCTAAGGCAGACAGGGCGTGCAGGGATGAGTACTAGCGCGCACGCAGAACCTGAACCGCCTCTGAATACCAACAGACGAAACATACGAAAACCATGCCGCAAGCCCAGTTTGATACCTTGATTTCCCCCGCCGACTGCCGCCGCGTGCTGGATTCCGCCCTGCTGCTGGATTGCAGGGCACGTCTGGGGGATGCGGATTGGGGCAGAAAGGCGTATGACGCCGGTCACATTCCCGGAGCCCTGCACGCCGACCTGGACCGCGACCTGGCTGCACCGCCGGGCGCCGGCGGACGGCATCCCCTGCCGGACCGGGCGCTCTGGCAGGCTACGTTGCGCGGCTGGGGCCTCAATCCGGGCCGCCAGGTGGTGGCGTACGACGACGCAGGGGGTGCATTTGCCGCCCGCTGCTGGTGGCTTTTGCGCTGGGCCGGACATGCCGCCGCGGCGGTGCTGGACGGCGGCCTGCCGAACTGGCTGCAACACTATCCGGACCAGTTGCAGACAGAGATTCCGGCGGTGCAGCCGTCTTCGTTTACCCTGTCCCCGCCGCTGGACCCGGTGGTTGAGGCAGACGAGCTGCTGGCGGACCTGGAGCGGCCTGATGCGCCGCTGCTGGTGGATGCGCGCACCCGGCCGCGCTGGGCCGGGCTGGAAGAACCCATCGATCCGGTAGCCGGTCATATTCCCGGCGCCCTGTGCCTGCCGTTCCAGGAGAATCTGGACGCCAATGGCTGTTTTAAGCCACCGGCGGCGCTGGCGGAACGTTTTGCCCCGGTGCTGGCGGCGCCCGCCAGCATCTGTTACTGCGGCTCCGGCGTCACCGCCGCACACAACCTCTTGGCCCTGCATATTGCCGGCCATACCCGCAGCGCCCTGTATCCGGAGTCCTGGAGCGGCTGGATCAGCGACCCGCGGCGGCCGGTAGCCACCAGCACCTCCGCCGCCTCCAGCACCCACAGTGGCCCGGACTGATTTTGATCCCCGCGGACATCGATTGGCGGGACGGCAAGCCGTTCAACCGAAACTACAACGACATCTATTTCTCCGACCACCACGGTGACGGCGGCGCGGCGGACGTGGGGCAGTTTTTCCTGCAGCCGGCGCGCATCGCGGCAAAAGCCGCCGCCCGCGGCCAACACCCGTCCCAGGGTCCGCTGGTGGTGGCGGAACTGGGTTTCGGCAGCGGCCTGAACTTTGTGGTGTGCGCTGACCTGGTCCTGC
>JANQOA010000207.1 GCA_028279305.1 Pseudomonadales bacterium
CGCGCCAGCGCCGTGGCTTTCATCAGTTCCCAGGCGGCGTAGTTGGAACAGCCTGCATACCGCACCTTGCCCCAGCGTACACAGTCATCCAGCGCTTTCAGAGTTTCATCTAACGGGGTTGTAAAGTCGTAAGCGTGAACCTGGTAAAGATCAATGTAATCCGTGCCCAGGCGCTGCAGGCTGGCGTCCACCGCGTCGAGAATGTGTTTCCGGGAAGCGCCGGCTTCATTCGCCCCCGGCCCCATGGGGGAAACCACCTTGGTAGCCAGCACAATGCGCTGACGCTTATCTCTGATCACCCGCCCGGTGATCAGTTCCGATTCGCCGAGGGAATAAACATTGGCGGTATCGATGAAATTGCCGCCCGCGTCGACAAACCGGTCCACAATCTGCCGGGCCGTATCTTCATCACACCCCCAGCCCTGGGCGCCGAAGGTCATTGCGCCGAGACAGAGATTGGAAACTTTGAGTCCTGTGCGGCCCAACTTACGAACTTTCAAGCGCGTACTCCGTTAATGAGACAGGGTGTCGCTTAAAATAATGGCACCGATGTGGTAAAACATCAAGCCACAAAGAAAAACAGGCAAAATCGGATGAGTGCACAGCCGGCGGCGAAACGAAGAGCGCGTTCCGCGGAGATGAAACTTGCGCGCCGCAATGAAATTCTCAACAGCGCCCACGGCCTGTTGAGATCTGCCGGTTTTGATCAGTTTTCCATGGAAATACTGGCGCGGGAGACCGGTCTTGCCCGGGCCAGCCTGTACCGCTACTTCAACTCCAGGGAAGAAGTACTGCTGGCCCTCTACCAACGGCTCAGAGAACGCTGGAAGGATGCGCTGCTGCGGGGGCTGCAGCCCGGCATGCCGGACCGGGAGCTAGTGCAAGCCTACTTTAAGGCGAGCAGCAAAGACCCCATTCAGGTGCAGCTGCGTGCGCGCCTGGAATCCACCATCAAACACAACGTCAGCGAGACCGTGCTGGCGGAAGAAGTGGTGATTGCTGAAGACGTGCTGAAGCAGGTGACCGTGCACCTGCAGCAGTGTACCGGTCTCGCACAGCCTAGGTGCCACGATCTTGTTATCTCATTCGGCGTGTTGCTGGTGGGCGCGTCGCAGCTGCACTCCACCCCCTCAATAGAACGCAAACTGCTGAGCCCGGCGGCCAGACGCACCAGCCGGGCCCTGTCCTACGACCGGCTGTTCCTGAATAACGGCATCCGCATTCTTGAAGGTCTGCGCAACGAATCAAAGCCGTGCTGAGGCCCACGGCCGCGCCGCAAGCTAACTGCCGGCGCTCAGGTAAGCCATGATCATTTTGACAATTTCCGCTGTCCACTCACGGTCGCTTTTGCGCGACGGCGGTGTCTTGCGGTTGGGCGGGAACAGGCGGGACCTCTGCGCAACCGAACCGCGAAGAATATCCAGGGTGATCTCAAAAGCCTGTTTTGGCGCCTTGTGCCCCAGGTTTTCGATCCGCGGCAGCAGCAACTGACGCATCAGTTTTTCGTTATGGTTCGAAACTCTCGCCAACTCCCGGGCAATGACTTTGTCCTGGATGGCAAGCGCGCGCTGAGCCTGTATGACGCCGCCGTAGTCACGCTGCATGGCAATATTCCAGGATAAGTAACCGGCAAG
Organism: Pseudomonadales bacterium; assembly: GCA_028279305.1. Taxonomy (GTDB): domain Bacteria; phylum Pseudomonadota; class Gammaproteobacteria; order Pseudomonadales; family Azotimanducaceae; genus UBA4421. The sequence goes on from JANQOA010000207.1 coordinate 1,635, forward strand.
AATATCTTCCAGCGGCACACCTTCCCAGCGGGAAGCCCGCAGACCTTCCCTGGCGGTCAGGGAAAGCTCATGCGACATGCGCTCTACAACCGCGTGGACAATACTCTGCTTGTTCTTGAAGTAGTGGTAGATGCTGCCAAAAGAAGTATTGGAGCGTTTGGCCACATTGGCAATGGTCAGGTTGCCCACCCCGCCTTCCTGCAGAATCTCCACCGCCACATCCAGCAGCCGGGACTTGGTTCTGGCACCCCGGTCCTGTTGGGGTTCCCTCACCCAGGGCACGTCGGGGCGCTGGTCCTCGGTCACGGCATGAAATCTTTTTACAACCATCCGGCGTTCACAACTCCAAATGCCCTCCAGTTTAGACGACCTTAATCTCCGGGTCACTCATCCGCTCAGTTTTCGCGGCGGATAAGCGGGCAGCCAAATTTTATAGAAATAGAATTCTATTTCTAGTATGTTCGATCCCGCAGCACTTGAGTATGCGCTTTCGACGGAGGAGAGAACGAAATGCCACGAGTCAATCTGCCACTGGTCCTGTTGGGCTTAATCACCCTGCCCGCGGGCGCTGCTTACCCCGCCGAAAGGGGTTACAGCCAAACCATCATTGAAGAGGTGCTGGCCACCGCAACCAAAAAAGCCGCCGCGGAAGATGCGCAAAGCGTACCCATCGCGGTTTCCGCATTCAGCGGTGAAGCCCTGGAAGCGGCGCAGATGAATCAGATGAGCGACCTGCAGGTCTGGATTCCGAATGTTCAGCTTGAAGAACACACCACCGTGCCGAGCAGCACCTCGTTTTCCATCCGCGGGCTCGGCACCGGTTCCAGCATACCGTCTGACGATCCGCCGGTTGGTGTGTTCATGGACGGCATTGTCATGGGCATATTGCACGGCTCCAACCTGGATGTATTCGACCTTGAGTCCGTGGAAGTGCTGCGCGGTCCTCAGGGCACCCTGTTCGGCCGCAATGTCAGCGCCGGCGCCATTGTTGCCCGCAGCCGCCGTCCAACGTTTGAATTTGAAGGCGACGTGTCCGCTACGCTCGGCAACTTCGGCCGCCAGGACGCCTCAATCCGGTTGTCTGGACCACTGGTGGAAGACAGGCTGGCCGGTAAGATCACGGTCCTGTACCGCAGCCATGACGGCTATCACGACAACAAATTTACCGGCACGCCGGTCACCCAACTGTACGGCAGAAGCCTGGATCTGGATGACGACTACGGTGAAGAGGAAAACCTGCTGATCCGCCCTTCCCTGCGCTTTACACCCTCGGAAACCCTGACCATCGACGTGATCGGGGAGTACGGCAAGACGGATGGGGACGGCATGCCGTGGCGCGCGGTTTTCTCCCCCTTCGGCGCGGAACTGCCGGCTGGTGAACAGGATGTCATCGCCCAGCACAACGGACTGCGTGAAGTCGACACCCGCGGCGTTGTTATCGACATCAACTGGACCACGGGCAACGGCACGTTCACCTCCATCACCGGGTGGCGGGACAACGAAAGCCTGGTCATTTTTGATACCGAAGGCAGCGCGGCCAGCGTGTTCGATTTTTACATCAGCCCCGACCAGGATCAGATCTCCCAGGAGCTGCGCTGGTCCGGCACCCCATTCGGCAACAACGTGGAACTGACCTTGGGCGCCTATTATTTCAGCCAGGATGTGGTCTACCGCGAAGGCCGGCAGATTTTCGGCTTCATCAACCAGGGTTTGGGCGGCGACATTGAACACGACACCTGGGCGGTGTTCGGCAATGCCAGCGTGCCCCTCGGCGACCGCACTAACCTGGAGTTCGGCTTGCGCTACACCGACGAAGACAAAGAAACCGAACAGGTGGTGGGCCAGACCAACGGCTTCTGCGACGTCATCACCGGCGACTGCATATTTAACTTCGTGGATGATGACAGCTGGTCCAACGTGACCCCGTCCCTGAGCCTGTCGCATGCGTTTAACGATGACTCTATGCTGTGGTTCAGCTACCGCCGGGGTTACCGCAGCGGCGGGTTCAATCTGCGGCATACCAATGAAGCCCTGTCACCGGTTTACGACGAGGAAGTGGTTGACGCTTTTGAGGTGGGTTATAAAACGGACATCGGCGAGACCCTGCGCATCAACGCGTCAGTCTTCCATCACACGTATGACGACCAGCAGGTGGTGCGCCTGAACCCCGACGCGTCACAGGTGACCGTAAACGCGGCAAAGTCCACAGCCCTCGGCCTGGATCTGGAAGTCGCCTGGCTGGTCACCGATACATTTTCGGTGCGGGCCAATCTGGGCATCATCGACACCGAAATTGACGACATGGAACAGGGCGTGCTGGACGCAATAAATGCCGGCCGCGCAGTCACCAACTATCCGCGCATCGACAACCCGGCAGCGCCGGCGGGGCTGCCGCCCATTGGCGTCAGCGACCTTGAGATCGGCTTTCCCACCGAAACCGCAGGGCTGACCTTGCAGTGGGATGTGCCTTTCAACAACGGCGCGCGCCTGTCATTTAACACCAGTGCCAGTTACACCGGTGAATACACGTCCGGCAACCAGATATTCGACTTTGACGCGACAACGCTGGTGAACGCAGGGGTGACCTACACGTCCAGCGACACCCGCTGGAGCATATCCGTATTCGGTGAGAACGTTACAGACGAAGAGTACATCCTCGGCTACGTTGAAAGCGCGCTGGGTATCACCGCGCCCACGCTGCCGGGACCGCGTTACGCGGCGCAGTTGAACTACTCTTTCTAAGGACATCCGCCTATACCCAATCACGCTGCGCTGCTGCAAAGTAGGCGTACCATGAATTTGCCCGACGCCTTGTTGAGCGCCGATGCATATCCCCACGAGGTAAGCTCGGTAACGCTGATTGAGACCCACATGTCCTGGGTGTTTTTAACCGGCGACTTTGCTTACAAGGTAAAAAAGCCGGTTGTATTCGAATTCGCGGACTTTCGCTCCGAACAAGCGCGTAAACACTTCTGTGAGCAGGAGCTGGAGCTGAACCGCCGCTTCGCCTCGGGCCTCTACCTGAGCGTAGTACCTTTGCTGGCGACGTCTGACGGCCTGGTTGTCAGCAACGAAGACAACACCGCAGGGGCCGGGCCGAGCGCCGGCAGGATCATGGATTGGGCTGTGAAGATGCTGCAGTTTCCCACCGGTCAACAGTGCGACCACCTGCTGGCGGACGCAAAGCTGACAGCGCGGCACTTTTATGCATTCGGCACCAGTCTGGCATACCGGCACGCCCGTCTGCCGGTAGTGCCTTATTCTCCGGCAGGGCAGGCGGTACTGGCTAATTTCCACACCTTAGACGAAATCAAGCTGCCGAACCCCATGCGCAAGCAGGCCCACGACCTGCACCGCAGGGTGGACGCGGCGCTGGAGCGAACGGAACCGACCCTGGCCAGACGGGCGCAGCGGGAGAAGTATCGGCACTGTCACGGCGATCTGCATCTGGCCAATCTGGTTCTGCTGGACGACGCGATTACCGCGTTCGACTGCCTGGAATTTAACGATCAACTGAGTCAGACGGATGTCTGGGCTGACGTTGCCTTTCTGTTCATGGATCTGAACGTAAAAGGCTGCCAACCGCTCGCTTATGCCTTCGTAGATGGCTACCTGGAAGTATCGGGCGATTATGAAGGTGCAACCCTGCTGGGGTTTTTTGCGTCTTACCGCGCGATGGTGCGTGCCAAGGTCTCCGCTTTGCGTTACCAGCAGACCGGGGAACAGGTGCACCTGCAAAAAACGTCCACCTATCTGGAATGGGCCAGCCGCCAGGCTGGAAGAGAGCAAGGTTCCATACTCATGACTCACGGTCTATCCGGGTCCGGCAAATCGTACTGGTCCGAGCAACTGGTACGCGAAATGGGCTGCATCCGCATTCGTTCAGATGTGCTGAGAAAAACCTCAGCCGGGATTGCCGCTGACGCATCCTCTGAATCGGGTATCGGCACGGGTCTGTACACCGATGCTCATTCTGAAAACATCTACCAATTGATGGCGGAGATTGCGGTTGCGCTGGCCCTGGAGGGTGAAAACGTCATTATCGACGCAGCCTCATTATTCGCCTCGCAGCGGCAGACGATCTATAGCCGCGCGGCGGCGGCCGGGGTCGAATCCACCCTGCTCTCGTTCCATGCAAACGAGGAAGTCCTGCGGTCGCGCATCCGCTCACGCGCGGAACAATCCAATGACCCCTCAGAGGCTGATGAAGCCGTGCTCGCATGGCAGCAGAAAAAGCAGGACAAGCCGGGCAATGACGAAAAGGTGTTGGTCTTTGACACCGAGGCGGGAAACCTGGAGCAGCTTATGGCGCTCATCCAAACCCGTACCTGAACCCGTGTAATCTGCTATGGGGAACTACTGATACGCACCCCTCCGGTTTTGTCTTCTAATCTCCGCTTTAAACTATCCCGGGACTGCATATGAAAACCATCAAGAGAATTCTGGTGGTTGCGGATAACCACACCGGATTGCGCGACGCCATCGCCAAAGCAAGTTTGTTAGAACATTATTCCGGCGCGGAGATCGAAATAACCAGCGTTATCAGCAATACCATCTGCACCAGCAACGGCGAGGTTTCGGTTGGCGCTTGTATCAGAGAGGAAGAACAGCAACTGCAGGAACTTGTTGAGCCTTTCCGCGATGAAGTTGCCTGGTGCAAAACCAATGTCGTCTGGAATGTTGACCCGTTGGACGCGGTAACCTCCCTGGCCCACTCCTCGACCGCGGATCTGATCATCAAGCCTCTGGCGCACCACGGCCCGGGGGATTACCTGCACACACCGTTGGACTGGCAACTCATACGCACACTGAAAACGCCACTGCTGCTTTCCAAACACCAGGATTGGAGCACCGGCGGCAAGGTGCTTGCGGCCCTGGATACCGCGGACAAACATCAAGCGCTGAACCGTATTATTTGCGCCCAGGCGGAGGCCATGGCCGGCCTGCTGGACGCCGAGTTGCACCTGGTGACGGTCACCTCAGGCCCCCTGCATACGGTAAGTGCCGGACTGATCAAAAAGGCTCAGGAAAGACGGTTGAAAGATCTGAACTGCATAGCGCGGGAAAACGGCTTGGAGAAGTTTCAGCCGCATGGGCTGCTCGGCGATCCCGTTAGTGTGATCAGGGAAACTTCCCAGTCGCTGGCGCCGACTGTCACGATTATCGGCACCCACGCGCGCGGGGGCTTTAAAAAGCTGTTGTTAGGCAACACGGCGGAAGCGGTCATCCCAAAAATTGAAAGTGACGTGATTACAGTGAGTTTGGGCTGAGGCCGCGCTCAGCGCTGAGCGCCCCCCGCATTCTCCAACATCGCCCGCAGCTCCATGGGCAGCGGAAACACGATGGTAGAACTGCGTTCCCCGGCAATTTCGGTCAGGGTCTGCAGATAGCGAAGCTGAATGGCTTCGTTCTGCTCACTGAGCAGCCTGGCCGCTTCCACCAACTTACCCGCGGCCTGCTGTTCACCTTCAGCGTGAATCACTTTGGCACGCCGCTCGCGCTCCGCCTCTGCCTGTTTAGCAATGGCGCGGATCATACTCTCGTCAATGTCGACGTGTTTAATTTCGACATTGGACACCTTGATGCCCCATTGGTCGGTTTGTTTGTCCAGAATGTCCTGAATATCCGCATTCAAACGCTCCCGTTCCGCCAGCAGCTCATCCAACTCATGCTGGCCCAACACGGACCGCAGCGTGGTCTGCGCCAGCTGCCCGGTTGCTTCCATATAATTTTCGACGTTTATGATGGAGCGCTGGGAGTCGATCACCCGGAAGTACAGTACCGCGTTAACCCGCACCGAGACGTTGTCCCGGGTGATCAGATCCTGGGTGGGGATATCCAGGACAAAGATGCGCAGATCAACCTTAACCATCTGCATGATGATGGGCACTACAATGATCAACCCGGGACCTTTAACGCGGTAGAAGCGGCCGAGCAGGAATATGACGCCGCGTTCGTACTCGCGCAGGATACGGAAAGTGCTGATCAGCAGCAGCACCAACACCCCCAGGATAACGCTCAAACCTATTTCCACGATTAACGCTCCTTTTCCACGGTAAGCGAAAGGTCATCGATACTCCGCACGCGCAATCTGTCTCCCTTGCGTATCTGCAATTCAGCAGTAGGCTGGGCGCTGTGCGCGCGCCATAACTCCCCGGCTACCCAGACTTTGCCGACCTGATGGCCGCCTTCGACAACAAAGTCGTCCACCGCTTCAGCCGGTTGTTCAAGCATGGCGGCAACGCCGGATACCACCCCCTGCGCCCGCGCCCGCAGCGCAAAACCCACAACCAGCAGCAGCAAGCCCACGGCACTCACGGCAAAACCCGCAATGATGGCTAATGGGATCTGGTATTCCGGCATTTCCGTGTCCATTAAAATCATGGAACCGAAAATAAAAGCTGCTACCCCCGCCACCCCTAATATGCCGAGTGTTGGGGTGTAGGCTTCGATCGCCATGAATCCAAGGCCAACAATAATCAGTGCAAGGCCCGCGTAATTCACCGGCAACATCTGCAAGCCGTAGGCGCCGAGAATCAGACTGATGATTCCGAACACGGCGGGAAACATTGCGCCGGGGCTATAGAACTCAAGAATCAATCCCCAGACACCAAAAATCAGCAGAGCATAAGCAATGGTTGGATCGGTGATAATTTCCAGAATCTGATGCTGCCAGTCCGGTTCCTGACGGACGACAACAACATCGTCTAAAGACAGGGTGACACGCCGGGTGGGCAGTACCACCTCCACCCCGTGCAGTTGCCCCAGCAGGTCTTCCGTGTCCAGCGCGACCAGGTCGACAACATTCATGTCCACCGCTTCGTTGGCACGGATATTCGCCCCCGCACGCACGGTTTGTTCCGCCCACTCAACATTACGCCCGCGCAACTCGGCGAGACTCTGTAAGTAGGCCACCGCGTCGTTGACCACCTTGCGGGACATCGGATCCCCTGGCGGCGGCGTTTCATCACCCTCGCCGGAACCAGCCTCCGGCTCCGGCCCCGGCGCGAAGTCCGGGACGGGAGAACCGCCGCCCAGGCTTACCGGCGTGGAAGAGCCGATATTTGTGGCCGGCGCCATGGCGGCAATATGGCTGGCATAAGCGATGTAGGTTCCGGCGCTGGCCGCGCGGGAACCATTCGGGGCGACAAAAGTGATCACGGGTACATCCGCGGCCAGCACGCGCTTAACCAGGTCCCGCATGGCCGCATCCAAGCCGCCGGGCGTATCCATATAGATGATCAGCGCCGCCGCACCTTCATCCTCCGCTCTATCGATACTGCGGATAATAAAGTCAGCTTTAGCCGGACCCAGCGGGCCCTGCAGCTCAACCAACCAGACCTCTGCGGCAGCTACCGCGGACGGCACCGAGATACCGCTGCAGCAGATCATTAACGCCATTATCTTGAAGGTTTTCCGAGTCATGAGGTGATTTCCACCTTCACTGGATGCCCACCCTAGGCATTATACCCCAGACCCACACTACGTAATTACCATCAGACCGATAGGGGTCAGCCTGGTACCGGGGGTTTGCCTACTTCTTAACAATCCGGATGGGCAAGGTCTTCAGTCCGCTGACAAAAGTTGAGTGCACAAGCCTGGTGTCACCCGCCAGCTCAATGCTTTTTATCCTGCTGAATAACTCCTGGTAAAGATGTTTCATTTCCATCTTCGCCAGCAGATTACCCAGGCAGTGATGCGCGCCATGGCCGAAGGCAACGTGCCGGTTCGGCCGCCGGTCGGCTATAAAGCGGTTGGCTTCGGCAAAAACCTCTTCATCCCTGTTTGCCGATGGATAAAGCATCATCAGCGCATCACCCTGGCGGATCGATTTACCGCGCAGCTCGTAGTCTTCCGTGGCGTAACGCAGAAAATGTTTAACGGGGCTGACCCACCGGATAGCCTCTTCGACCGCAAAAGGTATGATGCCCGGATCTTCCTGAACTTTCCGCAGCTCATCGGGGTGCTGGATCAGCGCATGCAATCCACCCGCCGTTGAGGAGCTTGTTGTATCGTGGCCCGCGGTGGCGACAATCACATAGTAGGAAATCGCTTCAAGCTCGCCGATGGGCGCACCGTTAATTTCAGCGTTGGCAATCACGGTAGCCACATCGTCACCCGGATTGGCGCGGCGGTCTGCCGTCATTTGCGAAAAGTACTGGAAGAAATCCATTAACACCGCTTCGCGCTCTTCCTGGGTGGATTCTCCCCGCTGCATATCCGGATCATCCGCGCCGAACAGCTCCTGGGTCAGCTTCAACATACGCGGCTCGTCAGCTTCCGGCACGCCGAGGATCATCATGATCACACGCAGCGGATACCAGACCGCCACGTCCTGCACAAAATCAATCTCATCCCCCAGCTCAAACATCCGGTCCACCGCCGCCCTGGCAATGTCCCGCACCCTGCCCTCTACCGCCTTCAGGTTTGCCGGCATGAACCAGTCCTTGGTCAGATCACGGAACAGCTTGTGATCAGGTTCATCCATGTTGATCAGCGTGCGCAGCCCCGGACCCTGGGCCGCCCGCTGCTCCTCAATCTCCCTGTTGATGAGGACCGAATTCTGGGTATTCAGAAACAACTGGTTCTGACGCTCGATCTCAATCACGTCCGCATGCTTGGTGCACACCCAGAACGGCTTGTGTGTATCCGTTTCCAGATACGGCAGCGGGTCGTTGGCGCGCATGTGCGCTGTGAGTTCGTGGAAATACGCGTCATCCGCAAAAGTTGCGGGTTTAACAAGATCACGATAGTCCATCGTTAATCTGCTCCAGTCTTACATGAAAATTTGTCGGCGGGAGATAAAGTGCGGCTGCCTATCCGCCTAACTGCGTATCAGGCGCCCCGGCCGCGCCCCCGTGTCTTCATCAAAGCGGCGGGTCAATTCCCCATTCACCAGCGTGGCCACATAGCCTGACGCGCCCTGCATCAAGCGGCTGCCGCCGGCAGGCAGGTCCGCAATGATCTTCAACTCGCCCAGCTTCAGGTGCGGATAATCAATCACGTTCAGATCCGCTTTCATGCCCGCCTCAATCAAACCGCGGTCGTTAAAGCCGAACAACTGCGCGTTTTTACGGGTAGCGCGGTGGATGACATGTGACAGCGGCAGCGTATCACCACGCTACCGGTCCCGGGACCAGTAAGTAAGCTGGTAGGTTGGATTCACTGCATCAAAGATCAACGACACATGAGCGCCCGCATCGGACAGGCCTGTGACGGTGGCCGGGTCCATCTGCATGTCACGTACCGCATCCAGGTTGCCGTCGCTGTAGTTCGTGAACAGCACGATTACCATGTTGCCGGCATCCTCGACCAGATAGTCATACAACCAGGACTCCGGCGTCAGATTTGTATCACCGGCAAGCGCAGCCACACTGGTTTCCGGCAGCGGTTCGTAGGTGCTGTCACTTGTCAGGACAAAGGTCTTATCCATGTCCAGTTCAGCATTGGATATACCAAATTCCATGGATCCCATGGGCACACCCTCTGCCGCATTCTCTTCGCTGAGAATAGCCCGCTTCACTTCGGGTTTACGCAACTCAAGCAAACGGTCTTCCACCGAAAGCGGCAGCAGCTTTCGATAGGTCGGCTTCATCATCCAACCGTGATAAGTGCGCATGCTCAGCACCAGGCCGGTGGGCCGGCTGCCGACCTGGGGATAGACCTGCGCCCCCGAGGCGTTACCCTGCTTGACCCGTGCGATGGCTTCGCGCCACTTGTCCTGCCAACTGCCCACCTGGAACAACGTAAAGGTTGCCGGCCGGCCGCTCTCGCGGCTGACCGAGGCAATCAGATCAAGTTCCTGTTCCAGGGACGAATGTTCCTCAAAACCTTCACGGCCCGGACCCAGGGTGCTGGAAGGGATAATCTGAAACAGCCCCTTGCCTGCCCGTTTCAGCGCTCTGGCAATGATCATCACCTCCGCATCGTTGGCGAAGGTACCCGGCACGGGCTCACCCTGAATGGACCTGTGGCCTAATATTCGGGAAGTGGAAAAGCCCACCGCACCCGCCCGGATTGCTTCTTCCACAATATCGCACATCTGCTCCAGATCACCTTCCGTGGCTGCCTGATTGGTACGGCCCCGCTCACCCATCACGTAGTTGCGCACCGCGCCATGGGCCACCAGCGAAGAAATATTCAGCGCGTATTCGCGGCCCGCTAGGAAATCCAGATATTCCGGGTAGCTGCGCCAGGCACCCCAGGGCATACCCTCATGCAGAGCGGTGCCTGGAATGTCTTCCACCCCTTCCATCAATTCTATCAAATCCTGTTCGCCGCCGGGGGCAACCGGCGCAAACCCGACGCCGCAGTTACCCATCACGATGGTGCCAACCCCATGGCTGGCTGACGGGTTCATTTCGGCGTCCCAGGTCACCTGGCCGTCATAATGGGTGTGTATGTCTATCCACGCCGGCGTGACTATGGCACCGTCCGCGTCGATGGTCTCCCGGGCGGCGCCACTGATGGACGGCCCTACTTCAACAATGCGGTCCCCCTGGATGGCAACATCCGCGGTGCGTGGCTCTCCGCCGCTGCCGTCGTAGAGTTGTCCGCCCTTGATCAGCCGGTCGTACATATTCTTCCCCGAATTCTGTATGTGAGGAGTCTAGACCAGACAGGGGGCGGCTGAAAGCGGTGCTGGTAGCCCCGGCAGGAATCGAACCTGCATCTACCGCTTAGGAGGCGGTCGTTCTATCCATTGAACTACGAGGCCATTGAACTTCGAAGTCAGTGAGCTACAAGGTCATTGATGCGGAACCAATTGGACATGGCAGCGGCTGAACCGGCTTGGGCGCACTGCTGCACTCAGCCGCAGTTTTGCCCTTCACCCCTCATACAATTCTACCTGCACCAGACAGGTATTGGCACTGGGACCCTGGGCCAGGCTGGAGGTGCCCACGTCCAGCGTCAGCACATTGGGGTTACCGTTCAACTCCAGACTGTCCGCTGCACCCGGTTGCGCCGGGTTAAACCATGCCCCGGTAGGCAGAACAACAACGTCTTCCAGCATGTCACCGTCAAGCCGGACCGCGGCCAGGCAGGCGCCGCGGCTGTTGTGGATCCGCACGATGCTGCCCTCTTCGATCCCCCGCTGCGCAGCCGCTTGCGGGTGCATCAGCATCACTTCTTTCCCCTCAACCTTGCTGTCCTGGCTGTGGCGGCTGTGGTCGAGTTGGCTGTGCAGCCGCTTTTCCGGCTGCGGGGTCAGCAGATGCAGGGGGAACTGCCCGTTGCCCGCACCGCCCAACCGCTCCCGCGGTTCCAGCCAGACCGGATGTCCGGGGCAGTCCGCATAATCAAACCCGGCAATGCGATCGGAAAACAACTCAATGCGCCCGCTGGGTGTGGGTAACGGATGCGCTGCCGGGTCCTGTCTGAAATTCCCCAGCCACACCGGGCGTTCGTCCAGGTCCGGAATTTTATACATCCCTTCGCGCACAAACTCATCATAAGCCGGCAGTTCGAATCCCGCCCGCTGGGCCTGGGCAGCGGAAGCCTGCCACATGTGCGCCAGCCACTGTTCTTCACTGCGGCCTTCGGTAAATTCCTTCTCCACGCCCAGCGCTGCCGCCAGGCGTTTGAAGATCTCGTGGTCGCTGCGCGCCTCGTGCTGCGGCGGCAGTGCCTGCTCCATCAGAAACGCATAGGGGTCGTGGCTGCTGGCGCAGATGTCGCGGCGCTCCAGCGCGGTGGTGGCGGGAAAAACAATATCCGCCCATTGCGCCGTGGGAGTCCACCAGGGTTCATTGACAATCACCGTGTCCGGTTTACGCCAGGCGCGCACCAGCCGGTTCAGGTCCTGATGGTGGTGGAATGGGTTCCCACCGGCCCAATAAATCAGATGTATTTCCGGCAAAGTAATCTCTTCGCCGTTGTAGCGGATGGTATCACCGGGGTTCAGCAGCAGATCCGCAATGCGCGCCACCGGGATGGCAAAGCCTGTGGGATTGCGGCCTTTGCTCAGGTTGGCCCAGTGGAAACGCCGCCAGGGGCTGCCGACGAACCCTTCAGCGCCGTAACCAAAGCCGAAACCGGCGCCGGGCAAACCCACCTGTCCTAACATAGCAGCCAACGTCACCACCATCCAGTAGGGCTGTTCGCCGTGCTGCGCCCGCTGCAACGACCAGGCGGCGGTCACAAAGGTGCGCTGGGCAGCCATGCGCCGGGCTAGACTTTCGATTTCAGCCGCCGCCACGCCGCAGATCTGCTGCGCCCACTGCGGGGTTTTGGCCACCCCGTCGCTTTGCCCGGTCAAGTAAGCCCGGAATTGCTCATAACCCACACAGTGGCTGCGTAGGAAATGCACGTCAGCCAGATCTTCCGCCGCCAGCACATAGGCAATACCGAGCATCAGCGCTACATCAGTGCCCGGCCGGCAGGCCAGCCATTCACCGCCCGCCCACGCAGGCAGATCGCCGCGCACCGGCGAGACGTTGACAAACTGCACCCCGCTGTCCACCGCCATGCGCAAGCCGGGGCCGGACTGATGTTCCGTGATACCGCCATACGCCACCTGGGTGTTGCGCAGCGGCAGGCCGCCGAAAGCCACCACCAGTTGACAGTGCGTGGCCAGTTCCTGCCACGATGGCTGCTGCAACTCCACCTGAGACCATGGCGCCACCACATGCGGCAGGATGACCTGAGCCGCCGCGGTGCTGTAACTGTTCATGGCGCGCACACAGCCGCCCAACAGATTGATAAACCGGTGCAGCTGGCTTTGCGCATGGTGGAAACGGCCGGCGCTGGCCCAGCCGTAAGAACCACCGAATATGGACGTATTGCCATGTTCGTCGATAACCCGCCGCAATTCCGCGGCGGCCATCTGCGTGGCTTCATCCCAGGGTACCTCGACAAACGTGTCGTCGCCCCGCTTGTCACCACGCTTACCCGGATCGCGCTGGTTTAACCAGCCGCGGCGCACCGCCGGGCGTTGAATGCGCAGCCGGTGCTGCACGCCGTCCACCAGCGCCTGCCCCAACGCTGACGGCTGCGGGTCCAGCGGATGGCCGTGCACGGTGCGGAGGCGGCCGTCTTCTACTTCAACGTAGTATACACCCCATTGGGTGGCGGTCTGGTAACGCATGGAATAACGCGGTGGCTGAACTTCAGCCGCGCATCATACCTGGAAACCACGGAAACAAAAAAAACGCAGCCGTAGCTGCGTTTAACAGGGCATCAGAGCGTTCAGGCTTAAAGCATGCGGGTATCCCGGGTGGAAACCAGGGCGCGCCGGCCCAACAGCTTCGACCACCCGTCCGGCAGCTTTTTGCCTTGCAGCATTTCCAATGCGGTTCTGGAAATCCGATATTCGCCACAAGCGTCACAGCGGATGGATTCAATCTCACCTTCCTGGCTGACACCGGCGCTGTTTTCATGAAAAGGGCACTTGCTCATGGCGGCTTCACTCCCGTAACACACGCAGCCAGTATGCGCCAGCCGCGCCCGCGGGATGTGAGAGAACGTAAGCCGAATGTAGCTGCCCGCTAACCCTGGAGATAACCTTCAGGCACCTCAAAACCGAACACCCGGGCGCTGTTGAGGCCCAGGATCTGCCGCCGTTCGTATTCATTGAGGCCGGCCATGGTACGTTCTATGGCCTGCGCGGAGTGCGGCCACGTGCCTTCATGATGGGGGAAATCGTTGGCCCACAGGAAGTTATCCACCAGGCCGTGCTCCCGGGCCAGATCCAGGCCCACTTTATCTTCCTGGAAACTGGCAAAGCCGTTCTGCTGGAAGTACTCGCTGGGCAGCATTTTCAGCTGCGGACGCACCCACATATGATGTTTTTTGTAGGCTTCATCCAGAGCCTGCAGGCTCCAGGCCACCCAGCCGATACCGGCTTCAATGGCGCCAAAACGCAGACCCGGAAAACGATCCAGCACGCCGGACGCACACAGATTGGCAATCGGCTCCATGGTCGGCGCCAGGCTGTGCACCGCATAGTTGATCACCGCCCCGCCGTTGCCGCGGGAGGTGCGCGGATCCCGCCCGGTGGACACATGGAAGGTCATCGGCAGGTTGACGTCCTGGATGACCGCCCACAGCGGGTCAAACTCCGGCAGGTTGTAATTCAGGTCTTCGTGGTTGGGCGGACCCCACTTGGGTTTGCAGGGCAACGACAAACCGCGGAAACCCAGCTTTGCACAGCGCTGCACTTCAGCAATGGCACCCTCGATATCGCCGGGGGCAATACACGCCATGGGAGACAGACGATCATTGTAAGGCCCGAATTCCTCCCAGGCCCACTCGTTCCACGCGCGGCACATCATCTGGCTGAACTCGGGATCCGGCGTGGCCCAGATGGTCAGGCCCAGGTTGGGAAACAGGATCTCCGCATCCACACCGTCTTTGGCCAGGTCGTCGATGCGTGCCTGGGGGTCGCGGCCGGATGCGTTGCGCAGCGCGTCTTCACCTTCAAATTTTATATTGCGGATGCGCAGCGGACGGAAACCTTCAGTTTTCTGGAACTGGGTGCCTTTGTCATCCACTTCTACCCCCGGCAGGCGCGGCCAGAATTCTTCCGGCATACGCTTCTTCCACAGATCTTTCGGCTCCTGCACATGGCCGTCCGCGCTGACCATAAAGTACTTGTTGGGCGCATCCGGATAAGGGCTGCGCTCCCAGGCGTCGCTGGCGTTGTTGGTCTGCAGGCGCCAGACGTTACGCTCGTCCGGCGTGGGGATGCTCTCACTCATCGGTTCCTCCCAGATACTCGAATGCGAATCACCCTAGGGTAATTCGGCCCGGCCGGGATTGCCAGTGAGCCTGTTGGGGATCAGTTGCTGCGGTGCAGTTTGTTTAACTGGTAGCCGGGCGGCGCTTCTTCCACCAGTTCCGGCGGCGGTTGGCGGCGCAGGGTCAGATCCGGGTCTTCGTCAACACTCTGGCCTTCCAGCGGATCATCCAGGCCGTAGCTGGAATAGTCCGAATAGCTGAACTCACCTTCGTCGTAGTCCGTCACGCTGTAATCCGCCGCGCTGTAGTCCGTGACATCGTAGTTTGACGCCGCGTAGCCGGTGGCCGCATATTCCGCGTCCGCCTCACTGCTGCCCCGGGCAGCCTGCTCGCGCAATTCGCTGTATGCCGCGGCAAATACTTCGCTGTTGTCCGCCCACAGCCAGGCGCCGTCGAAACCGGCAGCCTGAGCGGCACGAACCTGCTGTTCGGCAATTTCCTGGGAAAGATACGGACCGCTGACCACCCGGTAGTAATAGCCGAGGCTGGTTGAACTGCCGACCACGGTAAAACGTTCCGACAACACCGCGCTGGTTTCCACCACAGCCTGGCGCGCGTTGGCTTCTTTTTTGAAGCTGTGCACGGACATCCAGTACTGTATGTCCGCCTGCGCGGAAGGCGCGAGCAGCAGGGCTATAAGCATGGCCACCCACGCGGCGGCGGACACCCAAATGGATTGTTTCAACATCGTACGCAATCCTGATCGTTCACCCTGAATGGTAGCACAGACACGCACTTGCGCCGCACAAGAAGTGTGAACAATGCACTGTAAGTGTTTGGAATGTATCTAATTTTTGTGAATTATCACTGCACTCTCCAAAATCGGCGTGAGAGGTTCGGAAGCCCCGGGGTAACAGCACCCGAAGCCGGAGGCAGCGGGGATCAGGAGCCTGAGGTGAAGAGGATCATGATGCCGGCGGCGACGGCGGAGCCAATCACCCCCGCGACATTGGGGCCCATGGCATGCATCAGCAGAAAGTTCTGCGGATTGGCCTCCAGGCCCACTTTGTTGGCCACCCGCGCCGCCATCGGCACAGCGCTGACGCCGGCTGCGCCGATCAACGGGTTAATCGGCGTTTTGCTGAGCCGGTTCATCAGCTTTGCCATCAACACGCCGCTGGCGGTGCCGATGGCAAACGCCACCACCCCCAGCAGCAGAATGCCCAGGGTACTGGCTGAGAGGAAGATTTCCGCCTGCAGTTTGGAACCCACCGCAAGTCCGAGGAAAATGGTGACAATGTTAATCAGGGCATTCTGGGCCGTGTCGGAAAGGCGGTCGACCACACCGCATTCACGCATCAGGTTGCCGAAGCAGAACATACCCAGCAGCGGCGCCGCGGACGGCAGCAACAATGCAATCAACAGCAACAGCAATAAAGGAAAGAGAATTTTTTCCAGCCGCGACACCTCGCGTAGCTGGGTCATCTCTATGGCCCGTTCTTTCTCGCTGGTCAGCGCGCGCATGATGGGCGGCTGGATAATGGGCACCAGCGCCATGTAAGAATACGCCGCCACCGCAATGGCGCCCAACAGGTTGGGCGCCAGCAGGCCCGCCACATAAATGGCTGTGGGCCCGTCCGCCCCGCCGATAATGCCGATGGCCGCCGCTTCTTTGAGGCTGAAATCCATCACCCCCAGGCTGGTCAGCCCGAGCGCACCCAGCAAGGTGGCAAAAATCCCGAACTGGGCGGCGGCGCCGAGAAACAGGGTGCGCGGGTTGGCCAGCAACGGCCCGAAGTCCGTCATGGCACCCACACCCATGAAGATCAGCAGCGGAAACACCCCGGTTTCGATGCCCACCAGATAGACCAGATGCAGCAGGCCGTCACCGGTGGCAATTTCAACGCCCGGAATATTGGCCAGAATGCCGCCGAAGCCGATGGTCACCAGCAGCAGGGGTTCAAACTTTCTGGCAATGGCCAGATACAGCAGCAGGCAACCCACACACAGCATGACAAACTGCCCCAGGGTCATCTGGTACAACCCGGAGGCAAGCCATAACTGGGTGATCATCTCCATGGCTTAAGACAGCGTCAGCAGCGTATCACCCACCTGCACGGCGTCACCTTCCCGCGCCGCCACCGCGGCCACCGTCCCCGCCCGCGGCGCGCTGACTTCCGTTTCCATTTTCATGGCCTCCAGAATCAGCACCGTTTCCCCTTCCGCAACCTGTTGGCCGGGACTGACCAGAACCTTAAAAACGTTACCCGCCAGCGCCGCCGCCACAGGCATGGCGCTGCCGTCCGCCGCCGGTAACGGTGCAGCCTCTGCCGCCGGCGCGCTGCTGACAACTTCCCCGCCTTCACTCACTTCCACCACAAAGGCACGGCCGTTGACTTTCACGGTATATACGCCGGATGTGGATGCCGGTGCGGCGGCGGGCGCGGCCGCTTCGGCCACAGCGCCCGGCGCCGGTTCAAAAGCGTCCGGGTTGCCGCGGTTCTGCAGAAACTTCAAACCCACCTGGGGGAACAACGCGTAGGTTAACACGTCATCCACCGCTTCCTCGGCGAGGGCAAAACCCTGTTCGCTGGAAAGCCGCTGTAACTCCGATGTCAGTTTGTCCATTTCCGGCTCGAGTACATCCGCCGGGCGGCAGGTAATGGGTTGGCCGCCTTCCAGCACCCGCTGCTGCAAGGCCGGATCCAGTGCCGCCGGGGTAGCGCCGTATTCGCCTTTTAACACCCCGCTGGTTTCCTTGGTGATGTTTTTGTAACGCTCCCCCATCAGCACGTTAATTACCGCCTGGGTGCCGACAATCTGCGAGGTCGGTGTAACCAGCGGTATGAACCCCAATTCCTCCCGCACCCGCGGAATTTCCGTCAATACGTCGTCCAGCTTGTCAGACGCATTTTGCTCACGCAGCTGATTCTCCAGGTTGGTTAACATGCCGCCGGGTACCTGGGCGACCAGGATGCGCGAGTCCACACCGCGCAGGGAGCCCTCAAACTGGGCGTATTTTTTGCGCACCTCACGGAAATAGGCGGCAATCTCCTCCAGCAGGCGAATGTCCAGCCCGGTATCCCGCTCCGTATCCTGCAGAATCGACACCACGGTTTCCGTGGCGGAATGGCCGTAAGTCATGCTCATGGAGGAAATGGCGGTATCAACGTTATCTATGCCGGCCTCTATGGATTTCAGGTAGGTGGCGGTGGACATCCCGGTGGTAGCGTGGCTCTGCATGTGAATGGGAATATCCAGGCTGGCTTTTAAGCCGCTGACCAGCTCAAAAGCCACGTAGGGTTTCAGCAGCCCCGCCATGTCTTTGATGCACAGGCTGTGTGCACCCATGTCTTCAATCTGTTTGCCCAGGTCCAGCCACAACTGCTGGGTGTGCACCGGGCTGACGGTATAAGAAATGGTGCCCTGCGCATGTTTGCCTACTTCCAGAGTGGCCTGCACCGCGGTACGCAGGTTGCGCATGTCGTTCATGGCATCAAAGATGCGGAACACATCCACCCCGTTCAGCGCCGCCCGCTCAACAAATTTGTGCACCACATCGTCCGCGTAGTGACGGTAGCCGAGAATATTCTGGCCGCGCAACAGCATCTGCTGGGGCGTGTTGGGCATGGCTTGTTTCAGCGCGCGGATGCGCTCCCACGGGTCTTCGCCCAGGTAACGGATGCAGGCATCAAAGGTGGCGCCGCCCCAGGTCTCCAACGACCAGAAGCCGACCCGGTCCAACTTCTCCGCCACCGGCAGCATATCTTCAATGCGCATGCGGGTGGCCAGCAGGCTCTGATGGGCATCCCTGAGAATAACATCGGTGATGCCCAGCTTAGATTGGCTCATATCCTCTCCACAAACTTCCGGATTTCAATTTCCGACTACACGTCTCTCATTGGATCAGGTGCGGCGGCGGTGCCGCGCAATCGCTGCAGTGACAGCTGCCACTTCTTCGTCGCTGAGGCTGCCGGGCGCTGGGGAACCGGCCGAGGCCGCCGGCGCGATGCGCAGAGCGATTTTTGACATCAGGTGAGTGGCCGCCACCAGCAGGGTAAGGAAGAAAAAAACCGTACCCATGCCTACCAGCATGAGTTGAATTCCGGCCGCCATTAACGGTGTCATAGATAATGTCTCAACAAATTCGGCGTGCAGTATATCCGAGCCGGCGGCTAAGTCACGACCGGCTGCGCAGGGCAATGTATCCGCCCAGAATCACCGCGGTGCCGCCGATCCACACCGCCGCCTCGGGTACCTCGTTCCAGAACAGATAGCCGGCCAGCGAAATCCAGATGAGCGCGGTATATTCGAACG
Organism: Pseudomonadales bacterium; assembly: GCA_028279305.1. GTDB lineage: Bacteria > Pseudomonadota > Gammaproteobacteria > Pseudomonadales > Azotimanducaceae > UBA4421. Next base: position 20,631 of record JANQOA010000207.1, read on the forward strand.
GCGCCACCACCCCGGCCGCTGCATACTTGTACGCCAGGGCGGCAAAACCGTGCGCCACAATGCTGCCCAGCGCAGTTACCCCGAACAGCGCCCAGTGCCAACCCTGGGGCGTCTGCCAATCGCCCACGGTCAGCGCGGCGGCCAGCAGCAGGCTGACCGGATAGGTATAGAACAACAGCACCGGTGTAGAGACATGGCCGGCCAGCTGCCGGTTGCTGATGGATAACAAAGCCCAGCACAGGGCGCTGCCGAGGATCGCCAGAATGCCGGGATGCACATCAAAACCTGTCGGCCGGATCACGTACAATACCCCGGCAAAGCCGATCAACACGCCGCTGAGGCGGCCCAGACTGATGTGCTCCCCCAGCAGCGGCCTGGCCAACAAAACAATCAACACCGGCCCGATATAAGCCAGCATCAGCGCGGTGACCAGCTCCACATAGATCAAGCCGTAGAAGAAGCCGAAGTTGGCGCCCGCGGTTAACAACCCCCGCCACAGCTGCCAGGCAAAGCCGGCCGTGCCTAACGCCGGCACCCCAACCTGCCGCCACACCAGCGCCAGCACAAACGGCAGCGCGATCACGCTGCGCAGGAATACAATCTGCGCGGTGGTGTAGTGCGGCGCCAGCGCCTTTACGGAAATGTCAATGGAAGTGCCGCCGAACATGGCCACACACATGCACAAGGCGCCCAGGGCAATGCGGTTCTGCCGCTCGTTGCTGACCATCTCCGCAGACATTTGTTACTGATTGCACTCCGCCGCGGATGCCGCAGGCACCCATGCGCGCATGATTTACGGGAACAAGGGACTCGGCCGCAAGCGAACGAATCGGCTGCAGAGCAGTCTGATCCATAGCGCCGGCCGACCGGAGCGCCACATTAACACCAATTCTGCTAATCTGCTAAACCCTGATGCAGCTGTGCCCGGCAAAGGAGCCAATACATGTTAGAGGTGCAATCACCATTCACCGGAGAAGTCATCGAAACCCTGGCCACCCACGACGCCGCAGCGCTGGATGGCATGCTGCAAACCGCCCAGGGCCTGTTCAAGCAGCGTGAGCAATGGCTGAGCCTGACCCGGCGGGTTGAAATCCTGCAAGCCACCGCCGCCCTTATGGACGCGCAGATTGAACCCCTGGCGGAACTGATTGCCCGGGAGGGCGCCAAGCCTCTAAAAGATGCCCGGGTGGAGGCCCTGCGCGCCGCTGACGGGGTACGCCTGTGTGTGGACCACATCACCGCCGACATCGGCCGCACCATCCCCCTGGGCACCAGCAAACTCACCGCCGGGCACAGCGCCCGAACCTACAAAGAACCCATTGGGGTGGTGGCTGCGGTCAGCGCCTTCAACCACCCGCTGAACCTGATTGTGCACCAGGTGGCCCCCGCGGTTGCAAGCGGATGCCCGGTGATCGTAAAACCCGCGCCCGACACCCCCCTGAGCTGCGTGAAGTTTGCTGAACTGCTGCAGGAAGCCGGCCTGCCCGACGGCTGGTGTCAGACGCTGATTGCGGACGATCTGGCGGTTTCCGAAGCCCTGGTTACCGACCCGCGCATCAGCTTCTTTTCATTTATAGGCAGCGCCCGCGTCGGTTGGATGCTGCGCAGCAAGCTGGCCCCGGGCGTGCGTTGCGCGCTGGAACACGGCGGCGCCGCGCCGGTGATGGTGGCGGAAGATGCAGACGTGGACAGCATGATTCCGGCGCTGCTGAAAGGCGGCTTCTACCACGCCGGCCAGGTGTGCGTCTCCGTGCAGCGGATATTTGTGCCGGAATCCATAAAAGACACAGTGGTCGCTGCCCTGACCGAAGGCGCCGCCGCCTTGAACGTAGGTGACCCGTTACATCCGGATACCGACGTCGGACCACTGATCCGCCCCGGTGAAGTGGAGCGGGTGGAGCGCTGGGTAAATAATGCGCGCAATGCGGGCGCCGTCATCGCCTGCGGCGGTGAACGGGTTTCCGACCGGGTTTATGCGCCCACCGTCATCGTCGACCCGCCCGCGGATGCTGAAGTCTCCCAGCTGGAAATTTTTGGCCCGGTGGTCTGTGTATACGGCTACAGCGACGAAGCCCAGGCCCTGGAGCAGGCCAACAGCCTGCCGGTGGCTTTCCAGGCCGCGGTGTTCACCCGGGATATCATCACCGCCCAGCGCCTGGCCGAAGGCCTCGACGCTTCCGCGGTGATGATCAACGAACACACCGCCTTCCGCGACGACGTCATGCCGTTCGCCGGTTTGCGCCAATCCGGACTGGGCATCGGCGGCATCCCCTACACCATAGAAGACATGCAGATCGACAAAATGGTGGTGTGGAAAACCCCCACCTAGGCGGGCATAATAGCGCCCCCCTACGCACCTGTGGCCAAACTGGATAAGGCACCGGTCTACGAAACCGGGGATTACAGGTTCGAATCCTGTCAGGTGCGCCATAAACCAAAAGGCCCAGTCCAAAGGACTGGGCCTTTTGGTTTACGCGCTCCTGATGGACTTGGTTCGGACCTGCCGGTTCGAATCGTGCACAGGGACGTGCTAAGAACGACGC
>JANQOA010000007.1 GCA_028279305.1 Pseudomonadales bacterium
CGGTTCCAGCCGGCCGGTACGCAACAGCAGCACGCTGTCCGGCTCACCCGCAGCCGCCTGCCCGGCATTTTCCACCCAGGCGCGCAGGGCTTCGGAACCTTCGCGGTCAAATTTTTTCGGCGGGATTCTGACGTCCAGAAGTTTGCGCTCAGCAAACAGCGACAAGCTGGCCGCGTCGTGGCTGAGATCATGCCACTTGAACCCGGTCTCCACGTAGTGCACGGATCTCTCGCTGTAACCCGCCTCACCGGCACGGCGGATAATATGGTCACAGGCTTCTTCCACCAGCAGGGTTTCGTCGCCGGACACCAGGTATACCGCGCTCAGGCTGCCTTGCAGGTGATCCGTCAGCGCCTCCGCCTTAACCTGCATGGCGGCGGCTCAGGCTTCCGCCGGCCGGCTGACTGCATCCATGCTGCGGATAATCTGGCCGACAATGTCCTGCATCAACTCCCGCTGCAGCAACGCCTGCTCCTCACTGCTGCCGACAATGTTGTCGCGGTCGATGCGGTAGACGCGAATCCGCTCCACCCAGGTGGGCGGCAGCAATTCCTGCTGCTTGCCGTCCAGAATGCGGTAGCGTACCGCAAAGTTCATCTCATATTCCGCGGCCCGGGCCTGACCGGCGGTGGACACGCTGCGCCGCTCTTCACGCTGCTGCAGCAACTCCACCACCAGCCCGGCTTCCGCTGCCGGTTTCTCCGCTACCCCGGCCTGCAGCAAACCGCGCCGCAAGGGCTGGGTGATGCTGACATTAGTGCGGCCGCTGATGGCAAAACTGTCCACGTTTGCCTCAAAGTTGTAGGTGCGCAGGCGGAAACCGCAGGCGCTGACGCTGACCAGGGCCGCCGCCAATATAATGGTGCTGAGGATTCTGCCCATATCAGCCCACCACCAGGTTAACCAGTTTGTTGGGCACAACAATTTCCTTACGGATGGTCTTGTCCTGCAGGTGGCGGGCGACGTTGTCCGCTGCTTTGGCCGCCGCCAGCACGGCATCCTGATCATCATCCGCCGCCACCTCAATTTTGGCCCTGACCTTGCCGTTCACCTGTACTACCATTTCCACCACCGTCCGGTCCAGGGCGCTGTCATCCATCTCCGGCCAGGGGGCGTTAACCAGCAGACCGCTGCCGCCGAGCAGCGGCCACAGCACATGGGTGATGTGGGGCGCCACCGGAGATATGACCAGCACCGCGGTGCGCAGCGCTTCCGTCACCACCGCCTGCTCGTTGGCGTCCCGGGCGTCAAACCGCGACACCGCGTTGCACAATTCCATCACCGCGGACACCGCGGTGTTAAAGTGAATGCGGCGGCCGTAGTCGTCATCCGCCTTGGCCAGGGTCTCATAGGTTTTGCGCCGCAGGGCTGCCGCGTCGGAGGACAGGCCGGCGACATCCAACTGTTCAACCGGCCCGGCGGCGGCATGCTGGTGCACCAGGTTCCACAACTTCTTGAGGAATCTTAATGCACCTTCCAGGCCGGCTTCACTCCATTCAAAGGACTGATGGGGCGGCGCGGCAAACATCATGGCGGTACGCACGGTATCCGCACCGTACTTGTCCAGCAGCTTCTGGGGGTCGCCGGCGTCACCGGAGGACTTGGACATCTTTTTGCCGTCCTGCAGCACCATGCCCAGCATCAACAAGCGGTTGAACGGCTCGTTGCCCGGCACCAGACCCTCGTCGCGCATCAGCTTGTGATAAAAGCGCGCGTACAGCAGATGCAGAATGGCATGTTCAATACCCCCCACATAATGGTCTACCGGCGACCAGTAACGGGCGCGCTCATCTACCATGGGGGTGTTGGCATCCGGGCTGGTGAACCTGGCGAAATACCAGGACGACTCCATAAAGGTGTCAAACGTATCCGTTTCGCGCCGTGCCTGGACGCCGCATTGCGGGCATGCCACATTGAGGAAGC
>JANQOA010000220.1 GCA_028279305.1 Pseudomonadales bacterium
GTGCAACCGCCCCTGTATTATTGTGCGCAGAACCCGAGCCCGCGCTTACGCGCTTACCTGTACCGGCACCAGCGCCGCACCACCCGCTTATACAATCCGGCAGAGCCGGCGGATGCCGGCGGCTGGCTGCTGTGCGAACAGCCCGGCGGACCATTCCGCACCGCCCTCGCCAGACCGTATAAGAACCTCACGCTGTGGGCCCATGCGCCCGCGGCAGGAGCGGCTCAGCGACGGCTACGGTAAAGCAGCGAGTTGCCCTGTTTACCGGTAATTTCGGTCACCCCGGCATGGCGCAGGCAATAAGCCATCTGCTGCGCCGTGGCCAGCGGCGCCTGCAGCACATCCGCCAGGTCGCGGGTGGAAAACGGTTCCTGCAGCGCCCCCGGCAGCAGCTGCCATAAATCCTCCATGCTGGACAGCCGCATGCCGTCAACAATTTCCAGCAGGCGCCGCTCCCGCACCCGCCAGCCGCCGCGGCGGCGGTTTTTGCGCGGATCGTAAGTGCGGATCTCCTCTTCAACGGTCAGCACCACCTCAACCGAAAAATTGTCGCGGTTCAACAGCGTCGGGATATATACCAGCTCGCTGACAATATCCATCAGCCTGCCGTGTTTGGGGGATTTGCGGCGCTGAATCTTAGCGCCGGCCTGGTCGGGGACTTTGACAATGGTGGAAGTCTGCGCAATGGGGTGGACCAGCACCACCTCACGCACGCCGCTGTGATCCAACAGGCTGAGCAGCTTGCGGCCCAGGCCGCTGAAGCTGCCTGTCTGAATTTCGTAGACAATGCCGTTGCGCACCGCGTCGGCAACAAAGTTATCCACGGTCACTTCCGTAGCCCCGCCGTTGGCGGCATAAGTGGCTTTCAAGGCCGCATGCAGGGGCCCCTCATTAAGCTCGCCAATGCCGTTTGATGTGCGCGCCGCGGTTGTCATTGGCGGCAAAGATTATCACTTGAGAGGCTTGCCTCCCACCCGCGGTATGCCATACTCCAATGCGCTGAAAAAACACAACCACAATCACACGACAAGAAGAGAGGAGGCGAAATGAGCGCCGACGGCACTTGGAATACTACAATTAACACCCCAATGGGCGCCCAGAACGGCACCCTGACCCTGTCCACCGAAGGCGGCGCCCTGACCGGCAAAATGACCGGCGCGGCGGGCGAAATGGACATTCAAGACGGCGCCATCGACGGCGAAACCCTCACCTGGAAAGCAGACATTACTTCTCCCATGGCCATGACCCTGGAATTCACCGCCGCGGTCAGCGGAGACGAGATTTCCGGCACCGTGAAACTGGGCGCATTCGGCGACGCCACCTTCTCCGGCACCCGCGCCTAATCCCCGCATTTTCCGCACCGGCACCGGGCGGCACCGCCGCGCCGCGTGCCGGCCGCCTTTATATCGTTTGAACGGGACGTGTCATGAGTTGGCAAGACGAAATTGACGAACTGCGGGCGCGCGAAGCGCTGGCCTTCGAGATGGGCGGCAAGGATAAGGTTGCCCGTCAGCACGAATTTAACAAGCTGACCATCCGCGAACGGATCGATGTCATCAGCGATCCCGACAGCTTCCATGAGATCGGCACCCTGGCCGGGGTTGCGCAGTACAGTGACAGCGGCGACCTGCAGTCGTTTACGCCATCCAATTTTGTCTTCGGCACCGCGGAAATCGACGGCCGCCCGGTGATCCTCTCCGGCGACGACTTTACCGTGCGCGGCGGCTCCGCGGATGCGTCCATTGCCGGCAAACGGCTGCGCGCTGAAGGCCTGGCGGTGGAACTGCGCCTGCCGCATATCCGCCTGGTGGACGGCATGGGCGGCGGCGGTTCGGTTAAAACCATAGAAATGGCCGGCCGCACCTATATCCCCGAGGTACGCGGCTGGGAGACCGTGGTCACCCAGTTGGGGGTGGCGCCGTCCGTGTCGCTGGCGCTGGGCTCCGTGGCGGGTATCGGCGCTGCCAGGGTGGCAACC
>JANQOA010000038.1 GCA_028279305.1 Pseudomonadales bacterium
CGTCCGCCTGAACCGCGGCAAACTGCTGCGGGTGCTGCAGCAGCAGGTACCACATGTTCATGATGGCGCCGCGGGTGGTTTCCCCGCCGCCGCCGACGATCAGCGCAATGTTGGAGGTAATCTCTTCGGTGGACAGGTAGTCCCCGTCCACCACCGTCTCACAGAGTTTGGTAATGATGTCCTTGGAGGTCGGGTTGCCTGCCTCATCGTAAAGATATGACGGGGTTTTGCGGCGTTCTTCCACCAGGCCCTGCACGTAGTCCTGCAGGTGCTGACGCGCCTCCAGGCCCTGTTTGTGGGTTTCCGACCCGCCCAGCCCGGACATCATGGAGTTGTACCAGTAGTAAAAATCCGCCTGGGCTTCTTTGGGGAAGCCCAGCACCTCACAAACCACCCGGATCGGGAATTCATTGGCGAATGCCTGGCCCAGCTCCACGGTGCGGGTGGCACCGTCGCGGATGATGTAGCCGGCGTCGCTCTGATCCTGCCAGGCGTCAATCATGTCGGTGGCCAGGCGGCGGATCGCGGGTACCCGGTTGGCCAGGTTTTTACCCACCAGATGCTGGCCGTAGAGATTGCGGCGGCGCCGGTGCTCGACGCCGGATAATTCCAGTTGGGTGTTGCCCAGCACGCCGCTGGAACTGCCTTTGGGGATGGTGTTAAACCCCTCATCGTCGAAGTAACAGGTGGTGATGTCTTCGTAGCGGGTGACGTAGTAGGTGTTGTGCAGCTTGTCAAAGAACACCGGATAGTGGTCGCGCAGAATGCGGTAGTACGGGTACGGGTTGCGCTGGAATTCGATGCTGTTGAGGATGCGCGGGTCGAACAGCGGTTTGCCGTCTTCGTCGCGTCCCATATCGTAAGCTTGCCCCTCCGGCATCAGCGGGAAGTCCCGGCTGGCGCCGGGGTCTTCACCTGCCAGTTCATCCAGCAGATGCTGGGCGTAATCCGGCTGTTCGGTCATTCTGGCCCCTCGTTTTCAACGGCTGTCTCCCTGGCTTTAGTTAACTCGCTTACCGTGAACGGTGCAAGGGGTGAGTGCCGGCCGCGGGCAGCCCGGGCGGTTGGCATTAAAAGGGCGAATTAGGTATTTTAAGGTGGAATCCAGGGGAGGACTGAATGACATTCGTCATTACTGCGGCGTGTATAGATGTGCGTGACGAATCCTGCGTGGAAGTGTGTCCGGTGGACTGCATCTACGTGGATGAAGAGGACCGCATGTGTTTTGTGCACCCCACGGAGTGTATCGACTGCGCCGCCTGTGAATCCGCCTGTCCGGTAGGGGCAATATTTGCTGAAGAAAACCTGCCGCGCGAGGCTGAGTTGTTCAAAGCCATTAACGCAGACTATTTTCAGGACAAAGCAGCAGCCCGCGCCCGGGTGGACGCGGCTGCGGACGGCTCTGTGCTGTAATTCCAAATAACGCGGCGCAGACACCGCAGCCGGGAGGAAATCATCCATGACCATGCTTACCCGTTACGACTTTTTTCAGGAAGCATATTTTGTCAACGACGTGGAAGAGGCGTGTATCAAATGGAACCGGTTGTACGGCGCCGGACCTTTTGTGCTGGTGCCCCATCACAAGACTGATGAATTCACCTACCGCGGCACGCCCCAGGAGGCGGACGTCAGTTACGCGTTCGGCTACCTGGGCAGCATGATGATTCAGTTTATTGCCCAGCACGATGACACCCCGTCCATTTACCGGGACATGTATGCCGCGGGAGAAGAGGGTTTCCACCATAGCGGCATCCTGGTGAACGATTACGCGGCGGAAAAGCAGCGTTTGTTCGACATGGGTTTTGAGATGGCCTGCGAGCTGCACGCGGACGATGTGGATGCCTGCTATTTTGATACCCGCGCGTACAGCGGCGGCTTTACCGAACTGCACGACGATCCGCCGCATATTCTCAGCGCGTTTGCCGGCTGGCGCCGGGCCCATGAGCTTTACAAGCCGGGTGACCCGGCCATAATGCCGCGGCCTTAGCCGCTTCGTCAGCTACGCCGCGGACTGAGCCTCAGCGTCGCGGTAGTCTGTTTTGCCCGGCACGTAGGTGGCTACTTTGGGCACGCTGTTAACAAACATGCACATGTCACTGAAGCCGAGGCGTTCCGCTTCGTCATCCACGGTGCCGCAGATGGCCTGACTGGTCTGCTCGTCGGTGATACAGCGCAACATGCCGTATTCATCGTTAACCGTGGCGCCGCTGAGCGGGTCTGCCTGGGCCTGGCTGGCGGCAACAAACCGCCCGTAGGTCAGGTTCAGACCCGGAGCGCCGGCATCCAGCATCACATCCATCAGCGCCGCGGTATGGGGGCGCGCAATGATGGCGGACAACGCCACCTGATGGCTGAGCTGAGGCGCGGCGGACTTCAGGTGATCCAGCCCCACGCCGCGGCCTTCGCCGCCGACGTCAAATACCGTCTGATCGCGCCAGTGGGTATGGCCGTTAAGATGGTCGATGGCGTGGATAATCTGCTGCATGTTGGCTTCATAATGGTGATGGGAAACCCGCGCCGGCAGGTTAAACATGCCTTTGTCGATGGCCATGCGGTACATGAAGCCGCGCCCCGGCAGGTGCAGTTGGCCGGCTTTGGCCATGGCGTCAAAAATCTCGTCAGCGTTACTCTCGTCGGCAATCACCATCAGCACTTCTTTTTCGTGTTCCTTGGTGATGCGCAGCCAGCCCAGACGGTCGCGCAGCCCGCGCCCTTCGCTGTAGTAGACGATGGGGCCGTGGGCGCCGGCATTGATGGCGGCGCGGGATACCTTGTCCGACAGGTTGTGGCCGACAATGCAGTAAATGATGCTCAGGTTTTCAGTCAGGCTGTGGTCGCTGTTGAGCACCCCGGCACCCTCGCGCAACGGCCAGGTTTTGAATGCCGAGCCGAAATAAACGTGTTCGCAGGGGGTACTGTACACCGCCCCGGTGGCCTGCTTGTGCAGCTTGCCTTCTTCAACAATGGTGCTGACCAGGCGGCTGACTTCTTCGTCCGGCACCAGCATCTGGGTCATGGATTTAGCCGGGCTGATCGGCGGCACCCAGCGTTGCCACCAGCTATCGTGCAGCAGCGTGCCGCGGGCTTTCCAGGTCAGGGCGCTGCTGCCCTGCTCGCGCAGCAGTTGCGGGGTGACCCGGGCGGTGCTGGAGTTGGGCAACACGGTGGTGACAACGGAATATTGGTGCGTATTCTTAAACATCAGCTGGTGGCCTCGGCTTCAGTGAGATCGTCGGTTTGCGGGTTTTCTTCGTTGCGGTCGCTGCGCTGGCTGTGTTGGGTATACAGGCCCACGCTCAGCACGGTGAGAATGGGCCCCACCGATGCCAGCGCCAGAATGCCGAAGCCGTCGGATACGCCCGGAACGTTGGCGCCCACCCCCAGACCCATGGCCAGAACCAACGGTACGGTTATGGGGCCGGTGGTCACCCCGGCGCTGTCCCAGCTGAAGTTGACAAAACTATGCGGGGCCAGCCAGGTGAGCACCAGTACCAGCAGGTACGGGGGCATCAGCATCCAGAACAGCGGCAGGTTGTAAGCCATTTTCAGGATGCCGGCGGCAATGCCGAAGCCCACGCCGATGGCCACACTCTGCATCAGCAGTTTTTTGCGGAACGCGCCCACGGTGATGCGTTCCACCGTATCACCCAGGGCATTCAGGGCCGGCTCCGCCAGGGTGGCGCCGTAACCGAGGAAAAAAGCAAAACCGATGGCGGCGAATTTGCCCCAGTCGGGGAACAGCGGGCCTTCCACATGGTCCAGGCCCCAGGGCAGGATCTCCGCAAACGCCACCGGCACGTTGCTGCCCAGTTGCGCGCCCAGAGGGGTCAGGCCCAGCGCAATGCCCAGGCCGAACAGGGACATGCCGGCCAGCGCAAAAGCCACGCCGATGCCAACATCGTTGCGTTCCGCCAGGCGCTGTTTCAGCACCATGCGCAGCACGATGTACAGGAACAGACACAGCGGAATAATCGCGCGCAGGGCGTCCATGGCGGCTTGTTTCAATTGCCCGGCCAGGCTGCTGGCTTCATCCCAGAGTTCCCCGGTAACAA
>JANQOA010000056.1 GCA_028279305.1 Pseudomonadales bacterium
CACCGCAGCCATCCACAGCGGGATGGTGGGCGGCAGGGTCAGCGTGAACAGGATGGATGTGACAAAAAAGCCCTCGTTGACTTCGTGCCCGCGGACCGAGGCAAACCAGATCTCAAAGGCGATACCGGTAATGAAAACCACCGCGTACAGCGGTAAAAAATACGCCAGGCCGTGTACCACGCAGTCCCAGATGCTGTTCGGGTCAAAACCCACCAGGCCGTTGACAAACAGGCCGCGCCAGCCCTCCACAGCGGTGATACCCGCGGCCTGCATGGCCTCGTTGGCATTAGCGCCGATAAAGTAGCTGCCGACAATACCCGGTATCCAGGCACACAGCCACACGGTCATCATGATGCGCTTCAGATCCAGCCCGTCGCGGATGTGCGCGGCGCCGCCGGTGACCTTGCCCGGCGTGTACAGGGCGGTATCAATCGCCTCATACGCCGGGTACATCCATTCCAGTTTGCCGCCCTTTTCAAAGTTCGGCGCAATATTGTCCATGAAGGAGCGCAGACTCATGGCTTAACCCTCCTTCTCGATCTGGGTCAGCACATCCCTGAGGATGGGCCCGTATTCGTATTTGCCCGGGCACGCATAAGTGCACAAGGCGATATCTTCTTCGTCCAGTTCCAGGCACCCCAGATTTATAGCCGTTTCCAGATCTCCGACCAGCAGGGCGCGCAGAAGTTGCGTGGCCAGGATGTCCATCGGCATCACCTCTTCGTAGGTGCCGATGGGTACCATGCCGCGCGGGCTGCCGTTGGTTGTGGTACTGAACTTGATGCCCTTCTCGCCCAGCCATTTGGATATGTAAATGGGAAATACCGAATGCCGGTCCGCCCCCGGGGTGAGATAGCCGAACAGACGCCGTTCACTGTCTTCCGGCAATACAGACACCTGCAGATGGTAACGGCCGAGGAAGTCCACCGGGCTTTCCGCGGTGTGCCCGGCCAGGATTGATCCGGATATGACCCGCTGGCTGCCGGTTTCCAGCTCGCCGGCGGTTAACTCCTGAAGATTAGCCCCAAGCAGGGTTCTGACCAGCCGCGGCCGGCTGACTCCAGGCCCGCCCAGCGCCACCACCCGGTCATTTTTGATGCTGCCGGTGAGGAACAGCGCACCCAGGGCAATCACGTCCTGATAATTGATATACCAGACGGTTTTGCTGCCGCTGACCGGATCGAGGAAGTGAATATGGGTGCCCGCCAGGCCGGCTGGATGCGGGCCGGAAAATTCATGGGCGGAAATTTTTTCATCATTACCGGTGGGCAGGAATTTTCCCTGTTCGTGGCAGACATGCACCGGGCCGTCGGTGAGTTTCGCCAGCAGGTCCAGACCGGCGGCAAATTCGTTGGCCTGATCGGGAATAATCACCCCCGGATCAGCCGCCAGCGGGTTGCTGTCCATGGCGGTCACAAAGATGGAATGGGCGACGGTGCGGGGATCAGGCACCTTGGCGAACGGCCTGGTCCGCAGGCTGGTCCAGGTTCCGCTGTGCAACATCTGGTCGACAATCTGCTGACGCTGCAGGGATTGCAGGGCATCCGCGGAATAGGCCTCAAAAGTTCGCTCGCCGCCCTCCGCAATCTCTATGACGACAGATTTCAAGGCCCGCTTGGCACCGCGGTTGATACCGCTGACGCGGCCGGCAACCGGGGCGGTGTAGACTACACCGTCGGTTTTCTTGTCTGTAAACAGGACCTGCCCTTTTTCGACAACATCCCCTTCGCCAACCGCCATGGTTGGCCTCATGCCGGGGTAATCATCACCCAGCACCGCAACACTGCGCACAGATCTGCCCTCGTCTATCCCCTGCTCCGGTTCACCCGGCACGGGCAGGCGCAGACCTTTCTTAATATTAATCATGCGTACCAATCTAAGTTAATTTCTGCACGGATCCTTCCATGCCCACCCCAATCACAAATCCGCAAAGCATCCAGACAAGTTTAGTTGCAAATTATGTCTTTTCTGCATCTTTTGCTGGGGTATCAATTTGGCTGGGCCTGAGGGCCGTTTTTTCAGCGACAGGTTCTGGCAGAGCAGCACCCTGAAGAGGCCGCGGAGATTATAAAGATCCCGACATTTAATGCCAAGAATTTGGCGGGTTTACTTGGGCTTTCTCCCCCGTTTTCTTACCGAAAAGGGGGCATCCGGCCTCAGTTGAGGCGCCGGCGCCGGTAGCCCCTTAAACCGGCAGCCGTGAGCTGGAATCAGCTAGTAGTAGAACGACAGGAACAGCCGGGTGACCAGGGAATCAAACTCGTACAGCGGCTCTTCACCCGGCGCCAGACCGGTAACGGTGACATCGCGGAAGTTATCGTACTGGAATTCGATGTAATCCATGAACAGGCTCACCTGGCCGCGCTTGAACCCCGGAAACCAGTCCATGCCGAATTCATAACTTACCCCCGCGCCCAGGGTGTGGGTCTGGAAAGCGGCCAGCTCCTTGTCCCGGGCGAGGAAGTTCTGCGCGTTGGAGCGCGGGAACAGATCGCTGTAGAAATCCGCTGCGGTCTGATCGTAAAAACGGTATTTCAACTCAACCGTCAAGCCGGTTTCGTCGATGGGGTGGGTATAACCCACTTCCGCGTTGTAGGCATTGATCCCCCAGGAGTCGCTGTAGTTGCGCAGTTCCAGCTTCATGGCCGCCCGGTAAGGCAGATAGTACATGGCGCGGATCGCCTGGGCGGAGCTGGTGCGGGTGCGTGGATACAGTTCCGCTTCGTAGCTGTAGCCGCGGGCCGCGCCCGGATCCAGGTACCGCACCTGGCGGTAAGGATTGTTGAGGAAACCTTCGTCGGTAACCCCTTCATAGTTAAGATTCACAATCAGGTTCTTGGTGACAATCTGCGATATGTCCACCCGGTAGGTCTGCCGGTCGGTATCTTCTTCAAAATTGTCGTCCCCGTTACGGCGCACCGTATCCGCGCCGCGGGCGTAACTGATGCCGAGGGTGGTGAGATCACCAAAAAAGTCCTGGCTGATGCCGAAGCGCCAGGAATGGGCGGAATAGTCGGATTCTTCAGAGTTGGTGTACGACAAGCCCATAAACGTTTTGCCGTGCAGGTAGTCAAAGCCGATGCTCTTTTCTTCCCGCTCTTCCGTGTACTCACTGGCGGTGGAGACGACGTCGATGGAGGCGCTGGTGATCTGGTCCACATAATAGTTGGCCCAGACGGACACCTTGTCCTTGAAACCTTTGCGCACCAGGACGGATGGCCCAACCACTTCAAGACCGCCGCCGTCGTAGCCGTGGTACATGATGTCAGCACGGTCTTCCGGCAATACCGCCGCATAAGAAGACAGGCTGCTGACGGCAAATACCAGCACGCCGGCGGCCATCAACCAGATAAGTCTTGCTGGGAAGTGTGCTTTTCTCTGCATGCTCAAGTTGTCCCTAACTCTTCAGGTTTGCGGCGCTAGTTACAGCCACAGCCGCCGCCGGAGCCGCCTTCAGCGCCTCTCGCGCCCTCACGGGCCTGATAAACGTGGTGCAGGTATGCTGACGACACCGGATCCCGGCTGAAACTCATGATCGGGTCCGCCAGGTTGTTACGCTCAAACGGGCTGACCCAGGGCTTCAGTTCAAAACTGCTGCAGCCGCCGCAAACCGCCAGCACCAGGGCCGCTAAGATCAATCTGGAGTAACGCATGTGCTTGCCTCGCTAGAAAAAGAACGTCAGGCCGCCGGTAAACTCAATGTTGTGTTTACCTTCCTTGGTGCCCAGCAGGTCGGATTCAAAGTAGTGGTCGCGCACGTCGAGATGCAGCGCCATCCAGTTGGTGGCAATGAAGCGGTAGCCCGCCCCGGCATTGATGGTGAACAGGTCGTCACCGCCGAACTCGGTGCTGCCGGCGCCGGCGATCAGGTAGACGCCGCCTTTAAATGCCCAGCGCCCCGCCACAAATGATTCGCCCGGAAAGATGTTCCAGCCTATGGAAACGTTGTAATAGGTGACATCGCGTTCCTCGTCGGTCAGCAACGGCGCGCCGCCGCTGAGCAACTCGAAACTGGTCTGTCCCAGCTTGGAACGGCCGTACACACCTTCGACAAAAAATGACTCTGAAACGTGATAAGCCAGGCGCAGGCTGGTGGCGGTATCGCTGCCGAAGTCTTCAAAGTGCATGAGGCCGGCATTGATGCCAATCTCAAAGTCCTCGCTGTCAATATCGTCTACTTTGACCTTGCGCTGTTCCGGCTCGCGCACCACCAGGGGTTCCAGTTCAAGATCTTCCGCTTCAGCCCCATGCGCCGGCGCGGCGCCCAGCGACGCCGCTAACATCACCAGTACCATCAGGGCCGTATGCATCCCCCTGCCCGCAAATACATCTAGAAAAATATGCTGAAGCCTGCTTTCCATTGGTCTATCTCTTCGTTGTCGTCCCGACTCGTTAACACCGTGTGGCGCTTGTATTCCATTCGCAGCATGAAGCGATCACTCAGGTACAGGTTGGCGCCCACGCCCGCATGTACAATTTCATCCTCGCGGTCTTCCGCCGCCACAATTGTGGTGTGTGGTTTGGTTGTGATTATGCCCGTGCCGATAGTGAAATAAGGTGACAGACGCCACTTCGGGAACGGATACATCAGAATATTTGCGGAGCCCATCACACCGTCGGAAAATTCCCCGAGTATCTGGGTGCCTTCAAGCTGCAGCGTGATATTCGGCGTCACCGCGTAACCCACGTATCCGGTCAGGGAACTGGCGCCGCCGAAGTCACCGCCGTTAAATCCCATCTCCCAGCGCCGGTTGCTGAAATCGCCCAGGCCCAGTTCGCCAAAGTCCACCGGGTTGCCGTCCAGGTCCAGGGTATGACGCATCTCATTGCGGTGAACCCAGCCTTCTTTTTCCCTGGGTGTGCGCACTTTGTACCAGTCCGTGCGGGATTTGAGGATCACAACCTCGTCACCCTGAGCCGCCACATAGAAGATCGGGTAGCCTTTGCCGGGCCCGGTACGCAGCTCGATGTAGGGGTCGCTGACGACAACTTTAGGCTGATATTTTTCGAATGGCGACCACGCCTGGGCGTGCACGCTGCAGCCCAGCAGCACCCAGGCAAGGGTGATGGCAGCCAGGTTGTTATTTTTCATCACGGCCGTATGTCCTTCTTCGGCATGGGTTGCGGCATCTGCAGAGCCTTACTGGGGGACCACAAAGGGGTCGTTGTAATATTGTCCGCCGACGTCGATCCACTCGGAGACCAGTTTCAACTCAGCACCGGTCAAGCGGCCGTCATGGGTGCCGCCGGTGGCAAACAGGTCAAAAAAGCGCAAGCTGAAGTTGGCGCCGGCCACATTCAGGGTGGGGGCCACCCCAACCGTTACCAGTACCGGGACCGGGTTTCCGGCACCATCCAGAATCAGATCGCCGTTGGCGTCGGTTTCAAACAGCAGGTTGCCGTTGCCGTCAGTCGCCTGTACCAGGCGGTCAACCACGGCGCCGTCCACAAGTTCCTGCTCGTTGTCGTTAAACAGCAATTCCCGGTAGCTCTTCAACTGATCAGCCTCGTCCGCGCTGGGGCCGTCGGAGAGATCCAACTGCGCCATCGGCACCATGGCGGCACCCGCGCCGTCGACAATGTTGTGACAGCTCGTGCAGGTGTCGTCGGTCAGCAGGGTTACACCGTCCGCGGCAAAAGTGCGGCGGTCCACCGCCCAGATCGGGTGAATATGATCCGGGTAGTGAATAGTGATGCGGCACGCTGCGTTCCAGTTGGTCACACATCCCGGATCCACCGGCGGAGTGGTGCTCAGGTCGGTGTACTGATAGGCAAAACTGGCATCCTTGGCGCGCACATTGGGGTCCGTCCATACATCGTCGTAGACCAGATCCACGTTGGGGTCCGGAATCGCGCTGCGGGTGATCACCTCAGCCATGGTTTCACCGGCATTGGCAAACAGCGCCGGTTCCGTATTCGGGAAAGGTGAGCCGTCAGCCACGGCTCCCGCGTTGATGCTCGGCGCTTCCGCGTCGCGGCGCCCGTGTGGTAATTCACTCACCGAGGTATGGCAGCCGTTACATTCCATCTCTTCACCCGGGCGCAGCTGCATCCAGTTGTTGTGCCGTTCAAACAGGCGCCGCCCGTTCGCATCCAGCACTTCCACCCAGAAGGCGACATTTGCGGGCACTTTCACTTTTACCGAGCCGTCGGGTTCAACCGGCGCGTAACCGATAATCTCGCGCATCAGCTGGGCCTGGGAGCGGCCGAAATCAGCGCCGTCCAGGTCGACAATATCGTCATCGGGAATGGAAACGGATTTGGTAACCCGCACAAACCGGGCCGGGCGATCCGCCGCGGTGGCCTGCACAGGGTCCGCCAGGGCGGTGATATCCACCGCCGCCGTGCCGTCAAAATCGTAAACGCTGCGGATATGCATTACCCCAACAGCTTCACCCACCAGATCCGGATCCAGATCGATGCCGGCTACCTTGTCCAGGATCACCGGCGGATTGGTGCGGCTCTCCATCACCAGGGATTCGGAAAAGGCAAAACCCGCCTGCGCCAGCACAATCGGCTGCTGGGTGCTTTCATCAATGTCGTTCATCCAGATCCCGTACAACGGATCCGCTTCGATCATGTCCGGGTTGGCCAGGTTTTCATCCGTACAGGGCACAATCACCGGATCCAGCGGATTGCTGGTGGTGTCCTGCAGCCGGCACTGGCTCCACGCCACCAGTAAACGGTTGGTGCCGTCAAACAGCGGGGAGATGTGCGCGTAGCGGCCCTGCCGCGGCGGCACCGTCTCATCCAGGCTGAGTTCGCCGGGGATAAGGATTTCCTGGGCGTCGCTTAACAAACCCTGGCTGTTGAACACCGGCTGATCGTGCTCAACAAAGTTGGCCACGTCGATGGCCACCGGCAGCGCACCCATGCGGCTCTGCGCGCCCGGTGAACGCATCATCACCAGCAGGCGGCCGTCAGGCAGCTCCGTGGGTTCGACAAATTCAATAATTTCACCGTTTGGCCCGGTATCGTGACTGTGCACGCCGTACAACAACTCCTGCTCGGTACCGTCCGGATTGGCCCGGTACAGGCTGATGCGGTCGCGGCCGGCAACGTTGTCCCAACGCGAGTAGACAATTCGGCCGTCGGACATCACCGCCGGATCCAGATCTGAACTCTGGTTGTAGGTCACCTGCTGGATATCGGTGCCGTCGGTATTCATCACGTGCAGCGTCAACGATTCTTCGTCCCGGTCTTCGTCCAGGGAAGAAAACTGCGGTTTACCTTCGTCGAGCAGAATCGCCTTGCTCAAACGCTGCCGGGTGGAAGAGAAAATGACCCGCCCGTCCGGCAGGAATTTGGGTGCCACATCCTGGCCGTCCTCAGCCACAATGTCGGAGGTAATGGCACGGGTTACCGTGCCCAACTCGCGGTCATAGACCCAGATATTCCAGGTAGGCTGCTCATCGTCGTCCAGATTGGGGTCTTCCGGGGCACGCATGGCAAACGCAAGCTGATTGCCATCATATGAAACAGTCAGATCTTTAACGTCGTAGAGGGGCGGATTGCCGTCCACGTCGTCAGGAAAGATGCCTTCCGTCAGGTTAACTTCGTCAGCGCTGGCGGACGCCCGGTCGCGCAATAACAGCTGCGCCCCGGGAAAAAAGTCGGTGGCCCGCCGCACCTCGGTGGTCAATAGATTACCGTCATCGTCGGTCAGCAGCGGGCGCTGCACGTACGCGATGGCGAAGTCCACCACAACAGGGTCGGGGCTTTGTCCTCCTCCTATACCACTGCTAGAACTGCCGGAGCCACTACCACCGCCACAACCCGTACCCGCCAGTATGACGATACTTGTTAAAGCCCATGTGTAGAGACGAGTAAAGTGTAAGCTGCGTAAAAACTCCAACCGAAGCCTCGATACCCGTTACATTGGCCTGCTATTTTTTCACAAGCACCTGATGTTTAGGTGTGAGCCAGGTCACAGCCCGCACAGCGGCGGCACGATTTTGACGCGGCACGTAAAAATGGAACTGGTTCACAGCTTTAGCCGCCGCTTTTTTCCATTCTACGCACCTAGAAACACCCACAGGGACTACGGGGTTTTTTGGCGCCTGTACTTCGACACGAGGTTCGCACTTAAGGGCGCAGATAAAGGAGCAACTCATGAGGTTTGTTGGACCTGTCGTTCGAAGCATTTGTCAGGGCCTGCTAACGACCCTTGCGGTTTTCAGCATGCACAGCGTTAGCGCTGACACTACTGACCAAGCTAAACGTCTGCATGACCGCATTGCCGGCGTACCGCCGGATGCGACCATGCTGGCTAATATGAAAGCGGAGCTGGACGCGCCGACCCCGGATCCGCTGGCGGCGGCCATGCTGGCCACCACCGCACCGGAGTTTTACAGCGTCACGCTGAAAAACTTCGCCGCGCCGTGGACCAACCGTGATCAAAGTGTCTTTGTACCTTTGGACGATTACATCGCCACCGTGATCGGCATCGTCCGCGATGACGTGGATTTTCGCCAGATTCTGCACGGTGATGTTCTGTACACCGGCAGCGGCGGCGGTGTCCCGGCCTATTCAAACAGCTCCAATGCCCACTACGAAGCCCTGTCTGCATAAGGTAAATTTTCAACTTTAGATGAATGGTTAATTAGAAGTCTTTGAA
>JANQOA010000104.1 GCA_028279305.1 Pseudomonadales bacterium
GTGTACCTCGCTCAAGCCCACGATGTGGAAGAGCATTAACGTCGATTGCGGATAATTCGCTAACAAAAACTCGAAACTTGGAGTAATCATGGAACTAGCTGGTCTTTTATATATCGCGGGTGGGCTCTTGATGGGCCTTGGCGCAGTTGGCGCGTCCATTGGTGTGGGTGTGCTGGGTGGCAAATTCCTCGAAGGGGTTGCCCGTCAGCCGGAACTGCTGCCGATGCTTCGCACCCAGCTGTTTATCGTTCTGGGTCTGGTTGACGCTGTACCCATGATTGCGGTGGGTATTGGTCTGTACGTCATATTTGCCGTTGCGTAAGTTAGTCCCCAACCGCCTGGCGGGGGGTTGCGCAGCAGTGATCATTAATAACTAGAGAAATACGATGAATCTAGGCCTTACGTTAATTGGTCAGTCTCTGACATTTGTTATCTTCGTGTGGTTCTGCATGAAGTTCATCTGGCCGCCGTTGCGTACCGCAATGCGCGAACGGCAGGAAGCCATTGCCGCCGGCTTGCGGGCGTCGGAAGAGGCGGACCGTAAACTGGCGGATGCCGCCAGCGGCGCGGAGCAGGAACTGGCAAATGCCAAACAGGAAGCTGCGGCCATTATTGAACAGGCGCGCAACCGGGCCAATCAGATGATCGAAGAAGCCAAGGCGGATGCCCGGGTGGAAGGTGAGCGCATCATTGAAGCCGCGCGCGCTGAAGTGGATCAGGAAGTTAACCGCGCCAAAGAATCACTGCGTGCCCAGGTATCAACCCTGGTGATCAGCGGCGCAGAGCAGGTGCTGGAAAGCAGCGTGGACGAATCCAAACACAGCGAAATGCTGGAAAAACTGGCCGGGCAACTGTAAATGGCGGAACTAGCAACCATCGCCAGGCCATACGCCAACGCCGCTTTTGATATTGCCAAACAGGAGCAGACCCTGGATCAGTGGTCGCGCATGCTGAGTGTGGTGGATAACGTCACCCGCAATGAAACGGTGGCCGCCCTGCTCAACAGCCCGGACCTGCCGGCCAGCGCCAAGGCCTATCGGTTGGGTGAGGTGTGCGGAGATGAACTGGACGACCGCGGCAAAAAGTTCCTGCAGGCGCTGGCGGATCACGACCGGCTGCCGCTGGTGACGGAAATCCGCGAGCAGTTTGAAGCTTTGCGCGCGGAAGAAGAACGCAGTCTGGATGTTGAAGTGGTGTCAGCGTTTGCGCTCAGCGAAGCGCAGACGGCGCAATTGGCGCGCGCCCTGAACGCCCGCTTCGAAAAAGAAATCAGCATTGCAACCAGCGTCGACCGCACGCTCATCGGCGGCGCGGTTGTGCGTGCCGGCGACGTGGTCATCGACGGGTCGTTGCGCGGCAAATTAAACAAATTGGCGGAAACACTCTCCGCGTAGTGGGCCGGGTTAACAACACCAGCCCCGGAAAAATCAGTCTTAAAAGGAAGGCATCATGCAACAACTGAATCCATCGGAAATCAGTGACATCATCCAGAACCGCATTCAGGGGCTGGACGTTAAAGCGGAGGCGCAGAACGAAGGTACCATCGTCAGCGTTTCCGACGGCATTGTCCGCATCCACGGCCTGGCAGAC
Source organism: Pseudomonadales bacterium (assembly GCA_028279305.1). Lineage (GTDB taxonomy): Bacteria > Pseudomonadota > Gammaproteobacteria > Pseudomonadales > Azotimanducaceae > UBA4421. Next base: position 1,591 of record JANQOA010000104.1, read on the forward strand.
GCCCAATACGGGGAGATGATTGAGTTTGACGGCGGTCTGTACGGCATGGCGTTGAACCTGGAGCGTGATTCGGTGGGTGTGGTTGTGCTGGGTGACTACGAAGGTTTAACGGAAGGCATGACAGCACGCTGTACGGGGCGCATTCTGGAAGTGCCGGTGGGTCCGGAATTGCTCGGCCGGGTAGTGGACAGCCTGGGTAATCCGATCGACGGCAAAGGCCCGATTAATGCGTCTGCCATGGAACCCATAGAGAAAGTCGCGCCGGGGGTAATTGCCCGTCAGAGTGTGGATCAGCCGGTGCAGATTGGCCTGAAGTGTGTGGATGCCATGGTGCCCATCGGCCGCGGCCAGCGCGAATTGATTATTGCCGACCGCCAGATTGGTAAAACGGCCATTGCCATCGACGCCATCATCAACCAGAAGCGCAGCAACATCCGCTGTGTATACGTTGCGGTCGGCCAGAAGATGTCCACCATCGCCAATATCGTGCGCACCCTGGAAGAGTACGGCGCCATGGAATACACCACGGTAGTGGCGGCCAGTGCCGCGGAACCGGCGCCGATGCAGTTTATTGCACCTTATTCAGGCTGCAGCATGGGTGAGTATTTCCGCGATCACGGCGAAGATGCGCTGGTTATCTACGACGACCTCACCAAGCAGGCCTGGGCATACCGCCAGATTTCACTGCTGCTGCGCCGCCCGCCGGGACGGGAAGCGTATCCCGGCGACGTCTTTTACCTGCATTCGCGTCTGCTTGAGCGGGCCGCGCGGGTCAACGCGGAATATGTGGAGAAATATACCAACGGCGCCGTCACCGGCCAGACCGGCTCCCTCACCGCGCTGCCGGTGATCGAAACCCAGGCCGGCGACATCTCCGCCTTTGTACCCACCAACGTAATTTCCATCACCGATGGGCAGATCTTTCTGGAAACGGAGAACTTTAACTCCGGCCTGCGTCCGGCCATGAACCCGGGCACCTCGGTATCCCGGGTAGGAGGCTCCGCCCAGGTGCCCTTCATGAAGAAGATTTCCGGCGGTATCAAGCTGGCTTTGGCCCAGTACCGGGAACTGGCGGCATTTTCCCAGTTTGCATCGGATCTGGATGACGCCACCCGGCGCCAGCTTGAGCATGGTGAGCGGGTCACCGAGCTGATGAAACAGAAACAGTATTCACCCATGTCGGTGGCGGAGATGGGCACCGCCCTGTTTGCCGCCAACGAAGGTTATCTGGAAGACGTGGATGTGGCCAAGGTGCTGGACTTCGAGGCCGCGCTGTTGAGCTACATGCGGTCCGAATACGCGGATTTCATGAGCGACATCGACGACAACGGCACCTACAACGATGATGTTGTGGCGACGTTGAAAGAAGCCATTGAAAAATTCAAGGCCACACAAACTTACTAATTAAGCAGGGCAGTTGAATGGCAGTCGGCAAGGAAATCAAGACCAAGATCAATAGCGTGCAGAACACGCAGAAGATCACCAGCGCCATGCAGATGGTGGCGGCCAGCAAAATGCGCCGCACCCAGCAGAAAATGACGGAAGGCAAACCCTACAGCGAGCGCATTCGCGGGGTCATCGGCCACCTGGCCAACTCCAACCCCGAGTACCGCCACATCTATATGGAAGAGCGGGACATTAAGCGCATCGGCTACATTGTGGTGTCCACGGACCGGGGCTTGTGCGGCGGTTTGAACGTCAACCTGTTCCGCACGGTGGTCAGGGATCTGGCGGAATGGGACGCCAAAGGCATCGCCGCGGACCTGGGCCTGGTGGGCAACAAGGCGGGTCCGTTCTTCCGTTCGGTGGGCGGCAATATCAAAGCGGTGATGAACGACGTGGGCGAAACCCCGGCGCTGGCGGACCTGATCGGCGGCATAAAGGTCATGTTGGACGCCTATGAGTCCGGCGAGATTGACCGCCTGTTTCTGGCCAGCAACGAGTTTGTCAACACCATGACCCAGCAACCGACGATCCGGCAGCTGTTGCCGCTGGACCCGGATGAAGGGGAAGTCTACAAACATCGCTGGGACTACATCTATGAACCGGATGCGCGGCAGTTGATTGAAGGCCTGGTCATGCGGTTTGTGGAATCCCAGGTTTACCAGGCGGTGATCGAAAACGGGGCCTGTGAACAGGCGGCAAAAATGATTGCCATGAAAAACGCCACGGAAAACGCTGAAAAGCTGGTGGACGAACTGCAGTTGATTTACAACAACGCGCGTCAGGCGGCAATTACCCAGGAAATTTCAGAGATTGTAGGCGGCGCCGCGGCGGTTTAACCCCGGCGGGCAACAACAGTTACAGGCACAAGACAACAGTTATAAGAGGCACAGCATGAGTAGCGGTCGAATCGTACAAATCATCGGAGCGGTCATCGACGTAGAGTTCGAACGGGGTGATGTTCCCAAGGTCTATGACGCCTTGACGGTCACCAACACCGGTTTGACGCTGGAAGTGCAGCAGCAGTTGGGTGACGGCGTGGTCCGCACCATTGCCATGGGTGTTTCGGACGGCCTGTCCCGAGGGCTGGAAGTGTCCAATACCGGCCAGCCGATCTCCATTCCCGTGGGTGAAGAAACCCTCGGCCGCATTGTCGACGTGTTAGGTAACCCGATCGACGAAAAAGGCCCGGTGAACGCCCGCGAGCATTTGCCCATTCACCGCAAGGCGCCGAAGTACGAAGACCAGGTTGGCGGCAACGAAATTCTCGAAACCGGCATTAAGGTGATCGACCTCATCTGTCCGTTTGCCCGCGGCGGTAAAGTTGGCCTGTTCGGCGGCGCCGGGGTGGGCAAAACGGTGACCATGCTGGAGCTGATCCGCAACATCGCCATTGAGCACTCGGGTTTGTCGGTATTTGCCGGGGTGGGTGAACGCACCCGGGAAGGCAACGACTTCTACTACGAAATGGAAGAAGCTGAAGTACTGGACAAAATTTCGCTGGTCTTCGGGCAGATGAACGAACCGCCGGGCAACCGTCTGCGGGTGGCGCTCACCGGTCTCACCATGGCGGAGAAGTTCCGCGACGACGGCCGCGATGTGCTGCTGTTTGTAGATAACATCTACCGCTACACCCTGGCCGGCACCGAGGTGTCCGCGCTGTTGGGGCGCATGCCTTCAGCGGTAGGTTATCAGCCTAACCTGGCGGAAGAGATGGGTGTGCTGCAGGAACGCATTACCACCACCAAAACCGGCTCCATTACCTCGGTTCAGGCGGTTTATGTACCGGCCGACGACCTCACCGACCCGTCACCGGCAACTACGTTTGCGCACCTGGACTCTACCGTCACCCTGAGCCGTGCCATCACCGACCTCGGCATTTATCCGGCGGTGGACCCGCTGGACTCCTCCAGCCGGCAGCTTGATCCGCTGGTGGTCGGGGAAGAGCATTACGGTGTGGCCCAGGACGTGCAGCAGGTACTGCAGCGCTATCAGGAACTGCGCGACATTATTGCCATTCTGGGGATGGACGAACTGTCCGAAGAAGACAAGCAGCTGGTTTACCGGGCGCGTAAAATTCAGAAATTCTTTTCCCAGCCGTTCTTTGTCGCGGAACAGTTCACCGGTAACGAAGGCAAGTTTGTCAGCCGCGAAGACACCGTGCGCAGTTTCAAAGCCATTCTGGCCGGTGAGTACGACGACCTGCCCGAAGATGCTTTCTACATGGTGGGCAGCATCGAAGATGCCATTGAGAAAGCTAAGACTCTGTAAGGACCAAGTTCATGGCCACCATGCATTGTGAAATTGTCAGCGCGGAAAAAGAGCTGTTCTCCGGTACCGTGACAAAAATTGAAGCCGTTGGCACCATCGGCGGCCTGGGTATCTATCCCGGACATGCGCCGTTGTTAACGGGCATACAGCCGGGGCCGGTAAAACTGAGCATGGAAGACGGTGAGGAAGATGTATTTTTTGCCTCCGGCGGATACATCGAGATCCAACCGGGTTATGTGACTATTCTGGCGGACACCGCGGTACGGGCGGAAGATCTGGATGAAGCCCAGGCCGCGGAAGCGGTGGAAGCTGCGGAACGGTCACGTTCCGAACAGGCCGCGGATGTGGATTTCTCAGTGGTTGCCGCGCAGCTAGCGGAAGCCAAGGCACAACAGCGCACCATCGATGAATTGCGCAAAATGAAACGCTAAAGCAGGCAAGTAATTAGCTCTTTTGCCGGCTGGAAGGCGCGGTGCAAAGTGTTTACAAAGGGGGTGATAGTAATCACCCCTTTTTTATGCGCCAGTCCTTATAATCCGTGCCATCCATGGGTAGAGCAGGGACCCCTCTCAACATGAGCGCAAACAATCGTGCCCCTAGTGCAGACGGCAAGTTGCAGGTTGTCATTCTGGCAGCCGGCAAAGGTACCCGTATGCGCTCCGCCCGGGCCAAGGTGTTACACGAAATCGCCGGCCGCAGCATGCTTGACCATGTGCTGCAGGCTGCCCATACCCTGCAGGCGGATGAAATTGCGGTGGTGGTCGGCCACCAGGCGGAAGAAGTCATGGCGGGTACTGCCGCTGCTGAGGTGCGGTGGGTGATGCAGGAACAGCAGCAGGGTACCGGTCATGCGGTGCGGCTGGCGATGGCGGAGTTACCGGAGGAAGGTGCGGTACTGGTCTTGTACGGCGACGTTCCGCTGGTAAGTGAGCAAACACTTACTTCCGCTGTAGATGCTGCTGCCAGTGGTCATGTGGGCCTGGTTACCGCGGATTTTGCAGACCCTGCTGAGCTCGGCCGAATTGTCCGCGACGGCAGCAATAACATTGTCAGCATTGTTGAGTACAAGGATGCGGATGAACAGCAGAGAGCCATCCATGAGATTAATTCCGGCATCCTGGCGGTGCCGGCGGCGCACCTGAACCGCTGGCTGCAACAACTGCAGCCCAACAATAATCAGGGTGAATATTACCTCACCGATATCATCGCCATGGCGGTGGCTGACGGCGTAACCGTGCAAGGCATCAAGGCGCAGACGCCGGAAGAGGTCACCGGGGTTAACGACCGCGCGCAATTGGCGGAACTGGAGCGCATTTACCAGTACCGGGAAGCCCAGCGGCTGATGTTAAACGGGGTCACCATCGCCGACCCCCAGCGTTTGGACATCCGCGGCCGGGTGCAGGCGGGCAAAGACTGTTACCTGGACATCAACGTGGTGCTGCAGGGTGACGTGAATCTTGGAGAAGGTGTACACGTCGGCCCGGGTTCGGTGATTATCGACTCCCAGCTCGGCGACTTCAGCCAGGTGCAGGCGCATACCGTTGTTGAAGGCGCGGTGCTGCAGCAGGACGTATCGGTGGGCCCTTTTGCCCGCATCCGCCCCGGCTCGGTGCTGGATAAAGGCGTAAAAATCGGCAATTTTGTTGAAACCAAAAAGGCCCACCTGGGCCCCGGTTCCAAAGCCAGCCACCTGGCTTATCTGGGTGATGCCACCATTGGCGCGGAATGCAACATCGGCGCGGGAGCGGTCACCTGCAACTATGACGGTGTGGACAAGCACCACACCACTATCGGCGACAATGTATTTGTCGGCACCAACGCAACCATGGTGGCGCCGATACAGATTCAGGACGACGCCTTTGTCGCTGCCGGCTCTTCGGTCACCAGCACGGTGGAAAAAGGTGATCTGGCGGTAGGCCGCGCGCGGCAGCGCAACATCAAAGGCTGGACACGGCCGGAACAGAAGGCCAAGAAGTGACGCCGGCGAGCGTTCCGGCCTAACGAGTTATTTACAGGGTAGTTTAACAATGTGCGGTATTGTTGGAGCAGTAGCTGATCGAAATGTCCCGCGGATTCTCATCGAAGGCCTGAAGCGGCTGGAATACCGTGGGTACGACTCCGCCGGTCTGGCGGTGATAAATGCTGAAGGTGAATTCGACCGGCGCCGGCAGGTGGGCAAGGTGCAGGAGCTGGTCAAAGACATCGAAGCCAAGCCCATCAGCGGCCGCATCGGTATTGCCCACACCCGCTGGGCCACCCACGGCGTCCCCGCGGAAAACAACGCCCACCCGCATGCCTCCAACAACCGCGTGGGCATTGTGCACAACGGCATCATTGAGAACTACGAAAGCCTGCGCGAGGAACTGCAGGGGCACGGCTACACCTTTGTGTCGGAAACGGATTCGGAAACGGTGGCGCACCTGGTGGACTTCTACCTGGGTGAAGACAACGATTTGCTGGACGCGGTACGCAGCACCATCAAGCGCCTGGAAGGCGCTTATGCCATTGGCGTGGTGCATAAAGACGACCCGGACCGCATCATTGCCGCCCGCGCCGGCAGCCCGCTGGTGGTGGGCAAAGGTATCGGCGAAAACTTCATTGCTTCAGACGTGCTGGCGCTGAAGCCGGTGACCGACCGCTTTATCTTCCTGGAGGAAGGCGACCTGGTGGAGATTCGCGCCAACAGCATCGCCATCTGGAACATGGAAGATGAATCCGTCATCCGCGCCGACGTGCGGGTTGAGCTGGGCCACGACGATGTCGACAAAGGCAACTACCGGCATCACATGCAGAAGGAGATTTTCCAGCAACCGCAGACCTTAAACGACACGCTGGAAGGGCGCCTCGGCCGCAACCGGGTGCTGGAACAGGCTTTCGGCGTGAATGCCAGCGCCATCTTCGATGAGGTGCAGGCCGTCACCCTGGTGGCCTGCGGCACCAGCTACTACGCGGCGTCCATCGCCCGCTACTGGGTTGAAGAACTGGTGGGCATTCCCTGCCAGGTGGAGATTGCCAGTGAATTCCGTTACCGCCGCCTGGCGGTGCAGCCGAAGTCCCTGTTTGTGACCATCTCCCAGTCCGGTGAAACGGCGGATACCCTGGCGGCCCTGCGCATCGCCAAAGAAGCCGGTTACTTTGCCACCCTGACCATCTGTAATGTGCCCACCAGTTCGCTGGTACGCGAGAGCGACATTGCGCTGATGATTCAGGCCGGCACCGAAGTGGGGGTGGCCTCCACCAAGGCATTCACGGCACAACTCACGGACCTGATGCTGTTCACCATATTGATCGGACGGCGCCACGGCCTGAAACCCCAGTGCGAAGAAGAACTGGTGCACGGCTTGCATCAACTGGCCGGCCAGGTGGAAGCTTCCCTGCGTCTGGACAGTAAGATCCGTAGAATTTCCGAACGGTTTATCGACCTGCACCACGCCTTGTTCCTTGGCCGGGGCACCATGTTCCCTGTAGCCATGGAGGGTGCGTTGAAGCTTAAAGAGATCTCCTACATACACGCGGAAGGATATCCCGCCGGCGAACTGAAACACGGCCCGCTGGCGCTGGTGGATGACGACATGCCGGTGATCGCCGTGGCCCCCAACGACGAGTTGCTGGAGAAGCTGCAATCCAATTTGCAGGAAGTGCGTGCCCGCGGCGGCCAGCTTTATGTATTTGCCGCGGCGGACAGCGGATTTAAGGAAGAGCCCGGTGTCACCGTGATAGAACTGCCCAGCGTAAGCCCGCTGTTGGCGCCCATCGTGTACGTGGTGCCCTTGCAGTTGCTGGCTTATCACGTGGCGGTGCTGAAAGGTACGGACGTTGACCAGCCGCGCAACCTGGCGAAGTCGGTGACGGTGGAGTAGGTTGATTGACCGCTATCCTTTCCGATGCAACTCCTCAATGGCCGCATACATCACGCGATTTCGATACTCAAGCCACCATCAACACTAACAACCGTGTTTGAAGATTCGTTTAGTAAGATAAGGTTTTCGTCAAATCTTTCGCCTGCATTGTTCTTTTGATCTAGGCAAATTCCACTTCCCCGCCATTGCCAAAGTAACGGGTTCTACCCATTTACCATTCGTATACACCCTTACCAATGGAACGATTTTCACGGCGGGTCAGGTGAGAGCATATATATCACCAGGATATGTAATGATCTCATATTGATACTTCTTCAATATGCATTGTTAACTCATACTGGCATCTGTTTATCCATATAGTGACAACGGCAGAATGGCGGGAGCCGGTGCAATTCCATTGGCGGAGCCGCTGGGGTGGTCTGGCTGCGCAGACTTCAGAGGGGACTTTTCTTCAGCACGACAGGTGCGGGTGACTCCCAAGCTATCCTCCGCCATGGAGGTGTTCGGGGTTGCTGGTGATGGCGCCCGCCAATTAGCAAAGGAGATTCCTGAACAATGAACAGGATTGAACACAGCGGTGATTTCCCTGTTCCGCCGCAAATGATTGATGCGAACAACGAAGCATGGCGATTCTTAACGAAGCGCGGCAACTGGTGGACTGATAATGACAAGCTGGCCATTGCACGGGAGGCCAGGAATGCCCGACATTGCGGATTCTGCCAAAAGCGCAAGGCGGCGTTGTCTCCGATGATGGTCACAGGTGAACACGATAGCACTGAGGTGCTCGCTCGGGAGGTGATTGATGTTGTTCACCGAATTGTGACTGACTCCAGTCGCCTGTCAGGTTCATTTATTGGATCGCTCTCGCCTGTAATTGATGCGCCCGCCTATGTGGAGCTGTTGGCGAGCGTTGTTTTTGTGTTGAATGTAGATGACCTGCATCGAGGCATCGGGTTAACGCTGAAACCTTTGCCTAAAGGGAAGAACCTCGAGCCCGACAAATATCTGCCGCAAAAGAGGGTTGGAGATGTTGGTTGGGTGCCGATATTGGACCACCCTCCGCCGGATGCTGAACTTGATTTATATGATGATCTGTTAGCGACGCCAACTTACGTCCTTCGCGCGCTGAGTGTGGTTCCTGATGCCGTACGCTGTCAGCGGTATATGGAAAACCGATATTATCTAGCGCCTGCTGACGTAGTCAATGTTAAGAACAATGGCGATAAATCGCTCAACAGACAACAGATCGAACTGGTTGCGACAAGAGTATCGACAAACAACGAGTGCTTCTATTGCAGTGCGTCGCATTCGCTGATGTTAAAGGTGAGCGCGGATGAATCTGACAACGACATCGATGTTGGCAGGAGTGTTCTGGAAGGTGCTGACGATGCGGGCATTGAAGCAGCTTCTGACCTGGTTACATTTGTAGATGCCCTGATGTTTGAAGGTGATGAGTCCATTGCGCAAGCGCGGAATGGACTGGTTCAGAAGGTTGGCGAACGCGGAGTTGTAGATACTGCAGGACTGGTCGGAAGCTTCCAGAGGATGAACCGAATAGCAAATGCCACTGGTATGCCGCTGGATGCTGCAGTTAATGCGATGAGCCTGGACAAGCAGAATGAACTAGGCTTACGGGAGTTTGATTCTGCCCACGGGACAAACAAACCGAGACCATTGCTTTCTTGGATCATGAGGAAGTCACGCTTGACCCTGTTTAGGTTACTCGCCTCCAGATCGGGCTGATTTCGGTCTGTTATTCGTGACTCATGCCGCGTTGATTTGATAGCGCACCCTTCATGTGATTTGTTCAATAATGAGGAACATCCCAGTGCCAGATATGAAACCCACAGCCCTTTTCGCAGCGCTCTTTCTTCTGACGTATGTCGTCAGCGCACTCGCCCAGCCTGGTCCAGCGCCGGGGCCCCCACCGGTGCAAGTAAAACCCAATACTGTAAAACGTCCCAATCCGGACCACCCCCATCGTCAGACCAATAAGCGTACAGTGAATCGTCTACCTAGCGGCACTCAAACAATGAGTATTAGGGGTCGACTGATTTTTCATCATGACGGCGAGTTCTATGAGAAAGCCGGCTCGGACTACCGCATAATCCCAGCACCCGTGGGTTTAGAGCTGAGGCGCCTCCCCAACCGGGCTGAGCGGGTGTCTCGAGGCATTTATCAGCACAACGGGACCTACTTCGAAAAAGTAGGCACCAATCGCTATGAGGTAATTCCCGCCCCGTAGTTAGCGCCTTGTCAGACGATTCCACAAGGCGTTGCGAAACAAGGCGCTGAACGCTTCACTGTTCACTGGTCCGGCACAAGCGCGATAACGACGGCCTGGAAAAGGATATACACGCATGCGAATAAGAGGCGCGGGCCTTACCCCCGGCCCGCCTCCTCCACCAGCTTCGCCATGGCAGCATCACCTGCCGCCGCGAACCCCGCAGCTACACCCGCCACATCCTCCGCCGGCCGGTTCTGGCTGACCTTCCACTTGCCTTCGATGCGGCTGATGGGGATGCGGATGCCGACAATGGCCTGCAGCATACTGGCGGTGAAATCCGGCGGTGCGTCGTCCACCTGCCAGGGTTGGTGGCGGCTGGCCTCCTGTTGGATGGCCTGCTGCTGGGCCGCCTCCTGCTGAGTGGTCAGGCGGTCGATCTGGCCGCGGATCCAGCTCGGGTCGTCGATAATTTCCGGGCAACCCCAGGCATGCACCGTGGCGTAATTCCAGGTGGGCACCACCTTGCCGTGTTGCTGTTTGGAGGGATACCAGGCGGGTGTGACGTAAGCTTGCGGCCCCTGGAAAACCACCAGGCACTCATCAGCAGTGTCAAGTATCTGCCACTGGGGGTTGGGCCGCGCCATATGCGCCAGCAGCGTACCCCGGGTGCTGTCGTCCGGGTCGATGATAAACGGCAGGGGATTGGCGCTGAGGCGGCCCTGGGAATCCTGGCAGATGATCAGTCCAAGCGGGTGCCCGCGTATCAGCGCATGCTGTACAGGGAGTCTCGTTTCGGCAAATTGAGGCACGTCATACACGGTGCCGCGAGGGTAAGGGGGTGAAGGTACAGCGTCAAGCTGCAGGGCCCTGACACTGTACCTTGTTCAAGCCTGAGCGGAATTCAGGCGCTTACTGCACTTCTGACCCTGTGATCACATTGATCAGCTGTGCAGAAGGATCCGCGCTGGCCTCTGCCCAGAACTTCTCGAACTCTTCCGAGGGCCCGGCCTCCTGGGTTTTGGCGTAGTGGTCCCAGTTGTCAAAACTGGTCAGGTAAATCAGGTTCTGCATTTTGTCGACCCCTACAGCCACGTGGATGCCGGCGTTCTCATGAATCTCCTTGGCGCGCATGGCGTTGGCGAACATCTGCTCACCCTTGCCGGGATTGGCTCGCCATATGAAAGTCTCAAACACGGTGCCGATTTTTTTCGCGGGGGCCAGAATGTTGACAAAATTGGTGGCCTGCAGCATGGAAGATCCGCGGCCCTGCATCTCGCCAATCATCTGCTGCAGTTTTTTGTCTTTGGCAACCTTGGCGCCAAAATCGCTCCAATCCTGCCAGCTGTCGAAACGCATGGAGTAGGCCATGGTTCCATTCATGGATTGGATAACACGTACTTCCGCCCCCAGCCGCTGGTGCTCAGCCTGAAAAGCCTTGGCACTCTGGAACATCACCCCGACATTCCCCGGTGTCGGGCTCCAGGTGGATACAGCCAGCATTTCGGCGTTTACCGAACCGGCCAGTAATGCAATTAAACCCGCGATCATCACGATAGGTTTTTTCATGGTAGCTCCCATATTTTTGTGAATTTTTGTGTCTACTGCATTGTTGAGGCTACTCCTGGGGCCTGGTTTTTTTTAGCAAACCGTACTGAAGAAAGGCTGATGTTTATCTGAATCGGAGATTTATTTTTCTTGTCGCGCGGCTTTCTTGTCGTTATTTTGCAGTGGAGGGACGTTGCGATAGTGGGGCGTGGAAACGTGGGGACCGCAGGCGACGAGGGGCACCAGGCTTTGCAGGGTGAGTTCAGGTTCGGTGACTGGCTGGTGCAGCCGGAACTGGACCTGATTACACGTGGCGGCGAAAGGCGCAAGCTGGAGCGCAAAGCCATGGAGGTGCTGCTGTTCCTGCTGGCCCATCCCGGTGAAGTATTGTCGGTGCGGGCGCTGTTGCAGCAGGTCTGGGCCGGGCGGGTGGTGGAAGAGAATTCGGTGCACCGGCGCATTTCCCAGCTGCGCAAGGCATTGGATGACGATGCCCATAATCCCCAGTACATTGCCAGCGTCCCGCGCCGCGGTTACCGTACGGTGGCTGCCGTCGAGGCGCTGGCCGCGCCGTTGCACAACGGCGCCAAGCCGGCTGCTGTCGTCGGGCCTGAGCAGGTTGCGCACCAACCGCCCGAGACCGGCGCGCAGCCGCCGGTGCAAATTGTGTTACTGCACCGCGCCCTGCTGCTGGCTGACGGGCGTTGGCCCTATCTACTGCTGATCTTGCTTGGTGCGCTGCCCCAGGCGGCTGCATTTCTCAGCGGGCATAGCTGGCAGCCGCGGACCGGGTACTGGATGGTCATGTTGTGGCCGGCGTTGTTGCCCTTGTCGTTGTGGGCGGCGCGGCGCATCGCTGCAGCCTCCGGCGGCGCTGTTGGCATCCCGGCAAACACCGCTGATACCCGCTACGAAGCGATTAAACTGCGGCTGGACGGTGTTTTTACAGATCCGCGCCTGGCACTGGGTATAGCCGCTGTTGCTATGGCCGGCACGGTCTTCCTGTGGCTGCTGCGGCCGGCCTCAACTGCCCCGGCGTGGGTGCTGGCCAGCGTGTTTGCCGCGCAG
>JANQOA010000105.1 GCA_028279305.1 Pseudomonadales bacterium
TGGCTGTGTCCGGCAGCGGCTCAAAAGCGTCAAACTGCGCCACCAGCAGTTCCGCGCGGGTGCTGTATTGTTCAGCGTCGGCATCCGTCCACCAATTGCGCAGTAACCCGTTACCGTCGAATTTGCGCCCCTGGTCGTCAAAACCGTGGCTGAATTCGTGGCCGATGATGGAGCCGATGGCGCCGTAGTTCATGGCCGGGTCGTTGCCGGCATCAAACATGGGGCTTTGCAGGATGCCGGCCGGAAAAGTGATGGAGTTGTGGGTGGGGCGGTAAAAGGCGTTGACCGTTTGCGGGTTTGTTGTCCATTCACCGCGGTCCACCGGCCGGGTCAGTTTCTGCAGCTGATAATTGTGGTTAAAACGGCGCACCTGCAGCAGGTTGGCAAGCAACTGATCCGGCTGCGGATCGAGGCCGCTGAAGTCCCGCCATTGATCCGGATAACCCAGCTTGGGCAGAAACGCGGTCAGTTTTGCCAGGGCCTGCTGTTTGGTTTCGTCACTCATCCAGTCCAGCTGTTCGATACTGAGCGCAAACGCGCCGCGCAGGTTTTCCACCATTTCGCTGACCTGGGCCTTGGCTTCCGGTTGAAAATGCCGGTCGACATAGATTTTGCCCAGCAATTCACCCACCGTGCGGTTGATGAGGCGGACGCCGCGTTTCCAGCGTTCCGCCTGCTGCTCCTGGCCGCGCAGCTTGCGTCCCCTGAAATCAAAACTTTCGGTGCTGAACTCGGCGCTGAGGTACGGGGCCATAGCGGCGAGCAGGTGGAATTTCAGATAAGCGCGCCAGTGCGCCATGGGCGTGTCCGCCACCAGCGGCTGCAAACGCTGGAAATAGCTGGTCTGCGCCATCACCAGCTTGTCCGGCAGCGTGGCGCCGAAACCTTCAAACCAGGCGTCGATGGCAAAGCCGTTGAGCAATACCCGGGCCTCCGCCGGCAGGTATTGATTGGAATAGATGGTTTCACGGTCGCGGTTCTGCACCTGGCTCCAGTGCAACTGGGCAATTCTGGTTTCCAGCAGCAGAATGTTATTGGCAGCCGCTTCGCCCCCCGGCCAGCCCGCCAGTTCGTACATCCGCTGGATGTGTGCCGTGTAGTGTTGCCTGGCCAGCGCCAGTTTCTCCTGATCATTCAGGTAGTAGTCGCGGTTGGGCAGACCCAGGCCGCCTTGCCACAGGTACAGGATCAGCCGCTGGGCATCGGTGGCGTCGTTGTCCGCATAGAAGGCAATGGGGTTGGTGACGCCCAGCGCGGCAAAACTGCCGAACATCCGGCTCAGCCCGCTGGTGCTGTTCAGCTTGTCCACCTGCAGCAGCAGTTCCTGCAACGGTTGCAGTCCGGCTTTATTGACCGCTTCTTCGTCCATAAAACTGCGGTACAGGTTGCCGATGATGCGCGCATCCGCGTTGCCGTTGCCGGCGGACTGAGTAGCGTCCAGGATCTCCCGGATCTGAATTTCCGTGCGGTCAACCAGCTGGTGGAATGTCCCATAGCTGGACCGGTCTGCGGGAATGGGCGTGGCTTCGATCCAACTGGCGTTTACATAACCCCAGAAGTCGTCCTGGGGGCGGATCTCTGCTGACAGCTCGGCTACGTCGAAAGCCAGCGCCGGCGGCGGCTGGGGACTGTCAGCCGGCGTTGGCGCCGGGCCGGCGGTAGGGGTACAGGCTTGCAGCAGCCATGCTGCCGGGAGAATCAGGAAGAGTTTTAGCTGAAACACGGACAACCACCAGTAAAAAGTGTGCGCATTCTAAGGTGCGGTTTACGGAAATGTAATCTGTAAACAGTCGGAATAACCGGTTTAAAGCGTCTGTTCACTTGGCGTCAGCGCCGCGCCGCCATGCGGGTGATAAATTCATGGTCTGCGCTGACCAGCCACAGGCGTGTGCTCAACAACAGCGCCGCGGTGCCGACGCCGATGGCCAGGCCCAGCCAGAAACCGTAAACCCCCATGGGTTCGCCGATCAGGCCGAAGCCGAGAATTACTTCCAGCGGCAGGCCCACCACCCAGTAGCTGAACAGGGCTATATACATGGGGACCTTGGTGTCTTTGTAGCCCCGCAGCGTGCCGACGCCGGTGGCCTGCAACGCGTCAAATAGAAGAAAGAACATCACAAACAGCAGCAGGGTGGAGGACAGGGCGGCCACCGCTGGTTCGGAGGTGTAAGCGCTGACCATATGGTGGCGAAACAGGAAGATCACCAGCGACCCCAAAATGGCCACCAGCGCGGTGGTGCTCATGGCGATACCGGCGGTGGTGCGCGCCTGACCTATTTCACCGGCACCGACCCGGAAGCCGATACGAATGGTACCGGCCATGCCCAGCGCCAGCGCTGGCATGAACAATACCCCGTTGATGTTCATGGCGATGTTGTGCGACGCCACGGTTTCCGCGCCGAAGCGCCCCAGCAGGATGGTGGTTAAGGAAAACAGGCCCATCTCAGCGAATATGGTGGCGCCGATGGGGATGCCGATAATCAGCAGGTTTTTGATCCGCGCCCAGTCCGGCCTGGAAAAGCGGCTGTGCCAGCCGGTGCGGCGGAAACGGCGCCGGGTGACCACAGCCAGAATGAGGGTGAGCTGCAGCCACATCACCACTGCCTGAGCCAGCCCGGCACCCACGCCGCCCATCTCCGGGGCCCCGAACTTACCGTAGATCAACACGTAATTCAGCGGTACCTTCAACGTCAGAGCTGCCAGGGATATAAACAGCGCCGGGCGGGTAAAGCCCATGCCGTCCGCCAGAAAGCGCAGGCAGAAGAAACACATCAGCGCCGGTACGCCAAACGAGGCCATGCGCAGGTACGGCACTGATATGGCTGCAGCGGCCGGGTCCACGGACATCCACTGGTAGACCGGTCCGATATTATTCAGAATCCACGCCGCGGCCAGACCGCCGCTTAAAGCCAGCCACAACCCCTGGCGGATGACCTCGCCGATTTCGCGCTGTTTACCGGCGCCGTTGAGCTGCGCCACGGTGGGTGTGACTGCCTGCACCAGGCCCATCATCAGCATCATCACCGGCCAGAACAGGCTGCCGCCCAGAGCCACCCCTGCCAGGTCAACCGAACCGTATTGCCCGGCCATCACCGCATCCACCACGCCCATGCCCATCTGCGCCAGCTGGGCACCCATCAGCGGCAGGCCGATGACCAGCAGGCGGCGGGTTTCCGCGGTGATGGTGGCCCACCGCGTTTCCGCCGGCGGGGTAAGGGTGTGACCGGCCAAGACATCTCTCCAGGGTGCGGCTGTCAAAGGTACGTGAAAGGCGGCGGAAAGTCAGTACACCGGGTGCCTCTCGATGCCTGCCGGCAATGGGCGTAAACTGGGGAATATCAATTGGGAGGTGATACGGGAGGGGACATGGCTGAAGCCAAAGTTGTGAAGAAAGTGAACGCACCCGCGGATGCAGTGTGGGGGCAATTAAGCAATTTTGCCGGCATCAAAGTCGGCGGGCCGATTGAAGCGGTCAGTTACGAAGGTGAAGGGGTGGGTATGATCCGCTCCATCTCCATGGGTGGCGGCCTGGTGGTGGAACGGCTGGAAGAACACGATGCCGGACAGCGCAGGTTCACCTACTCGATTATCAATGAAGATTGTCCGCTGCCGTTCAGCAACTATTCCGCCACCGTGCAGATCAGCGATGATGGCGACAATACCAGCACCGTGGAGTGGACCGGCACGTTTGATGCCAAGGGTGTGCCGGAAGCGGACGCCATCAATGTGGCCACGGGTATCTACGCCGGCGGCATTAAAGGTGCAAAAATTGCACTCAACGCGGATTGAGGGGCGGCTGTCATGCAAATCCCTTTTCCAATCTCTTTGCAGAGTTGGCGGCAAAACCCGGTTCGCACGGCGCTGACGCCGTTGCTGCTGAGTCTGCTGTGCGCCTGCGGACAGCCGTCCACGGAAAGTAGTCCTGAGGCGCCGCCCGCCGACACCGCCGGCGCCGCGGACACCGCTGACGCGGATGCCGGGGAGCGCTGCGAAAACTACACCGAAGAGGGGATGGCCCTGTTTGGTGATGTGCACGTACATACCAGCTTTTCTTTTGATGCCGCCGCCAACAGCACCGGTGCCACCCCGGAGGATGCCCAACGCTACGCCCGCGGCGGGGAAATACCTTTCTTCCCGCTGGACGAAGAGGGCAATGCGGTGGGTACCGCGCGCATCGACCGGCCGCTGGATTTCC
>JANQOA010000113.1 GCA_028279305.1 Pseudomonadales bacterium
CGTGGCGGTGGCGCCGGCGGTGGAGCGGCTGCAGGAGGCGTTCCGCACCGGCCTCGGCATGAGTTATGACGATCACGGCGCAAGCTGCGCCTGTGCCGTGGAGCGGATGGGTGCGTTCACCAAACAGCACCGCCTGGTGCCGGAACTGATCCCCATGATCAGCGGCCTGCACGAACAGCTCAACAGCGGTATCCAGGTGGCGGACGTGGGCTGCGGCGGCGCGCTGTCGACCATCGCCATGGCGCGGACCTATCCGAACTCCAGCTTTACCGGCTACGATATTTCCGAACATGCGCTGCAACGTGCGCGGGCCAACGTGGCGGAAGCGGGGGTGGGCAATGTGCAACTGGTCAATCCGCAACAGCAGCCGATGCCCCGTGAGCCCGTGTATGAGTTTGTTGCAACCTTTGACGTGATCCACGACACGCCTTATCCGCAGGATTTAATTGCGGATATCTACGCCGCTCTGCAGCCGGGCGGGCGCTGGCTGTGTGAGGATATCCGCGGTTTTGAAACGTTTGCCGAGAATCTGCGCGAGCACCCCATGGCCGGCATGTTGTACGGCTTTTCCGTTATGGTGTGCATGTCATCGGGACTGTCCACCGCTGACGGCGCCGGGCTGGGTACGCTGGGATTTACCGAGAATCTGGCGCGGCAGATGACCCGGCAGGCCGGCTTCAGCGGATTTGAAAAGCTGGATGTGGATAATCCGTTGAACAGTTACTACGTGATGAGCAAATAACCCGCCGGCGGCGGGTGCAAACTTTTTAGCGGCGGGGTGCGACAACAGGTATATGCAGGAAAACAACAATACACACATGCTGCTGGTGGGATACGTGTTGTGGATTATCGGCTTTCTCGGCGCCCACCGGTTTTATTTCGGCAGGCCGGTCAGCGGCACCCTTTACTTCTTTACCCTGGGTCTGCTCGGCATCGGCTGGTTGATTGATCTGTTTCTCATGCCCAGTCTGGAACGCTCCGCGGACCGCCGTTATCAACAGGGAGAGTTGAACTACACCGTCGCCTGGCTGCTGCTGTCTTTCCTGGGGATTTTCGGCCTGCACCGGATGTACCAGGGCAAATGGGGCACCGGCCTGCTGTATCTGGTGACGCTGGGTTTGTTCGGCATCGGCATCATCTACGATTTCTGGACCCTGAACGAACAGCTGTCAGCGGGAAATTCTGAACGCCGCTACCGCTGATTCAGTCGTAGCGGGCTGACTTTTCACTGTAATCGAAGCGCTGGATGCCGGTGTCCTCACGCAACGCGCCGGTGATGTCCGCGGTGTTGCGGTCCAACGGGATGCCGGTGGCGTCCGCCACCCGGGTGATGCCGTTAAATGCGGCAGCCACGGTTAACGTGTCCACAACCTGCTGCTTGCCCATGTGTTGTTCGATGCCGGGCCGGATCTGCGCCAGCCGCAGCCAGTCCTGATAGATGGCCGCCTCTGTCAGCTCACGCAACTGCGGCCCGCACGGCACCCCGGGGTCGGTATCCGCTTCGGTGACGCTGTTAAGGTTGTAGCTGCCTTGTTCGTGCTCGCTGCTCGCCCGGAGCAGCATGGTATGGGAGGTAGTTCAGTAAAAACACTCGTTGATGGCTGACACCCGCGCGGCCACAAATTCCGCCTGGCCCTGGGAAATGGACAGGGCAATATCTTTCAGCGCGTAGTGCGGGCGGAAGGTGTTGAAGAACAGGCCCAGCGCGCTGGGCACCAGCCCCAGCGAGCGCGCTATGTTGGGCACCATGGGCAAGCCGGTATCCGCCATCTTTTCGTCCGCCGCCAGGATCGGAACCCAGGCGCCGCCGTCAACCGCGTCGGGGTTGGCCTGCCCGCTGGGTTCACCCGGCTGCGGTACCGGCAACTCCGGCAGCCCCAGCCCCAGGGCATTGTGCAGGGTGTCTATGATCACGGCACTGGTCACCACGCCGACCAGTTCAACGTAGCGCTCCCGGCTGATGACCGCGGTAACCTGGTCGAACCAGGCCCGGGTCAGGCGGCCGGGGTCGGTACGCAGCCGGTGGATCATATCCACTACCGGCGGCGGCAGCTGGCCGCTGCTGTCATGTTCACCCTGCACCGCGTTCGGGCTCAGCGCCGCTTTGCGCTCGGCGCAGAATTCACAAGTTAGCGCATCGCGGGACGCGCGTACCGCCTCCACCCGCTCCGCGGCGGTAAGAAACGCGCCGGGTTGACCGATCTGACGCCAGCTTTCCGCGTGGGCGGTGGTGAGGTTGTCTCGTAACAGGCAGGTTTCTGGGTACATGACAGGCTGCGCGCTGGGGTTTAAAGCCAGTGTATTTCACTTGCTTTGGTGCCGCAAACAACGTCTATACTGGCCCTGCCTCAGCTTCGGACCGACAACGTGAGTAAACAGGACAGCACCGGCGGCAAACAACACCGCAGCCCGCCGCGGCCGGGTTTTGATACCCTCACCCTGCATGCGGGACAGGTGCCTGATCCGGCGACCGGCGCCCGTGCCACGCCCATCTATCAGTCCGCGTCGTTTGTCTTTCCGGATACGGATTTTGCCGCCGGTCTGTTCAACCTGGAGCGCGCCGGCCATGTTTACTCCAGGCTCTCCAACCCGACCAACGCGGTGCTGGAGGAGCGCATGGCGGCGCTTGAGAACGGTGTGGGCAGTATTGTTACAGCCAGCGGCCAGGCGGCGATGCACCTGGCGGTGGCCACCCTGATGGGCGCCGGCTCCCACATCGTGGCCTCACGCTCCCTGTACGGCGGCACGCATAATCTGCTGCACTACACGCTGCGCCGCTTCGGCATTGAAACCACCTTTGTCGACCCCCGTGACGTGGATGCTTTTGCCCGGGCGATTACCCCGGACACACGGTTGGTTTTTGCCGAAATTCTCGGCAACCCCGGGCTGGAGGTGCTGAACGTCCCCGCTGTGGCCCAGGCTGCGCACCGGCACGGCCTGCCGCTGCTGGTGGATGCCACCTTTGCCACCCCGTATCTGTGCCAACCCATCGATTTAGGCGCGGACCTGGTCCTGCATTCCGCCACCAAATTCCTCAGCGGCCATGGCGTGGTGATCGGCGGCGTGCTGATTGACGGCGGCACCTTTGACTGGCGCGGCAGCGGCAGATTCGACACCCTCACCGAACCCTATGAGGGGTTCCACGACCTGGTGTTCGCCGAAGAATTCGGCCCCCAGGCATTTATCACCAGAGCGCGCAAAGAAGGCATGCGGGACTTCGGCGCCTGCATGGCGCCGATGACGGCGTTTCAGGTGTTGCAGGGGTTGGAAACGCTGCCGCTGCGCATGGCGCGGCACGTGGACAACACCAGGGCGGTGGTGGAATTCCTGGCCGGGCACAAACTGGTGCGCGCCATCAGCTATCCGGGCCTGGCGGACCACCCGGACCATGCCCTGGCCCGGGAACTGTTACCCCGCGGCGCCGGCGCGGTGTTCAGCTTTGAGGTTGAGGGCGGCAGGGAAGCCGGGCGCACGTTAATCGAAAGTCTGTCGTTGTTCTCCCACCTGGCCAACATCGGCGATGCCAAGTCGCTGATCATTCACCCGGCCAGCACCACCCACCACCGCATGGACGCTGATGCACTGCGCGCCGCCGGTATTTCAGCCGGGCTGGTGCGGGTCAGCGTCGGCCTGGAAGATGCTGATGATCTGATTGCGGATCTGCAGGCCGGTTTACGGCGGGTGGAAAAAACGCTCAGCCGGGCGCGGGAGCAGGGCTGATGCAGACCCGGGTGGATAACCGCATGGTCTGCTACGGCAACGGCGGGCGCGCTGATAACAGCGGGCCGGACAACGGCCGGAATATTGTATTTGTTCACGGCGCCGGGTTTGATCATGGCGTGTGGGTGATGCCCGCCAGATACTTTGCCCGGCATGGATATAACGTGGTGGCGCCGGACCTGCCCGGTCACGGCGGCTCCGCGGGTCCGCCGCTGACCGCCATAGAAGCCATGGCGGACTGGCTGGCGCAACTGGTGGGTGATACCTGCAGCGGGCCGGTGAACGTGGTCGGGCACAGCATGGGTTCCCTGGTGGCGCTGGCGTTTGCCGGCCGGCACGGCGCCCTTACCCGCCGCATTGCGCTGCTGGGCACCAGCGTGCCGATGACGGTGGGGCCGCCGCTGCTGCAGGCGGCTGCTGATCACCACCATGCCGCCGTCGACATGGCCAATACCTGGAGCCATGCTTTTGCGCCGGGTCTGGGGGCCACGGCAAATCCCGGCATGAGCAATTTTTACAGCGGCCAGCGCTGGATAGAGCGGCTGGACGCGGAGGTCTATCACGCTGACCTGGATGCCTGTAACCGCTTTCAACCGGATCCGGCGGCGGTGTCCCGGCCCGCATTGATCATTACCGGCGGCAAAGACAAAATGACGCCCGCTGGTGCCGGCCGGGCGCTGGCGCGCAGCCTGGCGGATGCGCGGGTGGTGCAGTTGCACAGCAGCGGGCATTCCATGTGGGCGGAACAGCCCAACGAAGTATTGGACGCCCTGATTAACTTTTTTGCCGACGGAGCAGACGAATGACGGAGATGTGGCTGGCGGGTTTGTTATGGGTGATATCACACCTGGGTATTTCCAGCACACCGGCGCGGCGGCTGCTGGTCAACAGTATCGGCCAGGGGCCCTACCTGCTGCTGTATTCGCTGATTGCCGCCGGCGCGCTGGCGTATCTGATCTGGACTTACTCCCAGGTGCCGCGTTTTGACTATCTGTGGCTGCCGAATCCGGATCTGTACTGGGTTTCGAAAATCACCATGCCGGTGGCGTTTATCCTGCTGCTGGGCGGGTTTATGGTGCGTAATCCCACCAACGTCGGCATGGCGATTGATGATCCCGGCAGCGCGGCTGAGCTGGCGCGGGGGGTCACCCGTATTACCCGGCATCCTCTGCAATGGGCGGTGGTGATCTGGGGTGTCGGCCATATATTCGCCAACGGGGACTGGGTATCGTTGATATTTTTTGGCAGCTTTGTGCTGCTGAGCGGCCTGGGCGGGGTGCTGATCGACCATAAGAAGGCGCAAACCCTGGGACCGGGCTGGGAACCCTACGCCAAAGCCACCTCCAACGTGCCCTTTGCGGCCATTGTCAGCGGCAGAAACCGGCTGGTATGGTCGGAGCTGTGGCTGCCGATAGTGGTGGGTTCAGCAGTCTACGCGCTGGTCTACTACTTCCACGAAGCCATTACCGGCGCGGTTATTGTCTGACATCAGGACTTGAAGATCGCGGCCAGGGTTTCTTTCAGGTCTTCGTGGCCGGCGGAAAAAAAGTGGTCCGCGCCGGCGATGACATGGCTGTTGATACCCGCCCAGTCGTTAAACTTATCCTTATCAACAAAATCATCGCGGTCGCCGGCAATGGCATCCAGGTGTTCAACGGCATCGGGTGCCGGGCCGAATTCCATCATCCCCACGGGCGGCGCAATCAGCACCGCGCGCTGGGGATTGGCGGTGGACAGCGCCCGCCACACCACATTGGCGCCGAAGGAGTAACCGCACAACCACAACTTGTCCCGGGGATATTCCTCGCGCTGCCAGTTGATCACCGCCAGCAGATCATCGGTTTCACCGTTGCCGTGATCAAAGCTGCCGGCGCTGTCACCCACGCCGCGGAAGTTAAAACGCAGGCAGTTCACCCCATTCGCCAGCAGTACTTCGGCCGCGCTCTGCAACACCGCATCGTGCATGGAACCGCCGTACTGCGGATGCGGGTGGCATAATACCGCGGTGACGGTTTTTTCGTTGGGCGCACAGTCGAGGGCGGCTTCCAGCGGTCCGGCGGGTCCGTTTATAAACATGGGAATTCCGTTCGTGTCGTTTTTGTTGTCGATCCGGTTCAAGGCGCCCGCCATGGTAACAATTTGTTACCCATGGCGGGGCAAAAGCGCTTGAAATTTTTTTTCCAATCCATATTTTTGCGGGGCGTAAAAGTTGCGCGTAGGAAGCAATATGATAGAAGTGAAAAACCTGGTTCGCCGTTACGGCGATTTTGCCGCGGTTGACAATGTCAGCTTCAGCATCGAGCCGGGTGAAGTAGTGGGGCTGCTGGGCCACAATGGCGCCGGCAAAACCACCATTATGAAAATGCTGACCGGGTACCTGGAACCTTCAGCGGGGGAGATCCTGGTGGACGGCGTCAACGTCCAGGCTGACCCGTTGCGGGTGCAGGCGCAAATGGGCTACCTGCCGGAGAGCCTGCCCGTTTACCCGGAAATGACGGTGGCGGAATACCTGACGTACGCAGCCCAGCTGCGCGGCCTGGAAGCGTCTGAAGTTGTGCCCCGGGCAGTCGCCCGGACCCGGCTGGCGGACCGTGCGCTGGATCCCATAGATACCTTGAGCCGCGGTTATAAACAGCGGGTGGGGGTTGCCCAGGCGATCCTGCACCAGCCGAAGTTTCTGATCCTCGACGAACCTTCCAACGGCCTGGACCCCAATCAGATCCAGCAGATGCGCCGCTTAATAAGACAGTTGGCGGACCATGCCACGGTGATCATTTCAACCCACATCATGCAGGAAGTCAGCGCGGTGTGTGACCGCGCCATTATTATCCGCGGCGGTCAAATTGCCATGGATGAACGCCTGGCGGAATTGCAGAAGAGCAGCCGGGTGAGCCTGCGCAGCAGCGCCCAGGCGGATGTTGCCGGCGCGCTGGCGGAGGTGCCGGCGGTTGTGCGCGCCGTTGCGGAACAGCCCGGACGCTGGCAGGTGCAAGTCAGCGGCGACACCGAAGCTGCGGTGGCGGCCATTGCCGCCGCGCTGGTGGCCGCGGCGGTGCCGGTTTACGAACTGGCGCCGGTGGTGCGCGATCTGGAAATGGTATTCCGTGAAGTTAACGAGAATGATGCCGGGCGGGACGGCGGAGGTGTGGCTGATGCGGCTTAAGCTGATTACGCGGATTCTTAACAAAGAACTGAACCTGTTTTTCACCTCGCCGATAGGCTACCTGTTTCTGGCCGCGTATCTGGCTGCAACGCTGTTTATATTTTTCTGGGTCGAATCCTTCTTCGCCCGCAATATTGCTGACGTGCGGCCGATGTTTGAGTGGCTGCCGGTGCTGCTGATCTTCCTCAGCGCGGCGCTGACCATGCGTATGTGGAGTGAGGAGCGGCGCAGCGGCACCCTGGAGTTTGTTGCTACCGTGCCGGTCAGCACCGCGGAGTTTGTGGTGGGGAAATTCTTCGCCTGCTGGATTCTGCTGGGCATTGCGCTGTTGTTGACCCTGCCGCTGCCGGTCAGCGTCGGCTTGATGGCGGACCTGGACTGGGGCCCGGTGCTGGCGGGCTATATTGCTGCCCTGCTGCTGGGCGGCGCTTATATTGCCATCGGCCTGTTTGTCAGCGCGCGCACCGACAGCCAGATTGTCAGCCTTATCCTGGCGTCGTTGTTGTGCGGCGTATTTTACCTGCTGGGCAGCGATACCATTGCCGGCCTGTTCAGCGGCGCGGTTAAGGATACGTTGCTGGCGCTGGGCAGCGGCGCCCGTTTTGACGCCATCACCCGCGGCGTCCTGGATCTGCGCGACCTGTACTTCTACGCCTCGGTACTGCTGACCTTCCTGGCGCTGAACATCTACGCCCTGGAGCGCCGCAAATGGGCGGCGGACGGCGACCGGCAGCAGCACCGGGGCTGGCAGGTGGGCACCGCCCTGCTGGTCAGCAACCTGTTGCTGGTGAATGTGTGGCTGGCCAATGTCGGCAGCCTGCGGGTGGATATGACCCAGGGCGGCATCTACTCAATTTCCGACGCCACCCGGGGTTACCTGGGGCAGTTGCGCGAACCGCTGCTGATCCGCGGCTACTTTACCGCCAAGACGCACCCGCTGCTGGCGCCGCTGGTGCCGAGGATGAAAGACCTGCTGCGTGAATATGAAGTGGCGGGCGGCGGCAAGGTGCGGGTGGAAATTGTTGATCCGGCGGACGATCCGGAAATCGAAAACGAAGCCAACACCAAATACGGTATCCGCGCGGTGCCGTTCCAGGTGGCGGACCGCCACCAGGCCAGTCTGGTTAATTCCTACTTTGACGTGCTGGTGGTCTACGGGGATGAATACGAAGTGCTGGGTTTCCGCGACCTGATCGAAGTTAAGGTGGAAGGTGAAACAAACCTGGATGTGCAGTTGAAGAACCCGGAGTTCGACGTTACCCGCAGCATTAAACAGGTGCTGTACGGCTTCCAGGGCGGCAATTCAATATTTGCCAACATCAGCGATCCGGTGCAGTTTGTCGGTTATCTGTCCGCCGACGCGCTGCTGCCGGAACCCCTGGTGGAGCTGCGCGGCAGCCTGCAGACGGTACTCTCCGAACTGGCCGGCGAAGCCGGCGGCAAGTTTCTGCAGCGGCTCGAGGAACCTGAGGCCAACGGCGGCCAGGTGGCCCAGCAGATCAATGCGGAGTACGGTTTTCAGCCCATGGCCACCAGCCTGTTTGACGAAAACCGCTTCTATTTTTACATGACCCTGCAACAGGACAACGTGGTGGTGCAGGTGCCGGTGCCGGAAGACCTGTCTGCTGAAGGCATCCGGCGCGGCATTGAAGAAGGGCTGAAGCGTTTTGCCAGCGGGCTGCTTAAGTCGGTGGTGCTGGCGGTACCCGAAACCCCGCCGCCTTACATGCAGCAGCAGGGGATGCCGCCGGGGAATGCATTTACCCAGTTGCAGGGTTTCCTGACCAGCGATTTTGACGTCAAGACGGATGATCTCAGCAGCGGCGCCGTACCGGCGGATGCTGACCTGTTGATGGTGGTTGACCCCACCGGCTATAGCGATAAACAACTGTTTGCCATGGACCAGTTCCTGATGAAAGGCGGAACCGTGGTGGTGGCCAGCGGCAATTTTGCGGTCCAGCCCAGCCGCGGCGCCCTGCTTGCGTCGCCGCGGGACAGCGGGCTGCAGGACTGGCTGCAGCACCACGGCGTTACCCTGGCGGACAGTTTTGTCATGGATCCGCAGAATGCCGCATTCCCGGTGCCCATCACCAGGGAGGTCGGCGGCTTCAGCTTCCAGGATCTGGCCATGCTGGACTACCCGTACTTTGTGGATATCCGCCAGGACGGCTTTGCCGAG
The DNA here is from genome assembly GCA_028279305.1 of Pseudomonadales bacterium. GTDB lineage: Bacteria > Pseudomonadota > Gammaproteobacteria > Pseudomonadales > Azotimanducaceae > UBA4421. The sequence continues at coordinate 9,063 of JANQOA010000113.1, forward strand.
GATTCACCCATCTTTACCGGCGTGCCGCAGATAACGGTGTCCTGGGCTTCACCCATCGAGGTGAACAGCGCTGAAGGCGTGAAGATGACCCCCCTGCTGCAAAGCAGCGCCGGCAGCTGGACCTCCGCGGACACCAATGTGATGCCGCGCTTTGACGAGCAGGGTTTGTCCGCGTTTGTACCCGCGGGAGACCAGGGTCCGCGCGACGTGGCGGTATTGTTGGAAGGCAGTTTCAACAGCTTTTTTGCCGGCCGCGAATCGCCGCTGCTCGCGGTTGAAGCGGAAACCGGGCAGGATGAAACAGACGCCGGCGGCGCTGACGCGCAGAGTAGTGAAGAGGTTGAGCTGGGTGTGCTCAGCAGCGTGATCAGCCGTGCCCCGGAATCCGCCCGGCTGCTGGTCTTTTCGTCCAACGATTTCCTTGCCGATCAGACTTTGCAGATGATCGGTTCCGCCACCGGCACCCTGTACGGCAACTCCGTGCAGTTGATGGCCAACGTGGTTGACTGGGCGTTGGAGGACCAGAGCCTGATCGGCATTCGCGCGCGCGGTAATTTCAACCGCACGCTGCCCGGCATGGATGTGGGTGAGCAGAGCCTGTGGGAATACCTTAACTACGGTCTGGCGTTGCTGGGCGTGGTTGCCGTTATGCTCGCCTTCCGCGCCCGCAGCCGTACCCGCACAGCCCGGCACCAGGCCTGGCTGACGGCAGGACAGGCGGAAGGACAGACGGCGGGAGGACAGGCATGAACAGCCGCATAAATCTGTTGATTGGGCTGGCCCTGGCGCAGCTGGTGATTATCGGGGTGTTCTGGCTGCGGGAGGGTGGTGACCCCACCGCGGCGCAGACCCTGGTCAGCTTCAGCGCGGAGGCGGTGGCCACCCTGGCGGTCGACGACGGTGATACAACGGTGGAGATCAAGCGCGCGGAAAACGGCTGGCAGGTTGCCGGGGTGGCCGCGGACACCGACAAAGTGGACAGCATGCTGGCAAAGCTGGCCGCACTGGATGCACCCTGGCCGGTGGCTTCCACCGCTGACAGCGTAGAGCGTTTTGAAGTGGCGGACGGCAATTATCAGCGCCGGGTACGGCTGCTGGCGGACGGCACCAGCCTGGCCGAATTTTATCTGGGCACCTCCCCCGGCTACCAGCGGGTCCACGCGCGGGCTGCCGGCAGTGATGATGTATACAGCGTACAGCTTTCCAATTTTGAGCTTTCAGTGGATACCGACGGTTGGCTGGACAAAGGCGTGCTGGCGGTTGCGGAAGCGCCGGTTAAGGTGGTTGCTGAACTCGGCGGCGACCGTACCGAGGTGCTGGAGAAGGGTGACGAAGGCTGGTTGTACAACAACGCGGCGGCGGACGCTGACGCGGCACAGACCTACGCCAACCGTTTCACCACCTTGAACGTGCTGGGGCTGGCCGCGGACGCCGCGGCGGCGGAGGCATTGGCGACCATTGAGGTGGGCGCCGGCGCACAGGCGCGCACCTACCGGATTGCACGTTTACCGGCGGCTACCGCTGAGGATGAAGGCGACTATGTCATCAACGTTGCGGAGCAGCCCCAGTGGTACCGGCTGGCGGCGTATGTGGCTGAACAGCTGTTGATGACCGACGCGGAGTTTGCCGCGGCTGCCGCAGGCGCGGCTGAAGAAATCAGCCAGGGCCCGGCTGAACAGCAGTCCGACAGCGATAACAGCGGCGGCTAACTCAGTTCGTTGTCGATGCAGACCATGTTGCGGCCGCTGTTTTTGGCGCGGTAAAGGGCCCGGTCAGCTACTTTAAGGATGGTTTCGGGCCGGGCGGCGTGTTGCGATACCGTCGCCACGCCGATGCTGGCGGTGGCCTGCACGGCGTGGCCGCAATGTTGCTTGTAAGGGTAACTTTCGATGCCTGCGCGTAACCGCTGGGCCACCTGTATGGCGCCGGGTTTGTCCGTTTCCGGCAGCAGCAACGCAAATTCTTCACCGCCCAGGCGGCAGGCCACGTCGGTGATACGCTTAACCTGGTTGACCACGTCCGCCACTGCAACCAGCACCGCGTCACCGGTGTCGTGGCCGTAGGTGTCATTCACCTGTTTGAAGTGGTCGAGGTCAAAAATCAATACCGAAACCGAGTTGCCGTGGCGGCGCACCCGCTCAAACTCTTCGTTTAACCGCTGCATGAAAAAACGCCGGTTGAACATGTTGGTCAGGGCGTCCGTATGCGCCATGCGTTCCAGTTCGTCTTTCACATTGCGCAGTTCGCGCTCCGCTTTGAGGCGGGCGGTGACGTCGCGGAACACCAGCGCGATATCCGACTTGGGGTTGGTCATGTCCAGGCTGGTGGTGGCAACCTCGTAAGCCTGCTGGTCGATGGTGACCTCAGCATGTCCCATGCCGTCGCGGATGGCGCTGATCGGCAGGGTGTTGATCAGCTGATCGATATTGGTCTGCAGCATACTGTCCTGACCGTGGGACCAGGCGCGCATTGCCGACTGGTTGGCATCCAGAATAATGCCGCCGTTGCTGATCACCAGCACCGGGTCGGTGAGGTGTTCTACCACGCGTTCGCGCAGCACCGGCGTACGGCTGATCAGGCCGCGCCGCAGAATGCCCTGGTCCAGCAGCAGGATGCCCACCAGGAACCCCAGCGTGGTGAAGTCGAACCAGGGGGTGGGGTTAAGGGGGGACAGATAAAACAGGTTGGCGATCACCCCCAGCAGGGGCGCAAACAGCGCCGCCAGCACCGTCTGGTAGTGTTGTTTGGACTGGCTCAGGGTAAAGGTAAGAATGGCGGTGGCCACCAGGATCAGGCTGTAGGAGTAAACGGTATTCAGAAAAAACCAGGCGCCGTGGCTGGTCACCAGCCCCACGTAACCGTCAACGTTAACCAGTTCCCAGCTCGTCCAGATCAGGAAGTGGTGTTCGTTTGTTACCGCCAGGCAGGTGGTCAGGAACGGCAGCACGCAGGCGCTGTTGAGCAGCCGCCGGGACATTTTCAGCACCCGCTGGCTGTACGTCAGCGCAAACAGGAACCAGGCCACCGGGGTCAGGGTAATGCCGATATAGGTGAGCTGCGCCACCAGCAGCTTGGAAGCCGGTTGGACCAGCAAAGTGCCCAGCAACTGCCCCACCACCCAGAACAATAAGGACGCAAACAGGAAACGCAGCGCATGTCCACCGGGCACCTGGGCGCGTACCCTGGCGCGGCGGTACGCGGCAATGGCAATGATGCTGGTGAGCAGAGGTGGAATTGACCAGAGGGTCAGCTGAAACACGGTCGACGGGTCCTTTAGTCGGGTTGAGCCGGGTTGGCAAAAGGCAGTTTCCAACCTGTTAAGGATCGTCCCTAACCCGGGTAACCTCAAGGACACAGGTGTCCAAGTGTGATGTAGTTCACGTTGCAAGCTGGCACAATCACCAGGACCCCGGCACAGGCGCACCCACGCAGATTTACAATGTCACGCAATCATGACCTCACCCAGGCGCTGAAGCAGGCGCTGAAAAAAGCCAACCTGACCTATGCCCAGGTGGCCCGGCATCTGGAACTCAGCGAAGCCAGCGTCAAGCGGTTGTTTAAGGAGTGTTCGTTCAGTGTCGCGCGCATGGAACAGGTGTGTGAGCTGGCGGGTGCGGATCTGCTCGAACTGGTAC
>JANQOA010000118.1 GCA_028279305.1 Pseudomonadales bacterium
GGTGGCGGCGGCGGCCCGGCCGCTGGCGCAACGGGCTGCCCGGCTGCAGGCGCGGGCTTACGGCAAGGCGGGTTTCGGGCCCTGGGATCTGCGTGCCCCGGCGCCGCTGCTGCCCGGGGCGGAGGCTGCTGAGGAGGCGGTGCCGTTTGCGCAAGCGCTGGATTTGATTGCCGGCGCATACGGCGAAGTTGACGGCAGCATGGCGGACTTTGTGCGTATGATGGCGGCCAACCGCTGGATCGAAGGCACTACCGGACCCCGCAAACGGCCCGGCGCCTACTGCACGGGGTTTGCCAAGTCCCGTCATCCGCGGGTATATATGACCTATACCGGCGGCCAGAGCGACATCATCACTCTGGCCCACGAGCTGGGGCATGCTCTGCACAGCTGGGTGATGCGCGACCTGCCTCCCAGCCAGTTGACCTACGGCATGTCCCTGGCGGAAACCGCCAGCACCTTCGGCGAGACCCTGGTGCGGGACAATCTGCTGGCGGCTGCCGCTTCTCCCCAGCAGCGGCTCAATATCATGTGGGAGGAGATGAGCGCGTTTACCGCTTTTCTGTTGAATATCCCGGCGCGCTTCGAGTTTGAACGGCGTCTGTACGAGCAGCGCGGCGAACGGCCGCTGCGCCCCCAGGAACTGAAGGACCTGATGAGCGAAGCCTGGGTAAACTGGTATGGCGACGCGCTGGCCGAACCGGACCCGATGTTCTGGGCCAGCAAGCTGCATTTCTACATCTCCGGCTTAAGCTTTTACAACTTCCCTTATCTGTTTGGTTATCTGTTCAGCCTCGGGGTCTATGCCAGGCGCACGGAATTTGCTGACGGTTTTTATCCGCGTTATGAAAGTCTGCTGCGCGATACCGGACGCATGACAGCGGAAAACATTGCCGAAACTCACCTGGGTGAACGCCTGGATGCCGCCGGCTTCTGGCAGCAGACCCTGGACGCGCTGGCGCCGCGGGTGGATGCTTTTGAAGCGCTGTTGGATGAGGTGGCTTAAGGCGCTTCAGCTGCAGGCCACTAAAGCCGTCAGCACAAAGTAGGTGCTGACGGTACCGTAAGCCGTTTTGCCGCTGCTCAACTCGCCGGCGCGCAGTACCAGGTGGACGAATAACAAGGCACCGAACAGGGTCATGAGCAGGCTGGGCGGGCTTAACGCCGGTTCGCCGGCCAGGTAGGGCAGGTTGCCCAGTGCTTCCGAGACCAGCCCGGCGCGCAGCGCCACCCACAGGCTGGTGCTTTCGATCAGAATGTAGGTCAGCAGCCAGAACAGAAAACCGAACAGCAACCCTTCGAGCAGTACACCCAGCAGGTAGTCTCCCAGGTAAGCCAGCATCGGTTCAGTCCCCCGGAATCGCCTGGCGCAGAACGTCGCTTAAAGTTTCCGCCAGCGTGATGGTGAGTTCACAGCGTACCGCCTGGGGCAACTTCTCGAGGTCCGCGGCGTTGTCGCGGGGCAGGATGATGTGGGTGAAACCGGCGCGGTGGGCAGCCAGCACCTTCTCCTTGATGCCGCCTACCGGCAGTACCAGGCCGGTCAGGGTCAATTCGCCGGTCATTGCCAGGTTGGGCTGGCAGGCGCGGCCGCTGTAGGCGGAAACAATGGCAGCAGCCATGGTCACCCCGGCGCTGGGGCCGTCCTTGGGTACGGCACCGGCAGGCACGTGGATGTGGATGCCCTGTTGTTCTATATGTTGCGGGTCGATGCCCAACTCGTCAGCCATGGACCATACGCAGCTGCGCGCCGCTTTCGCGGACTCCTGCATCACCTGGCCCAGATGCCCGGTGAGGGTGACCTTCTCGTCTTTGGGGGTGAGGGTGGCTTCGATGTACAGCACATCCCCGCCCGCCTGGGTCCAGGCCAGCCCCGCCGCCACGCCGGGGTGGGGGTGTTCGCGGTTGGCGTCGCGTTGGAACTTTTCCGGGCCCAGCAGCTGCACCAGTTGCTCGGCGCCAATTTCGCCCAGCCCCGGCTGTGCTTCCAGCACCTGGCGGGCGCGTTTGCGTGATATACGGCCGATCACCCGTTCAAGTTCGCGCACCCCCGCCTCGCGGGTATAGCGGCGGATCATATAAGCCAGCGCGGCGTCGGTGATATCCAGCTGAGCGGCGCTCAGGCCGGCTTCGCGCTGTTGGCGGGGGATCAGATAGTTGCGTGCAATGGCTTGTTTTTCCAGATCCGAGTAACCGCTCACCTCCATGATTTCCATGCGGTCCAGCAGCGGCCGGGGGATATCGTCCAGGGTATTGGCGGTGGTGATAAACATGACCCGCGACAGATCAAACGGCAGGTTCAGGTAGTTGTCGCGGAATTCTTTGTTCTGCGCGGGATCGAGAATCTCCATCAGGGCGGCGGAGGGGTCGCCGCGGAAGTCGCGTCCGAGTTTGTCCACTTCGTCCAGCATGATGATCGGGTTCACCACTTCCGCCCGGCGCAGCGCCTGCAGGATGCGTCCGGGCATGGCGCCGATGTAGGTGCGCCGGTGGCCGCGCAATTCCGCTTCGTCGTGCAGGCCGCCGAGGCTGAGGCGTTCGAATTTACGGTTCATGGCGCGGGCGATGGATTGGCCCAGGGAGGTTTTGCCGACCCCGGGCGGACCGACAAAACAGATGATGGGTGCTTTTGACTCCGGGTTCAGCTGCATCACCGCCAGGCTTTCGAGAATGCGCTCCTTCACTTCTTCGAGCCCGAAGTGGTCTTCGTCCAGTACCTGCTGGGCGTGGCTGAGATCCAGGTTGTCGGTGGTCTGGGCGTGCCAGGGCAGCTCGGCAACCAGCTCCAGATAGGCGCGGGCCACCTGATAGTCCGCTGCATTGGGGGACATGCGCGAGAGGCGCTTGAGCTCGCGGTCAACTTCCCCCTGCACCGTCTCTGGCAGGCGCGCGTCTTTCAGCTGCTGGCGGATCTCGGCAATTTCTTCGTCGTCACCGTCTTCCCCCAGCGCCTGTTCGATGGCTTGTTTCTGCTGGCGCAGCACGTGTTCGCGCTGCTGTTTTTCAATGTCGTCACGGGCCTGTTCAGCAATTTCCCGGCGCAGCTCGGTGACCCGCAGCTCATGGGTGAGAATGCTGTTGACCCGCTGCATCAACTGGATGGTGGTGTCGCAGTTCAGCACCTCCTGTTCCTGCTCCACAGTCAGGTTGGCCAGCGAAGCGATGCGGTACATCTGGATGACCGGGTCGCTGATATGGCCCACCAGCTGCTGATAAATCTGCCCGCCGTTGTCCGAGGCGTAGAGGGGGGCAATACGCTGGGCCAGTTCCTGGTTGAGGCGGATCAGCGCTGCTATTTCGGTTTCATCAGCGCCGGCGGCGGCCAGTTCCAGGTTCACCAGCGGGCTGAACTCGCAGCGCAGATAACCGCTTTCGGGGTCGGCGGCCCCCAGCCGCACCCGGCGGTCGCCCTGCACAATGACCTGGGCGCCGCCGTCGCGTTTTTCCACCCGGTTGATTTTCACCACCGCGCCGACCGCGTGCAGGTCCGCAATGCCCGGTTCCGCCTGGCTGGGATCCTT